>CAOJGQ010000004.1 GCA_948435375.1 uncultured Candidatus Saccharibacteria bacterium
CAGAAAGGACATTCCCGAATTTGACGAGGTCTTTTAACTCAGTTTTACAGAGGTAAGAGACCTCTTTTTTGTTGCCAATTCGTAGGTTCAAGAGCCACATTCTCGCAATGGCATCCTTTTCGGCAAAAGTGCCATTTTTAAGTTTCTCGGTAGAGGTGGCAAGCAGGTTCAAGAAATCTTCCTTCGTCATCTTGATGGAGTTAGGGTCGTTCAGGGTCTTGTCGATTTCGGCAATGTCGTTCATAGCCGTTTCAGCAGCATCAATACGAGCACGGCAAGCCTCAAGGGTGGCCTCTGGAGTTTTAAATTTCGGATCAGACAAACACATAAAATCAGCATTTGCGAGATAGACGGTCTGGAGCGTAGGCAATAATCGCATCATACTTCTCACGCTTTAACTCACCAACTAGTCCATCCTGCAAATTGCCTTGATATAATTTCGTTCCTGGCATTTTCTCTTGGGCTAGTTTAAGCATCTGTTCAAAGAAGTCATCGATTATCCATGAAATTAGTCATTTTCTTCTCCCAAAACCACCTCATAAATTATTTTATATCTTGGCCCAAATTCTGCTTTCGTCCTCTCGCTTAGGTCGTCAAAGTCCTTTTCAAACGCTTCTCGCATAAATTCTCGCACGTTTTCTAGTCCTACCATCTTATGCAAGTTCTAAGCCGCATCAAATAGTATTGGAATGTTGCCAAAATGAGCCAAGATATCTGCATCCGCTACGCAGAGTTCTTCGATATTCTCGGCATCCTTACTAGAACGATGATGGAGGACACAACCAAGCACTCGTCTAAGCCTATCTTCAGGGTAGTTATACTCTTGTAGAATCTGTTCAGTCAACTTCTTGCCATTTTCGTGATGGTCGGCTTTCGAGCCCACTTTCTCCAACAAAGCAATATCGTGCAGTAATGCTCCAAGTTGCACAATTTCTAGGTCTGCTCCATACTGTTTCGCCAGTTCTGTCGCCTCGTGATAGACGTATTTCAGATGTCCGCTCCAGAAATCATACTGTCCTGGGTCGTTCGTTCGATACTCATCAGACTTCTGCCGAACCAACGCTGTTATTTGTATCTATGATACTCACTTCTTATTCTCCTCCGTGTTAAAAACGAATAGCCCATCCTCTAGTTTGCTGTCTACGCCTGTCACTTCATCAATCACCGTTTTCCAAAACTTGTAAGCCGAATCACTCCCATCTGCTGGACTGACTTCCCAATTTCCAGGATACATTGCAAAACACCGTTTTGCCACTTCACTACCCACTCCATTTCGCCTAAACCTCGGCAGCACTAAGAACTCAGCAATCGAGTGCCCAGTTTTTATCTTTTGGAGATATTGATTTATCATCAAAAACCCCATCAACTCGCCAGTTTTCGACTTAATAAGGTAAGCATCCCGATCGTTATCGGTGAAGTAATTGCTAAAATACTTGTAGTCAAAACTTCCATCTTCGTTAGCCACATTCTTGCCTGATGGACTGGTTTCAAATAACAGATATTGCAACAAGTTCCAGAGTGCTTGCCGAGTCGACTCATTGACTCGCTCCAACTGAACCTCTGCTAGATTTATTTCATTTTTCATAATAAAATTATACTATGAAAGACAACGAACTTCAAACCATCGAACAACTCACAGGCGTTCTACCTACTCAAATCAAACTGGCTGATGATGGTTTTTGGAGTCGTGGCTATGTTATCGACAACGGTCGCATCGTTTTTAAGTTCAAGAAGTCACCAGAGGTGAAGTATGAGCCAGAAATCAAGGCTTTGGAGTTTGTAAACTCGCTCAACCTCGGCATCAATACGCAGAAGGTGGGTTGGGTTTCTCCAGATGACAGTTATCTTGGTATCTATGGTGTAGTTGGGCGGTCGCTCGATACGCTACCAAACCCAGACTACCAGAGCATTGGTTCGCAATTAGCCTCAGTTTTACATAAACTACACCAGGCTCATCCAGAGGATGCCAAGGTGTTTACATTAGACAAGGAACTTGCTGCTTGGCAGGAACGCTATCAGAAGTCACACGATAGGCTGTCAGATTACTTTTCCGATGAAGAAATTGCTCGACTTGATGAGTTTGTGTTTGAGACTATTCCAGCAAAACTGAAGGAGCTGGGCGAGAATATCGTTTACTCGCACGGAGACCTCGGTGATGGGAACATCTTTGTCGATGATGACGGTAAAGTTGGCATCATCGATTTTAGCGAGATGTGCTATTTTGACGAGGCTGGTGACTTTATGGATGTCAGTAGCGAAGAACTCCGAACGGCGATGCTGGATGCCTACGGAGCAGATAAGACCTTGCGAGAGAAGGTGAGACTCAGGGTGCTAGTCCGTCCGTTAATCGTGTTTGGCGACTACGCTAGGCGTGGTGATACTGAACAGGTGGAACAACTTGTTGCTAAGATAAAACAAATCTAGAACAGAAAGAACCCTCGCCAGTTTTTCAGCGAGGGTTGAGTTTTCCGTTAGATGCTTTCAATCGCACCAGACCTGCTCCAAGGGAGACTTCTTGCCATCGATATAGGGGTTGAACTTGGCGACTCCGGAATAATGCTCGAAAAACTCCTGAGCTTCCAGAATGCCGACCAGGGAACACTCCATGTCTTTATCCTGTTTCGCACCGGAAGTGCAGACGCAAAGGTCGATGAAGTCTTCGCCGTTCAGTGTAATGGTTGTACAGGCGGCGCCGCAGTGAGTGGACCAGCCATTCTCTTCGATGAAATAGCCCATATAGGGCTCACTGCTGTCTCCGACTTTTCTCCTGCGATGCTGATCGAGCGCCCAGGCTGATTTTAGAGCAGAGTAACCGTAGCAGTTGACGGGCTCGGTATGCCCATCTTCGCAGACATACTGAATCGTATGACTGCCTCTGGGGTCGATTTTGTAAACGAACTCTCTTTCGCAGACATCTTGTTCTTCACCGTTCAGCCAAGTTTGATAGTTGCTCATTCCGCCCAGCCACACATCTGCATCTTTGCAGAGCGGCACCATCGTAATCCGAATGCAACCGTTATGACTATCACGGAAAGCCGGTATGGTTGCAGCCCTTTCCCTGACCGCTTTGACGATAGTTGAAGCAAGTTCCTGATAGGTAAAACTCTGTTTTTTCTCCATAAGATCACCTCCCTGATGATGGAGAAAGGTTAATTTGCTCTCACAATGTAGATTTTGCGAGCCTTACCCTCTCATTGTAGCACACATTGCTAATTTTGTCAATGCTAACAGAGGTCAGGTTGGAGTTGTCATCTCAAACAGCATATCCCCAGGTGACCGATAGTTCACCGATGGTCGGTTTAGCCTTCTTGTATAGCCTCGGTAGCCACTACGGACAAGTTGCTCGGCATACTTCCATTGAAGGTCAGTAGCCTTCACTACGGCTCTATGGAAGTCTGGGTATTTGTCGCACCAACGATAGAAGATATCAGCAGAGATGTGAGCACCACGGCACGCATCAGACACGGTGTAGCCATCACGAATCAGAGTAAGGATTCGCTCGGTGACTTCTCTAGTGAACTTTGATTTTCTGCTCATATTCTCATCTTACCACGGTTTTATAGTCTCGTTTTTCGCCTCCTATGATGTCAGGGGATGGGGTGGAGATTGTTGGACGGTTCTAGAAGCCCAATTCTGTCAGATTTGCTGTAATTGAGATTCTGGAATCACCAATATTTGATTTTGTCGCTCCCAGACAGGTCAACAGAGGTCAGGAGCGTGATTTTACTGTGTTCCACCGTGCCAACATTGCCCCTGGATTCTCTGATACCAACTAGGAAAACTACGCTTGAATACCTCAATGTCGCAGATGTGCTGGACATTACGACCGTTCTCACGCTTGAGGTATTCTACTCTGCCGTTTGATGGGTTCACGCGGGGTAGATACGGTTTGTCCTCAGCAATACCACCAAACCTCACAGGCAAGCCTTCATATAACACTATCTCGCCCTGCTGATTTTGCTCTCCTGAGCCATTTATTTGCCCTCTGAGGGCTTTTTCTAGGCTTTGTGGGTGTTTATATCAGGTTTTCTCTCATAAACCTGAATCCAGCCCTTCTGACAGCCTTCCTACTATACCAGGTTTGCTCCTCCGTTGCTTTTTTGAACTCAGTATCAAAGTCAGGATGTTGCCTTCGCCAACGGCTGAGTGTCATATCAGTCACCCCAGCCATCACACAGGCAGTCTTCACCGTGAATCCACTACGAATCGCATCGAGGAGTTTTTGGGTCACATCTGGCGTGTATTTGGTGGGTTTGCTCATACCTTTATCATACCAGTTCGCCCTAGCTTCTTTTTTCTAGCCAGCCCAGCATCTCCATCTACTCACCCCAGGCAGGAGGTATATGCGATAGGGGTAGTGTTAGTTCTTGGTCGAGCCCCATACTCCTCTCCTTCTCGCCTCATCGCCTTCTGGCTATCCTTGCCTCCAGGTTCTAGAAAAAAGTGGTAGAGTATCTATAAGATGTATTCGAACTCATCGTTCAACTCTGGAGCATCTGCCATTCTGATGGTTGGGAGTCTAAAATCCTGCCATATTTGCGTTCTACAAGGAGTTTTGCTACAATGGGAGCAGGTTCAAGAAGTGTCCCTTCTGGACCACCACCGAATTTTCGACCCCAGAAGCCTCCCAGCGAGGTCATTTTTCAGCCTAAAACTCCAGAAACCCAAACCCCCGCCAGTTTCCCGGCAGGGGCTATTATAATCGTCAGTCAGCCACTATCGGCCCGTAGATCGGCGCATATTTCGTCACCGCCTCAGCCACATCAATCCCATAGTGCTGCATAATCGACGGCCGATTACCATCTTCTCTGTAGCTATACTCGTGAAGTTGCTTTCCGCCCAGCGCTCGGATGGTCTTCTGCGAGCCGATATTGAACTTATCGCAGCTCATCAGCGCCATCTCGATCCCGTGCATCATTACACAGTTCAGTGCCAGATAGAGGTTGATCTTATTATATCCTTTACGCCGTTCCGACGGACGAATACTATAGCCGATGTGTCCACCATGGTACCAGAGCGCGTCGTTCAATTTTAGCCGGATATTTATCATCCCGACCAATCGCTCAGCATCCACCTGTAAGCGGTGAGACAGCGCCGCGTCGTGCTTCATTAAGAAGAACGTTTCCGCTGGCACCAGTTCTTCGTTCGCCTCGCGTCTGCGGTCCTCCTCCAGCTTTTCCAGCCAACCCTCGTAGTCATCCGCAAACCGGTCCAGTCCGCCCACACCGTGAATTTCCGACTGCTTCTTCCGAAATTCCTCCAGATAATCCAGCGCCATTTCCTTATGAATAATCTGTGGCCTAACTAACCTAAATTTTTCCATAATCATTACCTCCTTTTTGTCAAAATATGGAAAATTTTAAAGAGCTATCCTACCATTATAGCACAGATAAGTATAAAAGTCAATATTTTTCCGCATTTTTCAACAATTTCGCCATAATTTTATCATAATTTCTTCAAATTTCACTCTTTTCACCATTCAAAATTCGTGCTATGATAGAAAAGTCGTCAGGGGCGGACCGTAGGAAACCTTCCTAGTCCAACACACCCAGAGGGTTCCTATCCCCTCGTTGGGCTGAGTGCGGCCGCCACCTGCGTGATCTTTCACCAATTCGACTTCAGGCGTCCGACAGAGCGTACTGAAGATACACATATTTATGCACATTTTTCGTTTTCAGAAATGACTTCGACCGAGCGAATCGTCGTGGGTAAAAACCAAATTTTTGACCAAAAATTTCATTCGTAGTAGCATACAATGCCCCACCGCAGTTTTGCGATGACGTCGAATCATCACCACGATGAGCTAGGATAGACAAGTTTGTCACTACATTCATTTTTTCATTGAGGCATTTAGCCCGTTACAGAAAAACCTTTATCCGTTACTTTTATAAACCAAAATCACTTCCTGGCGTCATTTCTGCCATCTGTCACAAGCCGCCAAATATTTCGTATTTTATCCTACTCACACCTCGAAATTGGCGGCTTTTTCCTAGACGTATTCTTCAAATGAGCGCCATCGACGACCTCCTCATCCCGCTCATGCTAAAATAATTCACAAATTTTACAACCATAATCTCAACCATCTTACAGAGAACAGCCCAAAAACTACCGCCATTATCTCCGAATTTTCCTGATTTTATACTTGACTTTTTAGACCAAGTGTGCTACAATGGCGTCAAGTCCAAAAGGCTGTCACGCCTTTGGATTGGAACTGGAAATGTGCCCCGCAGTATCAAGAGGGCATCGAACGTTAATATGAAAGGAGGCCATATTATGGCACAATTAGGACTTGGAACTAGAAGGGCTCAGGGCCCGACTCCTCGTGTAACGAGGAAGGAAAAGAAGGCGCAGAAGGCGGCGAACAACAACAATGTCGTTTTCGACGCTGACGCGCAGATCATCAGCTCAAAGAAAGTGAGCGAAAGCTCAATGCCGGTTGTGTGGCGTTACGCCACGATCGATAAGAACGGCGTGCCTAGCCGCGCTTATACCGAGGATGGTCTTGCGACCAAAGAGGAGGAATTAGGAACTGAATTCCCATGGAAGATCGTAGCCTTCGAAGTGAAAGGTCACGATCCGCAGGGTCGCGATATACTCGGAGATCATCTCGAAGATCCGAGCACGGCCGTTTCTCTTCTGAAAAACAAAGGGCGGGAAGATCTGATCCCGAAGGTCTGGAATATCGACCGACTGGGACAGCAGAACCCCACGGACGCAGAGCAGCAGCTTCCGGCGACCACGACCCCGACCCCAGCAACTGGCACCGTTGACAAAGCCAGCCGCAAGGCAATGGAGATATTGGCGCAGTTTACAGGCGCGAATCTCACTCCCGACGGCGAGCAGATCCCGGATGAAAAGAAGCGATTCTTCGAGCAGTTAGGGATCAGCGTCCCAGCGCGTGAGCTTGACGACGTTGATCTGGCGAGTGCGGTATACGATCACCTTTCTCAGCTCAGCCGTAGGGAAGAGGTCCAGGAGATGTTGGCTGAGAAGCAGGGTCAAAGCACCCCCGCAGCTACTCCGCTCACACCAGCAACGCAGGCTATGCGACAGGTCTGGATGAACCCGCAGGATGGGTCATTCACGGATCTGGCAGCCGGTTTAGCTGTGGAGAATGTATGGCAGAATCCGCAGAATGGTAGACTGTTTGTTTTGGATACCGGCGAGGAATTACAACCTTTCCAGCCCAGCCAGTCTACTCAGCCCGTCGTTGCGGCAGCACAGGCGCCTACTGCACCAATTCCGCAACCGACTCTGGCCGCTCCAACTCCGCAACCGGCTGCACCGCAACCGCAGCCTCAGCCTCAGCAGTCATCGGCGATCGATCCGACTCTGGTGACTCTGACCCCGGAGAAGCAGGCACTTCTGTGTGACCCGGAGGTCCAGGTCTATCTTAATCGTATCGTTAGCGATGCAGTTAAGGCCGACCGTAAGGACCGTAGGGCTCGGAAGGACAGCAAGCGGCAGAAGAGCGGTAGCAACAATCCGACTCAGCCATTTAAGCCGCAGCAGTTTGGTTCTGGTCAGCAGGGCGGCAACGGTCCGCAATCTGGTGCAGGTCAGGCTGGTGGCGGAAATGCCTAGCTGCCCAGCATTTGCTGGGGCGGCTCCGATTGGGGGATCGGATTTAGCATTTTAGATACAACAACAGTATCCTCCTTTCAAAAAGAGCCGTCCCAGCAACATCGGGACGGCTTTTTCATGCCCAAAATCCCCCGGGACCAAACCGCAACCCTCCCGGCCGGGCTTTTTTCACCCTTTCGTAACCACTTTCCTCAAACCCAAAATTTGACTTTTCTAAGCATTATCGTTTTCAACGCCAAAACACCCCAAACTTAACAGGGGTAAATATGCATGATTGACGTTTATGTTTAACCCGTGATAAAACACTTGACTTTTTTAAGCATGTGTGCTACAATGGAAGTAGTCTGCGAGGAATTTCGGGAGAGTGTCTCGCAGAGGTCCATTTACATCAGCTAAATACATCTCAGATACAATTATTTGACAATATTTTCGTACTTTCGTGGCCCACGGGGGCTCTTTGACGGGCAAGGCCCGAGATTACGCCGTCAGATGAGTATCTGAAAGCGTTTATATATAAATGAAGCCCACGAGGCGTTTTGTAGACAAGCAGTGTTCATGCATGCCGCTGCTGGCTATCCCACTATACAAGGGGTAGCCGTAGCCAGGCTGCCCCTTTTCATTTTGATAGATAAAAATAAAAAATGGAAGGAGGGCTCATGTATGAAAACAATGAGTCAAATGTTTGTGACGCCAGCAACTTGGCCGTTTCTGGTAGTCATGGTATTGGCAGCCCTGCTGTCACTATACTTTTTATTAGCGACAGGTCAGGCAGCCATCGGGAAGTTCCAAGACTGGAGAGACCAGTCCGACTACGTTTCTATCCACTGGGACGACATCGTAGCTAACGCGATTGGATTCGCCATACCCAGCTGGATAGCGTGGCAGTGTTATGCGCTCGCGCGTGTAATAGCAACCGGAAAGGGGATTTCTACACAGCGTATTGTTGTGTTAGCTATCTCTCTGGTCGTTGCCGGCGCCTATTGCGTATGGGCCAGGTGGCAGGCGAAAGAAAACTGCAGCGATTCCGATGACATCAGTGAATATCTCCTGTGTCACCGGATGCTTAAAGGAACGATTATCTCGGCGGTTGTACTCGCTATCGCAATTCCGGTCGCAGCCCTTGCTGGAGATTTTCGGTTTGGTGAGGCAACCAACTCTGACCAGAAAAAGGTCAAAGAGATCGCTCTGAATACGAAGGAGGAGCGACTCAGTAACGGCGAGGATGACACATTCGCGCCGAGCAATCTCGATGACGATCAACTCATCAAGAAATGGTACGGCAAATACCAGGTTGCTGACGCCGGCGCAATTTGCCGTGAACCGTTCCGCGAGAATGATACGGTGCGTGATGCGCAGTCGGAATATAAGAGGCCGGTGATGTTCAAGTACACCGATCCGAACAACAAGGATCTGACGTACAAGGAAACCATCGAGGCTATCTTGTATTCGCCGACTTATGCTGGCGGTATGGCAGAGTTCCTGACGGAATTCGATCGTATTCGTGAGCAGAATCAGGACCTTGTAGCGATTGCTAAGGAGCATCGCGAAAGGTACGATACAGCGGACGGTGTGGACCCGGACGGTCTGCAGTACTCAATTTGTCGCAATCCAAACACGGATCAGGACGAATTGACGAGAGACGCGCAGCGCAACGCTGCAATCGTCTGTGAAGTGTTCTCGAAGTTCACTTATGGTGGAGTTGAGGCACGTCAGACGAAAGAGCAGTGGGGTCTTCCGATTAAGTTCGAAACTCAGGAAGACATCCCGGTCGGAGCGCAGTGGCAGTACCGAGTTGGGAGCACCGTTGAGAACCCACTGCGGTATATGAAGAAATACACTGCAGCTGAAGAGCAGGACAGCCTGCCGGCAGTTATTTGGAGTTTCACTAATGCCGACGACAGCAAGATCGTCTTCGGTACCGGTGCGGACAACAAGAATTTCCGTATCTTTGACGAAGGTTCGAAGAATACTTCGACCAAGACAAAGGTAACAACGGAGACTTATGACCCAGGCAACCCGGGTAACCCGGACAACCCAAGTAACCCGCCGAGCAATCCTCCAGGCAACCCGCCACAGAATCCGCCGACCGATGATCCGGAAGACCCTCCGGCAACGGAGCCGGCAAAGAATCCCACGAAAGATCCTGTTAACCCGGGCAATGCCCCAACTGGTGGTGGAGATAACGATCCGGGGAACACGACCGGAAATGATAACTCTCTGCCATATGTTGATCGTCAGGAAGGTGGCGGTGGCAGCAATGTCACGACGCCAAGCACGGGTAACAACAACGGCGGTCAGACCGCAAAACCGGACGGAACTGGCACAGACGGTGTGAAGTCCGATGGCGGAATAAGTAGTGGCGTGACTAGCGGCCACGTGCCGGATGTCCCGCAAACCAGTACAAGTGGTGAGCAGGTATCTGGTGGAACACCGCCAAGTGCTCCTGCTAGCAAGCCTACGCAGAACACGCAGACTACCGTCACTACAACAGTAACAGACGGTAATGGAAACACAACTCAGAATACTAGCGATGCTAGTAATACTGAGCATAGTGGTTTCGTAACTCCGGATTAAATCCGGTTAATTTATAGACGCATATAAAAATTTCATTAAGAAAGGAGTGGGTGTACATTAATTTCCCAGCAGAACCCCGACTGCTGGGAAGATTCCCAAGGATATGTATTGTGTTTGAGATGTATTTAGCTGTGTTGAAGGAATTTAACAATTTGGACCAGAGAAAACAAATCTAAAACCTAAGACGAAAACTCTAAATTATTTAGTTAAACATTAATAATCTGCAAAAGGAGATTATATTATGAAAAAAGTAATTAAATCTACCCTCGCGGTGGTTGCCGGTACAGCAGTCCTCGCGGGTGTGGCTGCGATCCCTGCGCTTGTTTCCGCCAGCGGCGACAACAGCAAGGACGGTCGCACCCCACACACTATCGAAGAAATTAACGAGCTATACGAAAAAGGCGAATGGAACAACGTCGTCTTTAACTCCATCACTAACAGTGTGATTGGTAGCGAGTTCGACTTCGTCGGTGCTCGCGAAGATACCGGCATCAATGCTGGCAAAGACAACAAGTGGAACGGTCGAGATATTACTGTCGAAGACGGTAAAACCTACCTCGTCCGCATGTATGTCCATAACAACGGCAAAAGCCAAGAAGACTGGCGCGAAACCGGTGTTGGCGTTGCTCGCGACACTCACGCTTTCTTTAGCATTCCTAAGGGAAGCAGCACGAGCATTGACGTTCGAGGCTTTATTGATTCCTCAAACGCTTCTCCAAGCGAATACTGGGACAACGTAGTATTCAAGAGTGCTAATGGTGAGCAATTCTACCTCGAATATGTTCGCGACTCTGCTTTGATCGAAAACAACGGTTATGCCGCTGGCGGTCAAGGTAAAGCTCTTAGCAACGATATCGTTGATAAGAAAGAAGGTACTCTGATTGGTTATGACGGTCCTGATGGTAACGTTCCAGGCTGTTATGAATATGCTAACTACATCACCATCAAGGTGAAAGCTGTTTACGACACTGACTACACCATTCAGAAGAGCGTCCGTTTCGCTGGTACCACCGGCAAAAACTGGACTGACAACCTTGATGTCAAGATTGGTGACGAGCTTGAATATCAGATTGCTTACACCAACAGAAGCAATGACACTCAACACCACGTTGTTATTAATGACGTTTTGCCAACGAACCTGGAATATATCCCTGGCTCTACGAAGTTGTGGAACGGCACATACCCGAATGGTGCAGTCGTGAACAACGACGGCGTTACTGGTGAAGGTATCGATATCGGTAGTTACACTGCGGGTTCAAACGCTATCGTGCGTTTCCGTGCTAAGGTGGTTGATACCAACCTTGCTTGTGGTGGTAACATGCTAGTTAACTGGGGCCGTGGTAGCATTGGTGACAAGGTGATTCAAGACTACGCCAACGTTCACTTGACGAAGGCTTGTGAACCAACTCCTACCCCAGATCCAGAACCAACTCCGGAACCGACTCCAGAACCGACGCCGACTCCGGACGATAAGTTCCCAGACGACACTCCGACTACTCTCCCGACCACTGGTCCAGAAGCTATTGCTGGCGCAATCGTTGGCACTGGCTCAGTCGTCACTGCTGCTGGCTACTACGTAGCGAGCCGCCGCTCAGCCAAGAAATAATCTTGAACTGACGCAGAAAAAGCACCCTTCGGGGTGCTTTTTCAGGTTTGGGCTAGACGGGGAACGTCCGAATCTAATAGTTTTTATAAACCTTACGAGTTTAGCCGATTTTCAATATTAACAATTTTGCCTTACGTCGCACCTAGCCTTTCCAAAATTCTTATGCTATACTAAATATATGCCATCCAAATTTGGAGCCAACTTGGGACCAAATTCGGGCGCTGCCGTTAGCGACGGTAGTGCTAAAACTTTTGATACTTTTGACGCGAGCAATAGCCCGGCCAACGTGCCTCAGCCGACTAGCGCAGCAAACTCTCCTGACTTAGTAGAGCAAACTAACTCAGCTAACGCAGGCCCTGCGCCAGTTTCAACCCCGCAAAACCCTTTCTCTCGCGACCAAGTTATCTCGAGTAGCCCCGACGACCACCCAGTCTATACCAAGGCGAGCGGTTCGGGAGATATTGTGCTTAACAGTTCGCACAACAATGTCAGCAAAAAACCCTTAATTATTCTTGGTATTGTCGCATTAATCGCTGTTTTAATTATCGCCATCGTTGCGTTACTCCTGTCGAACTTCGGCAAAAACTCTTCTAATGTCGCCGGCGCCGAAAGCAAGTTTAATCAATATGCGAATTATGTCTTATATGGTACTACGGACGGAACAGTTTTGGAGGGTGAATATGATAATAAAACTGACTACAAAATCATCGAAGAGTTTTATTCAGAAGATTACAATGAAGAATTTTGGCAAACCGCTGAAAGCATGTTAGGTGCATCAGTGGAAAAATACTCAGGGGTTGATGACGAACATAAGAAAACTGAATTAGAGCAGTATCTGAAAGATTATCAAACGGCTTTTCAATTTGTCAAGAAACAGAAAACCACAACCGAACCTACAGAAATGCAAGTCTTGGAAAAATTCCTCACAGAAGGGACCGACGTTGCGAACCGCTTTCTAGACGAATCATATGGCCTCGAAGGTAATTTTTCAGCAGACATATATAGCAGGGAGAGCACCGAAGACGATGGCCCAAACAATATCGAAGAATTATACTATAAAGCAAAATGGACCATGCTCAAAGCACAAGTTGAAACTTATGATTTGTATAACCGTTTCGGCTGTATTTATGATGGCCAGCTAGACTCAGCCTGCTCGAATATGGACACAGATTCGAGCGCGCGCATTCTTAGCTTGCAAGATATTGTATCCGAGGCAAAAACTATAGCGAACCAAACACTAGAAGATAGCGTTGATAGTTTAGCACAAGATTGTTGGGTTGTTAGTGAATGGTATCAAGCCAGTGAAAATCTAGAAATATACGAGGAAAGTGCGGAATAATATGTCACCAAAGAAAATTGTTTTAGCAATCAGCCTGGCATTCGTAGGAGTCTTAAGTGGCATTGTTCTTATTTCTCAGGATGTTGACGCAGTAGCCAATACAAAAACTGCTATTTTAGAGAAAGCAGCTTTCTATGGCCTAGGACAATGTTATTACAATAACAAAAATATCAAGAGCTCTATTGAGTTAGGAGATTACCTAAATGGGAGCTCAATAGTCAGTACCCGGGGTAGTCATATGTACTCTCTGCCAACCGGCTTCACGAAGGTTGACGGCGTGAACTGTGACGGTCTGCTTAACGGCAAATCTAATTTTGGCGGACTGTATGGAGTAGCTAAGACTTATGGACAATCAAACCCGTCTGTGATCCCCCCGACCAAAAACAATCTTGCGGATGTCGCTACCTTTTTACAAGGCATGGGCTACAGTTCGGGAACTGGTACGGGCGATGGCAAATGCACGATATTTACCTGGGACGCCAAGTATAGTGGCGATACCACCGGGGTTAAAGAGGAACCAGCCACAGTCACTATGTGTGCAGAGCTAAATGGCGACAAGTTTGCCTCGGATGCGAAGCTTGATATTACTTACTCTCACTATGGAAGCAAAATTGTAGAGTTCGAAGCTCGCAAAGGCGAACTACAGCTAGACTGCGAAGTTTTTTGGCCTACTCATGGCGGCTGCTCATCTCATTCTTATAAAAAAGGCGATTCGTATAGTGCTTTTCGCGCAGCTGTTTTAGCCGACCTATCGGAAAATGCAACCGCTAAAAATAATATACAATTAATTCCAGGCGTAACCGGGAACTTTACCTTACAAACGCCAACTGATGCTCCGTATACGCCCAGCTCTGCTGAGTTTAGCCTGGGTGACGAAGCTGTTGCTTTCGGCAAAGCGCTCAAATACCTTTCTAATAATACTTACAAACAGTTGAGCGACTTAAAATTAGACCAGACCGAACAAGCAACGTTATTGCAAACTTATCTCACTGATTTTTACGGCATGGAAGTGGCAACTACTGATTCCGGCAGTTGTAATATTAGTGGCGACCAACTCAATATGGCAAAAAACAACGGTTCGAAAGAAGCGCGGATTTACTATAAGGGCTCTTTCCAAAAATGTTGGGTTAGAGCGACCAAAAATAACGAGAGTAAGGTGTCTGCCTATGACATCAATAACGGAGCTACCAAGAACTACTTTACTGGTGTGAAGATCGGATTCGGTGATATAGTCGGTAGGCTCAACGACCTCACAATCTCAACACTGCCAGACGGCGCACTCAGTGAGCCAGTTACTTCCGGCGCTGCATCTGGTGCCACAAACAGTGAAGGCACTGATGGTGATGAAGACATCCAATCCCCCTGTACTCTCGCCGGCGGGCCGCTCAGCTGGATTCTTTGCCCTGCCATGTCCGTCATGGGGGCTGCAGTAGAAGGGCTGTACAGTTGGATTGAAAACCAGTTCCTCAGTATAGATGCCAACCTATATAGTAATAGTAGCGAAACGTATAATGCCTGGAAAAATTTTCAGTCGTATGCTAATATCTTCTTCATTATCCTTCTTGTTTTTGTAATCATTTCTCAGGTTACTGGTTTCGGCATTAGTAATTATGGTATTAAAAAGACCCTGCCGAAACTAGTCATTGCTATTATCTTGATCAATATTTCCTTCTTCGTTTGTCAAATGGCAGTTGACCTATCTAATATACTAGGAAGTTCCATCAAAGAACTGTTCGACGGCATGGCAGGGGACATATCAACTGCCAACCTAGGGACTTCAATTGGTGCAGTTGTTTCGTATGTAGTGGGCGCCGGTGAGCTCACTGGGCTTGCGATAGGGGCGTTTAGCATCGCGCATCTTATCCCTAGCACTTTTGAAACCTGGATGATTCCGTTTATATTGACATTAATAGCTTGCGTGTTAGGTGTTATTTTCTTCTTCATTATATTGTGTGTACGCCAGGCCGCTGTTATTGTCCTGATCGTTCTTGCGCCATTAGCTATTGCCGCATATGCTTTACCTAACACAAAGAAAATCTTTGAACGATGGTTTAAATTATTTACGGCGCTGTTGCTAGTATATCCAATTTGCGGTTTGTTAATGGGTGGAGGAAATTTTGTATCCAGGTTGCTGATGGAAGGCGCTGCTGACGGCGAGGGTGGCTTCGGGATGATCCTGATCGCACTTCTAGCTAACGTCATACCATTCTTTCTCATTCCTGGCATTCTGCGTAGTTCTATGGCGGGCCTTGGTAACCTCGGTGCAAAAATTGCCGGGTTTAATGACCGCCTCAACCGCCGGATTGGACGAGCAGTCACCACTTCAGAAGCAGTCAAAGAAGCTCAGCGCCAGGCAGTGAAGAATCGGAATTTAGCTCGGTATGAGAGGTTAAATAGCGGCAAGGGTGTACGCCAGCGAGTTGCTAGAGGGCTTCGAAGGATGGGCAGAACAGACGCTGCCGATTCCTTAGAGCGTAGAAGCAAACGCGACATGGCTCGTAGCTGGTCCGCTTATAGTAGAGTGCAAAATGATGACAACGATATCGAGGAAATGGCTGAAAATATTAACCCAGATTCTATCGAGGCAAGGCGTATGACGAGACGGCGCGAGTTTGCCGATCAACAAATCAACGATCTTGCGAATCTTATGGCCCTTGGCGATGTGCGATATACCGATAGTACTGGTGCCTCAATAAAAATTAACGCGGATGATGTAGGCAGCTTAGAGAATGCCCACATGCACTACATGCGGCAGGCTGAGCTCGCAACGGATGAGGCCACTAGAAAAGCCAATACTCAGCGCGCCCAGGCAGTCCAACAGTTGCTGTTTGCTAAAGGCGATACGGGAAGATCAAAGGCAATGAGAAACTTATACGATCATGTTTTTGGAGACGGAACATCAACGAACCCCGGCTATCAAAAATCCGAAACAGCGCGCGACATGTTCTCTAGGATATCCGCAGATGGCAAGGCAATGGCGGCCCTCAAAAATGAAGACCCCGGTTCATTCAATTTAACAAATGACATGATGGGAGACGGGAACCTTCTCAGCAGGCAGACCTATGAATTACCAAAAGCGGAAAAGATTACCGCCGGTAACGTTGCTCAGCTTAGCGATAACTACTATGACAATCTTGAACGAAATGACAACTACAAATCCTTATCTGACGACGAAATTAAAAGTCTGGACAATATTTTTACCAGAGCTTTTACAGACGAGCGTCTTTCTGCGAATCTTAAGAATAAAGATAATGCTACGAGAGTCATGAATAAAATTCGTGAGGAAGCTCATGAACGAAGAGTGGCAGACTGGATCGGCAAGAATCCTGGTAAGACACGAGCAGATTATGAGGCTCAATCTGGTACATTCCAGAAGTTGGCTGCCGGAGATACAATGAAAGTTCCGCATGAAAGGACTAGAAAGGCCGCAATGCCAGGAGACTGGCGGCGAGATCCACTTAATGGTAATCGTTGGACGGAATATAAAAGCGGTGTTCCCCATAGGGTACTGAACGTTCAAGAAACAAGGCGTGCTAACGCAATTGAAGCGCAAAACATTCAAGCCGATATTGACAACGAAGTTAATAGATAATAATGTATTTTGAACAATAAAAATTGAGGCATTCCAAATCGGAACACCTCAAGGCTTCAGGGTGAATAGGCGGAGCTAAATAAAACTCTGCACTATTCGAAACAAGGATAAAAACGTATTTACGTAAGACAAGCTAGCTAGTCTTTATGAAGCGTCACTATACGTCAACAGGATGGAATATAAACAAAACTAATAAAAAACAATACCACTAAAATCTGATTTAGACTTCGTAAGCCGGCGAATTCTCCCCTGGTTCTCGTTGTTAATCTTCTCAATCAGTTTTTTTTGCTCGACTAACCTGCTTTCTAAATCGCATTGCGTTTTCGCTATCCGCATGTCGTGTGAGAGCATTTTTACTCTTCTCCAATCCTCAATCGCCATCTGTTCCAAGCCTGCATCAGCTAATTCCTTGCGGTAGGTAAAACCGACAGGGTAATGATGGTCCCTCATATCCCGCGCATACAACTCTTCGCAATTTGCGCACCTACCCGGGTCGCTATTAATCATGTGAAATTCCATTCCACAACACGGGCATATTGTCATCATCCCGCCTCCTTTCTATCAAAGTACCAAACCTAGCCCAGCCAAAACTGGCTGCGCCCGTTCCAATGTCTCTCCAGACTCCTCCATTCTACAACAGACTATTTCGGAAGGCAAGCATAGACATAATTTATTTGCAATAAACCGTGCAAAGTACCCATAAGGCTTCTTAACATTTTTCGCTAATCTTTCATGCAGGCCATAATGGAATGGCTGGAATGACTCATCATTCTCAATAGCAACATCGCCGTAATCCACGGGACGACCATATTTCTGGTCAACTTCACTAATAGTCATTTCTAGGCAATCTTTGAGAAAATCACAGAACAGGCACTTAAGCTTAGCCTTTTGCTGATTATTTAGATTTCTGTCATTATGTCCGGTTGAATCGATGCTAGAAAACAAAAAATCATTTTCAACTCGCTCATCAACTATTATCCTAAACTTGCGATTCTCATCCGCGAGGAGAAGTGCTAGTTTTTTATTCCCCGGAGTTTAGTCAATCCTGCCATTATGCTCCAGTCCAGATAGATTGGTAAAACATGCGCATGCCCTTGCTTTTTATTGGAGTTTTGCATGGCTCAAATTCCGTGCATTTGCCACGTGCTTTTTGCCAAGGTCTCTCTGTATGTGAAAGCACTTCTAGTTCGTTCCCACTTTTCCCCCGTATGTTACCTAGACTGATTCAAGCAACTCTTCGACATCATCGCCAAAAACAGGCTTTCTATTGCTTTTTGCAATCAGATTCCATCCGTACTTCTTATACTTATGATAAAGAGTTGGAGAAACTGGACCATGAATCCAAGCCTGGAACTCATCGTCGTTAAAAATTCGTCGATTCAACAAGGCATAGCCCCATGCTACCGCATAGTAACAGAGCTTCTGTAATTTCTTAGGTGTCATAGACTCCTTACTAAGAAATCAGTCGGCTAGCTGTGTGATATCAGGACAACGCTCCCTCATTATGATTTTTCTCCAATTACATTTATGCTATTTTATCATAAAAACACCAACATGCAAAGAGCATTATGACACCGCATTCCTTAACTCAATCATAGCAAAAGCAGTTTAGAATGTCGCTATTGACTTTTATTTAGTTTAAACACAACCATCGCAAGCTGTATTCTGATTTTGCAATAGTTAAATACATAAAATCACACATCTTCAACTCAGAGAGTTTATTTCATGTTATAATATCCCCTATGAGATACTTATCGACAGACCTAGAACAAAAAATTGGTGAAAAAGTACAAGTTTCCGGCTGGGTGAATTCTCGCCGCGACCATGGTGGATTGATTTTTATTGATTTGCGCGATCATAAAGGCATTATTCAGCTCGTCATCACTCCCGACGTGAAAGATGCTTTCGCCGTCGCCGAAACCTTGCGTGATGAATTCGTCATCTCGGCTCAGGGCGTCGTCCGCGAGCGCGCCGCTGAGCTCAAAAATCCCAATATCGCAACCGGGAACCTTGAAATCGTCGTCAGCGAGCTGGATTTAATTAATAAATCCGAACCTCTCCCCGTCAACACTCATGACGAAGGTGATCCGTCGAGCGAGGAGATGCGCCTGAAATATCGCTATCTCGACCTTCGCCGCCCGAGTATGCAAAATATCTTGAAAAAGCGTGCCGAGTATTATCGTATCATACGCCAATACATGGACGAACACGATTTCATCGAAATTACGACTCCGATTCTCGCGAATTCCTCGCCCGAAGGCGCTCGCGACTTTCTCGTTCCTTCCCGCCTCCATCCTGGAAAATTCTACGCCCTGCCTCAGGCCCCACAACAGTTTAAACAGCTTCTCATGGTTGGCGGAGTACCGCGCTATTACCAAATCGCTCCGTGTTTCCGTGACGAAGACCCGCGTGCTGACCGCTTATATGGCGACTTTTATCAACTTGATATGGAAATGGCTTTCGTCGACAACGGCGAAGTTGTGCGCCAAACCATAGAGCCACTAATCAAAAAATTAGTCAAAGATTTTGCTGGCAAGACTTTACTCACCGAGGAAGTACCGCGCCTTACTTATCGCGACGCTATGGAAAAATACGGCACCGACAAACCAGACCTACGCTACGGCCTCGAGCTCATCGAACTCACCGCAGCCCTTAAAAACTGCGAGTTTAAAGTCTTCCAAACTCCTTGCGTGAAAGCGATTTGTGTACCAGGCGGCAGCAAATTCACGCGCAAACAAATCGACGAGTTTACCGAACTCGCGCGCAAGAATGGCGCTGGCGGTTTAGCATATATATTATATGAGAACGGCGGCGTACGCAGCTCAATCGCAAAATTCCTCAAAGACGAGGAGCTTGCGAAGATCCAAGAATTAACTGGCGCAAAAGACGGTGATGCAGTCTTCTTCGGCGCCGATTTGCGACAAAAGGTCAATAAAGTCCTCGGCGTCATGCGCATTGCTTTTGCGGATGCGCTTGGTCTGAAAAATCCTGAAGAAGTTGCCATGTGTTGGATTATCGACTTTCCGCTCTACGAACAAGACGAAGCGACAGGGAAGATTGACTTTTGCCACAACCCCTTTTCGATGCCAAATGGCGGCCTGAAAGCACTTCGCGAAACTGAAAATAAGCTCGATATTATTGCCGACCAATACGACATGGCTATCAACGGGCTTGAACTTTGTTCTGGCGCCGTTCGCAACTACGATCCTGAAATAACCTACGAAGCCTTCGGTATACTCGGCTATAGCCGTGAGGAAGTCGAAAAACGCTTCAGTGGCATGCTGAACGCCTTTAAGTTTGGCGCTCCGCCTCATGCTGGCTGCGCTTTTGGTCTTGATCGGATGTTGATGGAGCTTCTAAACACTGATAGTATTCGCGATGTTGTCGCTTTCCCGAAAAACGGTTCTGGCGTCGATATGATGATGGAATCACCGTCTATAGTCGATGATGCTCAGCTCGAAGAGCTCCATATCGAAACCACCGAAGAATAGCCCAATTCGCCTCGCCATTAGCTAATAGCGGTCAAGTTGTGCTATAATTATCCTATGGTTTGTATTGCAGCGTTCATTATTTTGTGTCTTGTCGGCGTCTTCGTGGCCTTTTTGAGTATCTTCCGCCGCGATATCGGCCGCAAATACTGGGCCGTTTTCAAAAAAGCTTGGGGTTGCGTTTGGAAAAAAGTCCGTCTCCAGAAGTGCGAGACCAATTTCAAAGATGATGTAAAAAATAGCCTGCTGAGCAAAGTTGTTCTGAAACATCCGAAATGGGTGAAGCCTCTCGGCACAGCGATCGAAGTTGGCGCAGTTTTGATTGTTTTCATCACTATCTGGTCGCTTGTCGAGTCGGTAAAGGCGCTGCTCGCAATTTGGGTTTTTGGTACTTGTAATGTTTCTCAGCCCGAAAGTTGCGCGCTCGGCGCTGAAGTCTGCGGTATTGACGCTGAAGAACCCAGCAATCCGCTCGAATGGACCGGACGCTGGTTCAGCGAATGGGGCGAAATTTTCGTTGCCATTCCGGATCGCCTGCACAGCTGGCAAGCCGAAGAATATTTTGTCGAGCCCACAGTTTTTGCTAGCGAATACCATGAAGGTGCGCCTTTCGCCCTCGATATTGTCGACCCAGGCTGCACGGTTTGCCTCCAGAGCTATCGCGCGCAGAAAGCTAGTGGCTTTTTCGATCAATATAATACCGCAATTATGTTTTACCCGATCGAGTTGCCAGACGGCGGTGACAAATTTGCTAACTCTAGCTTGATCGCTCAGTATTTCTATGCCGCCGCTCTAGTTGACGAAGCTTATGCTGCAAAACTCATCGACCGCCTTTTTACCGAGACTAATGATAAAGGTATCAATTACCAAGTCGTTTTCAGCGGTATTTCGCACGACGAAGCCGAAAAACTTCTCCAGTCCTGGCTCAAAGATTTCAAAGTGAAAGACGCCGACCTGAAAAAGATTATTAAACTTTCTTCTAGCGACGAAGTGCAGGGAATTTTGTCGCAGGTTAAAGATGTTGTTGAAAACCGCATCCATGTTAAAGGTATCCCGACTTTGATTTATGATGATAAAAAACATAATGGACTATACAAAGATGTCTAGAAAGACCATTAGATTATCTACAAACCTTCTGTTAATATTAGTTAGTGCTAGTATTTTGCTCACTTCATCGCTTTCGGCGCCAGTTTCCGCTTTGAGCGAAAAGCAGGAAAGCGCCATTTCGCAAAACTGTCCCACTATCAAACAGTCCCTCACCCAACTCCAAAAAATCGATTCCAAAACTCGTACTTATCTCGGTACTACCTATGAAACTCTCGTCAATAAGTTTATTACGCCGCTTAACTTGCGTTTAGTGAAAAACAATCGTCCAACTTTATCATCCATCCAGTCAAAATTCACCGAAGAGCAAGCTCATTTTAAGGAAGAGTATACGAATTACATGCGCGAGCTGGAGGAATTAATTGCCCTAGATTGCCAGAATAGTCCAAAAGATTTTTATCAAAAACTTGAGACCGTGCGTGAAAAGCGGGCTAAATTGCGTGAAGCTACGGCTAAGTTGACCGAATATTCTGATGAACAGTATTTCGCCGTCAAAAAGATGCAAGAGGAGCTGTGGGATGTCTAAGTATTCTGAACTCGAGGAGAAAAAGATATGAATAATTCCGGAACAGGTGGACGCAACTTGGCGTTGCTTGGGGCGGGAGCGATCCTTATTACCGCCCTCACAACCGGTCTAAGCTTGTTTGTTTATTGGCGTTCGGGCGATATCTATCTTGATCGCTCCCGCCCCGGCTATCTCCCCGACGAGGATGAAGCTACAGCAGAAACTGATACTACTGATTTCCAATATTCTGACACCGGTCCAATTGACAAAGCTGAACTTGAACGTTATCTCGAGGAATACAAAAAACTCAACAACCGCCTGAAAGATTTTTCCGATCCATATTCCGCTGCGCCGCTCTCTGATGAATCGCTTGGCATCACGGAAAACAACGACGAAAAAGCCGACCAAGAATAAGTCAATAAATCTACCCTTCTATATCGTCCGCGTCACGCGGTGCGTGCGCATATTGCGCTGCCGATTCTTGATTTCCCGCATAAACCACTTTGCGCATCCAAACATCCGCCGGACCAGCCGACATCAAAAGTACTAAAAACCCTTTCTTATGCCAATTAATCAATTCTTTCGCAAGTTTATCGTTCAATTTTGCCACCTCCGCAACTTTTTTATTTTCCAGCTTTTCGACAAAATCTTTCGGCTCCAAAACTTTTACTCCAGGTTTCTCCCGTGTTAGATAAGTTGGCACCCAATACAACTTCTCCACACCCAAAAACGCTTGCTTATAACCACCAAAAACCTCAACTTGGCGCGTATTCTGGTGTGGCTCATAAACTGCCACCACACCCTTCATACCACGTTGATGCGCTTCTTCGCGCGCGATTTCAACTGTTGCCGCAACTTCTTCCGGATGGTGCGCATAATCCGAATAATATCCTTCGGAAATTTGCTCAAACCGTCGCCCCACGCCCGGAAACGCGTTCAAAGCATTAACGATTTTCTTTCGCCGACCATTGTGCGCTCTCGCCAGTCCGCGCGGTTTTGGTAAAATCCTTTCCAGCACGTCCAGCGCCAAAGTTGCATCATACCGTCTCGCTTCGCCCGCCAGGGTAATGTCCGCCGCAATTTCATTCGCATGCAAAACTTGTTCACTTTGCTCCTCAAATTGCCGAAAAGCCGCCTGATAATCTTCCAGAGTTGGATAAATATCCGGATGGTCATACGACACTACCGGAATCACCGCCAGCCACGGATGGTAAGCCAAAAAGTTACGATCATATTCATCCGCTTCATAAACAAAATATTTCGAACGCGAATCATAATGCCCGGCTTCCGCAAAGGGCAAAGTCGTCCCGATAATATAAGACAAAGGCAGCCCAAGTTGTTTCGCCACCCAAACAATCATCGCCGTTGTCGTAGTTTTGCCATGCGTTCCTGCCACCGCAATCATTTTTAGCTTCAATTTCTTCACTAAGTAGCTAATAAATTCATCACGTTTCGAAATTTTCAACTTCAGTTTCTTCGCCATTAAAAGTTCCGGGTGATCCGCCGGCAGGGCCGAAGTATAAACAAACCAATCCACCCCATCTTGCTTCGCGCGCGTTTTCAAAAACTCACCATCTTGATTACCAAGACAAATCTGTATCCCGTTTTTTACTAATTCATTCGTCACCGGACCAGCCGCCAAATCTGACCCAAACACCGTCATGCCTGCATTCTGCGCCATCAGCGCCAACGGACCCATCCCGGTCCCCGAAATTCCCGAAATATAAATCTTCATAATTCGATTATAGCACAAGTTTTCTGGCTCCTCCGGCTGTGTTATAATGAGCATAAGCATGGGTGGTAAAAAATCCAATCATATCCGACGATTTTTAGGGCGTCTGCGTGGTTTTCGGACTTGGCAGATGGCTATTATTCTCATCCCGGCAATTTTTGTCACGGCTACGCTTTTGCGGTTTGATCATTTGAAGATGATTAAGCTACGCGATGCAGTTTTTGCCGCCGATGCTGCTGAAGATGACGCTGCCATCGCCTCCAGCCTTCAGGCGCTCCAAGAGTTCACTGTCTCGCATATCGTGGTCAACATTGCTGAGCAAAACGGTCAGCAAGTGATTATTTTTGGCACTGGACCGTTTTATCTCGAGCATCAATATCTACGCGCTGCCAACGCTGCCATTGAAGCCGCCGAAAACCAAGTTGCGGTCGACACTAACCCGAACGGCAATATTTATGCCGCCGTCAGCGCGATTTGCCGCCCGCTTGCCATCGCAAATGGCTGGACTTGGAACAATCCTGGCTATCTCAACTGCTGGACCGAAGAGCTTGCGAAATATCCCGAATCCGACAACCTTAGCGTCAACCTCGTCGCTGACGTACCTTCCACCGAACTCTACCGTCACGATTTCGCCTCGCCTGTCTGGGCCCCAACTTTATCCGGTTTTGCCATCCTCATTTGCCTCCTGCTTCTCCTAGCTATTTTAATTCGTGGGATTATTTGGTGTGTGCTTCACGTCTCGCTACTTTTCCTAAAATAATCGAAAAGGTGTTGGACTATGCGCAATATCAATACGAAAAAACTCGTTTTTTCGGTGGGATAAGCAATAGCAATACTTGTTTTCAGAGAAAACAAGTATTGACACCTCTCCTTTCTCGGCTTAAGATAGAAATATTAATAACTTAAGGAGGGACCTAATGGCCTACGAACACACCAACAGCAAAGGCGTTACCTATTATCTGCACAAATCTGAAGTCACTTTGCGCGGCGGTAAACCACAAACGATTTACTTTTTCACCAAGACCAAAGAAGGCGGTAAGGGTACACCTTGCGACCTGCCAGAAGACCGTGTTGTGAACGAAAACCCCCGCAATGGCTTCTTGACCTTGAAGAAAAAGGCCGCCTAAGACGCACGTTGGTAATTATTTAGGTACAAAATCCCCTTTCCTTGAGAACAGGGGATTTTATGATGGCATTTTTGAATGTTTTGTGTTATAATCACGGTATGAATAAGGAAAAACAATCTAACGCACTCACCAAAGAAGGTTTGCGCAAAAGAGCAACCAAAGAATTTATCATCGGCCTCGTCGTAGCGGTCGCTGCCGGAGCTATCTCGTATGCGTCTTATGACGCTGCCGCTTCGTCGGCCACTGGCGGCACCTACACCGTTTATACCGGCGCTATCGCACTGGGCGTGGTGTATGCCATCAAAGGCGGTTTCACGCTGCTTTTCCCGAGCACCGTCCTCAAATGGTCAAAAAAGTCCCAGTCTAGCCAAGCCAAAACCGAGGCGAAAGCCGAAGCAGTGGTAGAAGACGACAACGCCACCTCGAAAAAGTCTAGCGAAAAAGACAAAATCGAATTCTAAAACTAATTAATTATCACACAAAACATCTCCGTCGCAACCGCTCGGGGATGTTTTTCTTTTCTGGCCATGTTATAATACAAGGGAATGAGGGCGTAGCTCAGGGGTTAGAGCAGGCGGCTCATAACCGCTTGGTCGTTGGTTCGAACCCAACCGCCCTCACCAGAATATTTCCTAAAGTGCGTAAGGGCTTTAGGAAATATTCAGAACATATGTTGGGTAATGTTCGCATTTTGGTTCGTTATCGACCCGATTCCGCAGGAATCAAGGCGTCGATTGATCACCCAACCGCCCTCACCAGAATATTCCTAAAATACGTTCGTATTTTAGGAAGTCTCACCAATTTTAGTACAAAGGAGAAAGCATGACGACTTTAGAAAAAACTATTTCCATCATGAAAACTCTGCCAGAACACGATCTTTTGAAAATTCAGCGTCATGTCGAAAAACTTTCTCGCAAGCATAAAGCTATTGATGTTGATGAAGAAATAAGGAAATTTCTTAAGCCAATGACTAGGGAAGACTTTCTGTGCGATGTCGAAATTGCAGAAAAACAAATACAGAACATCTGACCGCCAGCACTAATACAACCTCTCCTTATCCCGCCTATGCTATAATATAATCAAACATGAACGAATTTCAGACCAAATTTCGCCGTTTTCAATATTGGTTGAAACATAATCTTCTCGTTTTTGATAACGTGATTCTTTTTATTGCGCTCGGGTTGTGCTTAATTTGGACTTGGGGGACAATTTCTTCCATGTCGCGCAACTGGTCCCTCGCGCAAGAGCTCACGAACAAGCAGCGCGAAAAAGCTTTGCTCGAACTTGAAGTTGAAACCTTGGAGCTTGAGAATGAATTTTATCTCTCTGAAGAATATCAAGAACTCGCCGCCCGCAAATATCAGGGCAAAATGTTGCCCGGCGAAACCATGATTTATCTGCCAGCAAATTCTGAATATGCTAAAAATAAGCATGCTGAGATTGAAGAATCAGCTTCCGAACTTGAGTCAGATACGCGGAGTAATTTTGAACAGTGGATGCAGTTTTTGTTTGGTGCGAAATAAAACTTATGGTAAAATAGAAATATATGGAAGGTGATCAAACTCAAAATCCCAAGAACACAACTCCGAACGCAGGTCCGAGTATAGCGCCTGCAAAAAGCACGCCACCCGCGCAGAATCCGCAAAGTGCGCCAGCCCTGGATCATGCGCAAAATCTAGCAGTACAGCCTCAAACTGTTCAAGCAGCCTCGGTAGCTCCGACGAATCAAATAGCCCCAAATACTCAAGAAGCTACCCCAGCTGTCTCTCCAGCGACTACTAATCCGAGCGCCACGCATCCAAGCTCAGTCGATTTCAAATCTTCCGACATCGGCGTGAAAACTGTCGTCAAAGAAGATCCCTTCGCCCCCCAAAACCAACGTGCCGCCGCCAAAAAACAACAAGCCAAAAAAGATCGCAAAAAGCTCTATCTCATCGGTGGGATTATTGCTGCGGTGGCGGTTTTGGCTTTGGTCATTGTTGGGCTTGTGATCATCTTTTCTCAGACTAGTAACCCCGAATCCGCAGGACAACCAGAACTACCAGCCGATGAACAGCCTGCCCCTGATCGCACAATATCCGTCAAAGCCGAAGATGTTAGTAATCTTGCTGAAGAAGCCTATCAAGAAGACGGCGCAAATCCCGAAGCAGCTGAGTCGGTTTTTAATGAGGCTATCAAAGACGCTACTGATAGTGGTCGTAGCGAAGCAGAAAACCAGGCATATATTAACCAAGTCCAACTCGCAAAAGTCATGTTCTATATTAATAATGGCTACTACAATAATGTTATTGAAACCGAATCCCAGGTTAAACCAGAAACCATGACTCTCGATCAGCGCTCGGCTTATTATAACATGCTATATCTCGCTTATCTCAAAAATGGCGGTTATCCAGATAAAGTGGAAGAGTATTCAAAATTAATGTATGAAGCAGCTCAAGAAGCGGGCGGTTATGGGGATGGAGGAGAATAGATCTATGAAGACAACGCGAAAAAGTCTGCGCATAGGGATGGCATTCGTTGTAGCATTGGGTATTATGGGCATGATTATTGCTTCGATGAGAACATCGACCGTGTTCGCCGCTGCAGGTAGCGGAAGCAATCTCGGAGGACAATGTGCTCCAGCCGGAAAGACGATCTATTGGGATACTTGTTACGGAGCAACTTGGCGGTATTATAGCATTGGTCAATCTAGCCAAACTTTTGTTGGTGGTGTTGCAACGGCTACTCCTACCGTGGCCGGTACCGATAATGCCCCTGGTGGCACGATTTCTGGCTGTGAAGATGTGGGCGGCTATTACATTCTCGGACTTGAAGTATATAATCCGCAAAACATGCAAAGTTATGGTTACCAAAAGGGTATAGTCAAGTCTACAAACCTAGCTGTCAATGGCGGCACCTATGCATTTAGAGAAGTCCCCGGTTCAGACAGTCTTGACACTGTAGCCTATAAATTTGCCCTCGCCGAAGCGGCAGGCGCCACCAACGGCTACACTTGGGATAGTAATCTAGGGTGGTTTTGTTACTCTCCAGAATTTGAATACAAAGATACTGAAGGCTCCGTCCAATCGAGTTCTGGCGTCGAAGTCAAAGCCCAGGGTGGCGATATTACTCCGCATGTATTAGAATCCGAAAAAGATGGTCACGCTACTTTGAAGATTAGTACCGATCAGTCAAGCGTCCTTGTCGATTTCTTTCACAAAATTCACTACAACGGTATTGCGCGGCCAGCAGGTTCCAGAGACGTATATGATAATGTTGGGATCGGATGGAGCACGAAATGGGGTGAAGGTGGTATGGCTCACAACTCTATTACTAGCGGGACCTACAATACTAATGGGACCATGGACAATAGCAACAAGGAAGTCACTAGAACGGCGAGCTATAGAATCACTATTGAACCTGGCCAAACAATTACATATTGTCAAAGAATTACCTACGATCCTAAAAACGTTAAAATGCGCGGAATACCAGTTACGGATAGCAACGGCCGTGTCCTATATTATCATTATTCTGAAACTAGTCGGAGCGGCAACGGTTATTCTGAGGCTTGTATTGAAATTACCCGCCCGAAGTCCCCAACCGACGATCCAGAGCCCAATATATACCCTGGTCCTAGTCTAGAGGGGGGCAACAACGTGGATGTTCTGTACGCTGGTGAGCAATCAAGGGCTATATGGAGATCTCGTATAGAAAACGTACCTACTCGGCGTTATGCTGGCCTCCAGACAGTGAACTATTCAATCACCGCTTCGCAACCCTATGTCGAGGGGATTAACGAGGCCAACAATAACTACCGGGGCGCAAATGTCTGTAGCTATGCCTCAACTCAAAGGGCAGCGCGCTGCGAGATTATTGAAGACAAGCCTAGAGATAGAGAAGAAATTGATAATAGTGATTCGAAATTCAGAGAAGAATATAGCAATAGACTAGACTTCATTACTCCAGACTATGTTGGCGATAAATACTGCAACACCATGGGCTACAAGTTAGAGTATTGGTATGGTGAAGAAAAAAATGGCCAGGTCAGTTGGCATAAAGAGGAGGGCAAAGACTATTGGGCTATTTTCGGTTCCGTCTGTCGCACAATCGCCAAAAAACCATCCGTAGCAGTCTGGAACGGTAGTATTATTACTAACAACGATGTCGGGATTAGGGGGATATCGTCCAAACGCTATACCGACGGTATACAAAATGCAATTGGCAAGACGACCGAGGGTAACAGTAACATCCAAAAATTTGGCTCCTGGGCAGAACATCTTGACGTCATTGGCGGCGGCGTAGCCGACTTTGCGTCCGGCTCCACTCTCGCTCGTGGCAGTGACGGCGGCGAATGCCTCGTCGGTGACATCCTAGGCTGTTCTCCTCTCACTATCTCCAACAACACCCCGCGACTTGGTTTCTCTGGCATTAGCCGCAACAGTTCCTACCAAGCCCGCCTCCAAACCTTTTTACGCAACAGGGCTAAAGATGGCACGAATATTAATACCGATTTCAACACTCCTAGCACAAATATCTATAAATATACTAGTAATTCTAGTAATCCCCTCACCATTACGAACAATATCACTTACCCCGACGGTCCCTACAACTCGATTTATCAACTCCCCCAAAACATCATCTTCGTTGACGGTGACCTCAATATTGCTAGCAACGTCACTCGCATTGATGCTTGGTTGATCGTTTCTGGTAAAATCAACACTTGTAGTGACTTCGGCCAGCAGACCGCAGCCGATTCGCAAAGTTTGCGCCAAACCACCTGTACTAGTCAACTCGCCATCAACGGCCCTGTCATCGCGAACGGAGGCGTCGCCCTGAACCGTTCCTACGGCTCTGACCCCATTGTAAACAGTACCAGTTCTTTCGGTACAAATAGCGAGCGCGACTCTCCTGCCGAAATCTTCAACCTTCGCCAAGATTCCTATCTCTGGGCCTATGCCCAAGCCGGCCGTTACGATTCCAGCTATACCGAATCATATTCTCGCGAACTAGCGCCGAGGTACTAGGAGGAAAATGCCAGCCAAACATTCTCTCAAAACTCGTCTCAAAACTTTCCGGGCTCGTTCCGGCTCGGGCCAGCTTTCCGCCGCCTCCGCCAAGCAAGGCTTCACGATCATCGAAGTCATGCTCTTCCTTGGCATCACCGGCCTCATGCTAGTTGGTGTGCTCGGCGGCACTTATTCTTCGATCGCTCGCCAGCGCTATAACGATTCTCTGCGCTCCTTTGCCGAATTTCTCCGCACGATTTTTGCCGAAGTCCAGAGTCCCGAGTCACTCGGCGCAGGGAATTCTAAAGATTATGCAATCTATGGTAAAATTGCCGTCTTTGGTTTGAACGATGGTGAGGAAGACAAAGTCTATACTGCCACCCTGGTTGGTGACGTCATGCCACCTAGTTCTTCCGATGGTTTTATTGAAGAACTAAAGGCCGTCAATGCTCGCCTTTATTGCGGTGAAACCGCCAGCGCTAGCCGTCCCGAGCGCGAAAGTACCTTGAACGATTACACTATGCAATGGGGAGCCAAACTCGAGAAGCCAGAATCCGCAGGAAATTTCACTGGCACAGTTGTCATTGCCCGTGCGCCTACTACTGGCACCATCCATGCCGCGTACACCGAAGAACCCTACCGCATTGACGAAAGTTGCCAGCCCGGCAATGATGCCGCCAGTGTCCGTTTTAAAGAAGACCTCCAAAGCACACCCGACCTGTACAAACAAGACGACAAGCTCACTTTCTGCATCAAATCTCAGAACAGTAGCATTGTACGCGGCATCGCCCTCGATCTCGAAGGCCATAACACATCGTCTGTTTCAACTTTACCAGAAGGGGAGGGCTCATGTCGCTAAAAACTAAAAATCTCAAGACCGGAACGCCGAAAATACCTAGTGATTCGCATCGCAATATTTATGCCAGCGCCAAACGCGGTGATACTATTGTCGAAGTCATGTTTGCCATCGCCGTTTTTTGTCTCGTCGCCGTAGTTTCGATCGCTATGATGAATACTGGCGTTTCGCGTGCCGAAAGTTCGCTTGAGCTCGTCACGGCGCGAAACGAGCTCAACGCTCAGGCCGAAGCCCTGCGTTTCATCCATAGTTCCTATATTTCTGAGCTCACTTTACCTACCGAAGACCAATTGACCGAAGCCGAACTCGCAGCTGGCGAAAAATATCAACAATACAATCAACTCTGGGGAAAAATCACCTCAAACGCTCTCGAACCGCGCGGTGGTGATGGCGGCTATAATATTGAATATCCACTCAACAACTGCAGCACGGTTTACGAGTCCAACAGCGGCTCTGGCAATCTTCTCGCCCGTAACAACGCCTTCGTGCTCAACACTCGTGACCTTCTAGCCGGCAACGTTAATGAAGCCTACATCAGCGCCTCCGAAAATCCTGGTCGTTTCCGGGAAGCCGAACAAAATGCCCGCCTGCTCTTCACTAGTGAAAGTGGCGGCGGTTCAACCGAAGAAATTTCTGAACGCGTACTCTATAACCGTCTCGGTCGCGCCGAGGGGATCTGGGTTGTTGCCGTAAAGAGTAATAGCGGCGACAAGCCCCCACAGTTTTACGATTTCTACATCCAGACTTGTTGGTATGGCCCCAGTGCCGTTCGCCCCACTTCGCTCGACACCGTCATTCGCCTTTATAACCCTGAAGGAGTGAAAGAAAATTAATATGAAAAATCTAAAAACCTCACGCGAAAAAGTCGCCCAAAAATCGAAGTCCGGCTTCACCGTGGTCGAGCTCACGCTCACTATGTCTTTCGTCGCTGTGCTTTTGATCACCATCGCCATCGTCACTTCAAACATCGTTACCATCTACCAAAAAGGCCTTACTTTAAAAGCGGTCAACAGTGTCGGTCGTTCACTAATCGACGAATTCACCTCAGCCGTCAATTCCGCACCTACTCTCGACGTTACCAGCCTTTGCGGCAACCTTGCCCGCGATAATGTCGCCAAGTGTAAAGATGAGCACGCCGGCCTATACGTCTTCCAATCTAAGTCTGGCGAAGCACGGGACAGTCAAGGTCGGGAACTTGCCGCTCAACCCGTCCAATATTACGGTGTTTTCTGTACCGGTCGCTATTCGTACATTTGGAATACTTATTACGGCATCGCTTCTGGCCACACTTTGAAAGTTACTTACCTCGATAAGGAGAATAATCAACATACCATTCCCGCCAGCGATCAGGACCCCGCCCCCCGTCTTCTGCGTTTTGAAGATAGCACTCGTCGCGTTTGCTCTGCTGTGACGAGTCGCACTTATGAAAGCACGCTTGACCCCACTCGCAGTCAAACCGAAATCAATATCACCGAGCTTGCCAACAGCACAGCCGAACTCAAGCTTCCTAATCCAGTTCCTCATCCCGAGACCAATTTACTAAACGAGTTTGATCTTGACCTCATGCTCTACGAGTTTACCATGTTCCCGCCTAGCCAAGATGCCGTAACCAACCGCACTTTCCTGTCTGGCACTTTCGTCCTCGCCACTGAGCGCGGCAACGTTGATATCACCCGCACCGGCGACTACTGCAACATCAACGACGCCACTCGCCTCGAAAACGGTGAAAACGAGGGATCGGGCAGCGTCCTCGATATCGGCTCTGAATTCAACTACTGCGCAATTAACAAATTTAATTTTGCCGCTCGCACGGCTGGAGTACAACAACTATGAAACGTCTCAAAAACTCACTTTCCTACTCAAGCACCAAGCAAGGCGTCGCCTCGCTCTACGTCGTGATTTTTGCCACCATTCTCTTCGGCGTCATCGCCCTCAGCTTCATCCGCATCATCCTTTCCGAAGCCTCCCAAAGCAGCAACGACGATCTCTCGCGCTCAGCCTACGACTCCGCTCTGGCCGGCGTCGAAGATGCGAAAATCGCCGTCAACAAGTATTATGAATGTATGAGTAAACCCGGTGCCACCAAGGGAAGCTGTAAATACACCGAACTCTTCGCTACCAGCGGCGACGCTAGCTGCGAGCATTTCGGCCTCATGCAATATCTTTACAAAGATCTCGATGCGCAAGGCGCCACCGAAGTCAAAGTCCAAGAAAGCCAGTCCAACAACTCCGACCAGGCTTACACTTGCGTAATTCTGCGTGACGAAGTTGAGGACTATCGCACGACTCTGAGTTCCGATGCCCGCTCCAAGGTCATACCGCTTGGCGTCAACAACGACAAGCTTTCGGAAATCGCCCAAATCGAGATTAGCTGGTATTCCGAAAACAACGGCACCGTCTTCAAAGAAAATTACAAGACTCATGGCGGCAAACTCGCTCCAGCCAACGACGCTACCATCCCGCCCGCCGTCACCGTCACTCTCATCCGCACCGAGCCCAGTATTAATCTGAATGACTACAATAACAGTACCGACGGAGACCATTATAGCTCTATGTTCTTCCTCCCCACCGACAAAGACAACTCAGAGGGCACTAACGAGATTAATAACGAAACCATCAAAAGAGCCGGTAATTCCGAGTCCACCAACTCTCCTTTCCAAATCAAGTGCGAACATCGCGACTTCGCTTGTACGGTCAGACTCACCGGTCTCAACGGTTCTTTCCATGACGGCGGTAGCGCCTTCCTCGTCCTCTCGCTACCTTACGGCGAGACCAACACCGACTTTCGTGTCACTCTCCGCAACAAGGACGACGTAGAAATCAAATTCAAGGGCGTCCAAATCAGCGTCGACTCCACCGGCCGCGCCAACCAGCTCTATCGCCGCGTCGAAACCCGCCTTGACCCTGTCGACACTTTCTTCCCCTATCCTGAATACGAGCTTGACTTAGGTGGGGAAGCAGGCAAAGACGCCTTGTCCAAGAGCTTCTGGATCACCACCAACTGCTGGACCGAAAACGGCTATTGCAGCGGTAACAACGGCCAGATCTAATTCCAAAGAGTGGCGTCGCTGCGACCGTCACTCCGGACACCCCACCAAAAAGAGCCCCACCCCGGGCTCTTTTTCGAACATTTGGCCTCTAGTAATTCTTTGCGTTGATTTCAAAGAAAGCCTGAGGATGATCACAAACCGGGCAAACTTCTGGCGCTTCCGCCCCAACATAAATATAACCACAATTCCGGCACTTCCAAACCGTCATGTCGTCATTCTTGAACACCACGTCGTGCTCCACGTTCTCGCGCAGTTTCAAATAGCGCTCTTCGTGCGACTTCTCGATCGTCCCCACCATCTCGAACTTCACCGCAATCTGGTCATAACCTTCTTCGCGCGCTTCCTCGGCAAACTTTTTGTACATATCGGTCCATTCGTAGTTCTCGCCCGCTGCTGCCAAACCGAGATTGACCGTCGTATTGCCTACTTTACCGTCGTTTAGCAGTTTGTACCACATCTTCGCGTGTTCGCGCTCGTTGTGTGCCGTCTCATCAAAAATCGCCGAAATCTGCTCAAAGCCATCTTTCTTCGCCTGTGACGCAAAGAAGCCATATTTGACCGAAGCCTGCGATTCACCAGCGAACGCCGCCTCCAAATTTTTCCAAGTCTTCGAATCTTTCTCGAGCTCTCTTGCCATAAATCCTCCAATTCATTACAGTTAATTTTCTCCGCCCATTATACCACATCTGAACAAAAATATGGCGATCCTTTCGGACCGCCACCGGTATTTCACACTCCTCACCTCCTAAATCAATTACTCGTCACTGCTTAACCACTAGCTGAAATAATCGTGAGGTTACATGTTGGCGTTCTCGCCCGGCTGTCTACTGGCAGCTAATGCCTCTTCGCATGCGCGCACGTCCTTAAGACCCACTATGACACCGATTATGAAGCCAAGACAGAACAGGCCATACTGGATTATGGGGTATTTTCCGCTCAGACTTACGCGGAGCAATCCCCCGGGGAGCCACTGCGCAAATTCTTGGAGTATAAACGGCATTAACCAGCCAATAAACGCCAAGAGCGAAATCAGCCAATACGAACATCGTAATTTCTTCACGCACAATGTCGCGTGATATCCGACCTCTGCGAAGACGACTCCGCCTACAACCATGCCAACTATACGCGCACCAATAATCATCGCCAACATTGCCTCCATCGACAAACTTCTCATCATTTTTCCGTCCCCTTTCTTGAAGTGTGTACCTAGTTTTCGAGTTGCCTAAGGTGATACCTAGGCCATCAAAACCCTAGGCACGAAATCAAAATTTCGACCTTACACCCTAATTGTAGCACACATCGCTCAAAAAGTCAATACCCATTACGCTTTCTCGAGGTGTTTTTTCGCCTTGTTTGTCACAGCGCGACCCCTCGGCGTCCGCTCGATCAGCCCCAACTGGAGCAAATACGGCTCATAATAATCTTCGATCGTCGAAGCTTCGTCGCCCGTCAGCGCAGCGATCGTATTCAGCCCCACCGGCCGATCGCCATAATTTTCCAACATCAACTCTAGCATGTTGCGGTCGGCCGGATCCAGCCCGAGTTCGTCAATTTCCATCAAATCCAGCGCTCCAGTCGCGAGTTTCGTGTCAATCATTCCGTCCCCATTCACATCCGCGAAGTCTCGTACCCGTTTCGTCAGGCGATTCGCAATACGTGGCGTTAAGCGCGACCTTGTTGCGAGCAAATGCGTCGCTTCCTCGGCGATTTCGGTGCCGAGTAGTTTGGCGGTTCGGCTGATGATCCGCTCGATTTCCGGAATCTTATAGTATTCCAGTCGGTGAATCAGCCCAAAACGGTCGCGCAGCGGGCCGGCGAGCGAGCCAGTCCGGGTGGTTGCCCCTACCACGGTAAACTTCGGCAGGTCGAGCCGGACCGACCTCGCCGCCGGCCCTTTCCCAATCACAATATCCAGCTGATAATCCTCCATCGCCGAATACAAAATTTCTTCTACCGTCCGCCGCAGCCGATGAATTTCGTCAATAAACAATACGTCGCCGTTTTGCAAATTCGTCAAAATCGAAGCCAAATCTCCCGCTCGCTCAATCGCCGGCCCCGAAGTCACGCGCAAATTCGCCCCCAGCTCGTGCGCAATAATATTCGCCATCGTCGTCTTGCCCAGTCCCGGCGGCCCGTATAGTAGCACATGATCCAAAGTCGTACCGTCATTCCGCTTCTTCACCGCGTCGATCGCTAATTTAAGATTATTCTTCAACCGTTCTTGCCCGATATAATCCACGAAAGTCGTCGGCCGGAGCGAAATCTCGTCCACCTGTTCGCTCGGATTCTCTGCGCTCGCCTTCGCATCCACCAGCCGCTCCGTTTTCTTCGTGGACGTTGCGCCGGCTTCCTGCATCTCCTCTGCTGTCTTGTCTCTCTGTATACCCATTCTCTCGATTATATCACACCTCTGCCACTTGTATTTAGAGCTCAATCAGTTATAATGAAATCATGTATAACCCTTATGTTTTAGATCACAAAGCTCCGTCCAAGAAAGATTTTCTCGACACAACCGAATTCGACCAGTCCGAAATCATGGATATCGTGAAAGTTTCGCGCACCGTCCGCGATTTCATCAGTTCCGGCGGTACTCTGAATACGCTCTACCACAAAAACCTCGCCATGCTGTTTGAGCAAAAATCCACCCGCACTCGCGTCTCTTTTGAAGTGGGTATGGAGCAGCTCGGTGGTCATGCCTTGAACCTGGCGCCCGGCGATATTCAGCTTGGCGCTCACGAGACAATCGGCGACACTGCTGTAGTTCTTTCGCGCATGGTGAATTTAATCATGGCGCGCGTCAATCGCCACGCCAGCCTGCTTGAACTTGCCGCCCGCTCCACCATTCCAGTGATTAACGGTATGTCCGATTATAACCACCCTACTCAGGAAATTGGCGATCTAATCACAATTTTCGATCATCTACCGGAAGGGAAGCCACTCAACCAAGTCAAAGTCGTTTTTGTTGGCGATCGCACCCAAGTTTGCGCCTCGCTCATGATGATTACTACGAAGCTCGGTATGAATTTTGTACAGTACGGACCGCCTTCCAAGTGGCTTTCCGACGACTTCCTGCAAATTGGCCGGTCGAATACTCAGACTTATGGTGGCAGTGTACACGTCTCGGATAATCCAGTCGTCCTTGAAGGTGCCGACTTTATCTATACCGATGTCTGGTATGGTTTCTACGATGCCGAGGTTCCAAAAGATGTTTATCTGCGCGAGTTTTATCCAAAATATCAAGTTAATCCTGAGTTGCTTGCCGCCACAAATAATCCGAATGTGAAATTTATGCATTGTCTGCCAGCTTCGCGCGGCGAAGAAGTCACCGATGACGTGATTGATGGTCCAAACTCAATTTGCTGGGACCAAGCCGAAAATCGCCTCACTGCGCAGCGTGGTCTGTTGCTGTATTTTGGACGCGTAGCCAGCGCGGCGCTTGACGAGATTAAAAAATCTAAAGACACCAAGGAGCGCAAAGATGCCTAGAAAACCCAAATACAAATTCCGTCTTTTTAGTGCCATTCTCGCCACGGTCTGTATTATTCTAGTCGGTGATGCCGTAGCGCCCACCGCGTCGATTGGTAATTCGCAATATTTCTGGTGGATTATCATGCTGATTGGTTTCTTTGTTCCGTACGGTTTAATTTCCGCCGAGCTTGGCACGCAGTATCCTTCCGAAGGTGGCATGTATACTTGGGTGAAAAAAGCTTTCGGACCAAAATGGGCCGGTCGTGTCGCGTGGTATTATTGGGTAAACTATCCACTTTGGGTGGCTTCACTCGCCAGCCTAGTGACCACTATCTTAACCCAAATCATTGCTCAAGTTTCTGGCAATTCCGACTTTTCTATGACCTGGCCAATTATCCTTGCGATTCAAGCCTTCTACATTCTGCTCGTTTCAGTGCTCGGCGTTCTGCGCATTTCGCAGAGTGATTGGCTTTCCAACATCGGCGCCTTTAGCAAATTTATTTTTATGACCGGTCTCGGTATTCTTGGCATCTATGTCCTCATCCGCACCGGCGAAAGTGCCAATCCGATTAACAGCATCACCGATCTTCTGCCGCTCATGGAAGACGGACATTTTAGCCTCACTGGTCTAGGTTTTGTCTCAATGATTATTTTTAACATGCTCGGTTTTGAAGTCGTTTCGACTTTTGCCGACGACATGGAAAACCCCAAAAAAGAAATTCCCAAAGCAATCATTTTGGGCGGCATCTTGATTGCAATTTTCTATCTTTTGCCTAGTTTTGGCATCGGCGTTGCCATTCCAGTCGACCAGCTTAGCACGGATTCTGGTCTGCTCGATAGTTATGTTCAGCTTCTTGGTATTGCAGAATTTTCCGTCGGCGCAATCAACGCGATTATTGTCATTGTCGGTATGCTCTTTATTTACACCCTCATCGCTAATATCTCATCCTGGAATTTTGGCGTCAATTCGGTCATCGCCTACGCCGCCGAAGATGGCACTTTTCCAAAATCCTGGGCCAAGCGCACTAAGGACGGCGTGCCCTACGTCCCGTCAATCTGGACCGGTCTGGTCGGCTTCATCATTGCCGTAGGCGGTATCATTGTTCAACAATTCGTCCCCGAACTCGAAAGTCTTTTCTGGACTTTCTTCTCGCTCAGTCTAGTGACCTTACTTCTTGCTTACCTACCAATATTTATGGCCTTCCTTAAACTCCACAAACAAGGCCGCAAGGCTTCTAAAGGTTTTTGGATCGAAGGTGGTAACGTGAAAATTACTTTGTTTGGTGTAGTCCCGTTCGTCTTAATTTTAGTCGCACTTTTCTTTACGCTTTTCCCAAGTTTCGAGCTTGCTATGTGGAGTGAAAATTGGCCGCTGATTGTCGGCGCTAGCATCGCAGTGATTATTGGCGAATTCATGGTATTTAGTGTTGATCGCAAAACTGCTCGCCGTAAAAATCCTACTATCAGTGCCGAAAACAAGTAAATATTAAAAATTGTACTACTGTATATAAGCAAAACTATACTATTGTATTAATACAGTAATACAAAAAACAGCCCCAAAAAGGAGAAAAACATGCGAATAAATGACTCAACCCCCAAATCCGACGGTTTTTATATGCCGTCTGAACTTGCTGAACATAAGTGTACTTATATTTTGTGGCCAGAACGTGAAGACAATTGGCGTCAGAATGCTGAACCCGCCCAGACTGCTTTTGAGACAGTTATTCGTACCATTGCGAAGTACGAACCAGTAGTTGTGGGCGTGAATCAATCGCAATATCTGCACTTGCTCGAAATGAACATTCCTAATGTTCAAATCGTTGAAATTTCCAACAATGATGCTTGGATTCGCGATACCGGCGCTACTTTTGTCAACGACGGTCTGGGCCATCAACGCGCCATCGATTGGAAGTTCAATGCTTACGGCGGTCTCGTGAATGGCCTATATTTCCCGTGGGACTTTGACGATTATATTGCTGCCAAAATGGCCGCTATTGAAGATGTCGATTATTATCATTTGAGCGACTTCGTTCTTGAAGGTGGATCTGTGCATAGTGACGGCGAAGGCACGATTCTTACTACTGAAGAATGTTTGCTTGATCCGGGCCGCAATCCCGATCTTTCAAAAGAAGAAGTTGAAGAAAAACTCAAGACCTATCTTGGTGCCGAAAAAGTCCTTTGGCTTCCGCAGGGAATCTACATGGACGAAGACACTAACGGGCACGTCGATAATATTTGCCAGTTTGTCGCGCCGGGCAAAGTTGTACTTGCATGGGAAGATAATCAAGATGATCCGCAATATGCTCGTTCGAAAGCCGCTCTGGATTATCTCGAAAGCGTCACGGATGCTAAAGGTCGCAAGCTCGAAGTCACGAAAATCCATGTCCCAAACCCGGTATTAATTACCAAAGAAGAATCCAGTGGCGTCGACGTCGTGGAGGGAACTTTCCCGCGCAACGAAGGCGACCGTTTGCCCGCCAGCTATATCAATTATTACAACTGTAACGGTGCAATTATTCTGCCAATTTTCGATGATCCGCATGACCAAGCCGCGATTGACGCTTTAAAACAACTTTTTCCAGACCGCACCATTGAACCGATTTATGCGCGTGAACTTTTGCTGGGCGGCGGCAATATTCACTGCATCACTCAACAAGTACCAAAACGATAGGAGGATAATGTTTACAAAATCATCACAACCACTACATTACGACGGCCCGGTCGTCCTCGCGATTCTCGATGGCGTTGGCTTGAATTTGCGCCGCAGTGGCAACGCTGTTCGCCAAGCTCACACTGAATTTCTCGACTATGCCATGTCACGCTATCTGAATATTAGCCTCAACGCTTCAGGTGAAGCTGTTGGCATTATGCCTGGTCAAATGGGTAATTCCGAAGTTGGGCATAATGCTCTCGGCGCTGGCCAAATTATTCGTCAAGGTGTCGCGCAAGTCGAAGCGGCCTTCAAGACTGGCGACATCTGGCAGTCCAAAGCCTGGCGCGGCGCAATGAAATGGCTCGGAACTTATGATCGTAATCCGGAGCTGAAAAAACCGCTCGGCACTTTGCATTTCGCTGGCATTTTCTCCGATGGTGGGGTGCACAGCGATATTAGTCATCTCGAACAAATGATTGAGCGCGCCTACGACGAAGGCGTGCGCAAAATCCGTATTCACTGTGTTTTTGATGGCCGCGATGTTTCGCCCGAATCTGAGCCAAAATATATTGAGCGCATCGAAAAGTTTTGCGCCAAGTTTAAGGATGCGGATTTTCGCATTGCTTCTGGTGCCGGACGCATGGTAGCGGTCGCCGATCGCTATGGCAATGATTGGGGCATGGTGCAACGTGGCTGGGATATGATGGTTCATGGCAAAGCTCCGCGTACTTTTCGCTCAGCCGAGCGTGCAATCAAGACCCTGCGCCACGAACAACCGCATATCCAAGACCAATATCTGCCCGAGTTCGTCATGATTGATGACGACGGCCCAATCGGTAAGGTGAAAGACGGTGACGCTTTTATTTATTACGACTTTCGTGCCGACCGCGCAGTGGAAATTGCCCGTGCTTTCACGGACGAAAAACTCGACAAAATCAAACGAGGAAAGATGCCCAAAGTTTACTTTGCCGGCATGATGGAGTACGATACCGACAAGCATATCCCGAAGAATGTCCTCGTTCCGCCCGTCAAAATTGAAGAACCGCTCAATGTTTTTCTCGCCAAGAATAATATCACCCAACTTGCTGTTTCCGAAACTGTGAAATTTGGTCACGTAACTTATTATTTTAATGGTAATAGCTATAAGAAAGCTACTGGCGAGAAACAAATCGAGATCCCATCCGACACCCAACCTTTTGATACTCGACCTTGGATGAAATCTGCCGAAATCACCGACACCGTGCTCGCAAATCTCAAGAAATATAAGTTTATCCGCATCAACTATCCTGGCGGCGATATGGTTGGACACTTCGCTGCGCTCGAGCCAACCATCGTTGCACTTGAGGCCATTGATATTCAACTCGCCCGCCTAGCGCACGAAGTTGATAAACTTGGTGGCATTCTACTCATAACTGCCGATCATGGTAACGCCGAAGAGTTGCTCGACAAAAACAACAAACCCAAAACTTCTCACACTACCAACCAAGTCCCCTGCATTTTCTACGACAACACCAAAAATGCTAAGCGCTATAAAAAAGCTAGCCTGAAAGATCCTGGACTTACCAACGTTGCTGCTACGGTCTCCACATTGCTTGGCCTACCAGACTATCCCGCCCGTTGGCAGAAATCTCTCATCAAATAATATATTAGTGAGTCCGCATTTGCCTTATTTACCTTTGCCCTACTTTACACTTAATGTTTATGCTATACTATATATAGTAATCTGCAAAGGGAACTAATGCCACAAAAGCAACCGCGTATCAATTGGAAAAAGCTTTCTCATACCAAAGAATTTTGGTATATTGTTGGTGGGATTATCTTCGCTATTGCTTTAATTGTTGCTGAACTTGTGGTGTATTACTGTTTGCGTTATAACCGTCCCGAAGATTATGTCTCCTTTTCTTCCGAACTTTGGCGTGATAAATACTTCTCCTATCTTGATCAAATTATCAAAAACGAGCAACCAAATGACAAGCTAAAACTTGACTACATGAGTGATGTCGAGGTAGTGCTCTATCATCAAACTGGCTGGCAAAGCGCAGTTATGGTGATTTCTTATCGTTCAAAATTAAATGACAAAAATTACACCAACTTTGTTACGATCAATAAGGATAGTAGTGAGTTGGCAACATTGAATCTCGCCGGCCAATATGAAGTACGTCATTATTACAACATGATTGATCAGGCACCAAACTATTACACCATAGAATCTGGCGTCAGCCATGCATTTTCTTGCTTTGTTCCGTTAGCTGTGCGCGCACAGCTTGGTTCGGCTGAAAATGATGTCGACGGCGCGATCTGTACAGTTCATACTGCCGCTGATGTTGCGCAACCATCTGAACGAAAGGCTGCTTCTTATCTTTTTGATGAAGTTTTCGTCCCGCTCAAGGAGTATCAAAATAGTCTCCTTCTTGACCATAATATGTCGTCAGCTGATTTGGAAAAGCAATATGACAAAATCGTCGAAAAACTCGGCACTATCCAGGCTAACACCAACCAAGAAGTCACAAATCTTGACGCCAAAATCACTGCCGCTCAGAAACGCGCAGAGGCGCAAAATAGTCAATCTGCCGATCAGCCCGAATAACCGGCCATTTTCCGCGTTTTTGGGCCTGTCATGTTATAATGTAAGCATATGTTGATTAATGCCTCTAAACTTTTCCATTGTCCAATTATGAGTCTGCATATGGGTGGGCGCATTGCGGAAGTTGTGGATCTAATCATCGATCCAAATACTTTGAAACTCATTGCTTGTCAGGTAGATGGGGCTGTTCCACAAGAAAGCGGTAGTAATATTTTGCGTGTCGACGATATTCGAGAATTCTCTCGGCTCGGCATGATTATTGACTCGGCCGATGATTTTGCCGGCGAAGATGATATTATCCAAGTCCAAGAAATTCGCAAGCTCAACTTTTCGCTCATCAATTTGCACGTCGAAACCGTTAGTAAGGCTAAACTTGGTAAGGTGATTGATTTTGTGCTCGACACCGAAACTTGGCGTATTTATCAGCTTATTGTTCATCGTCCTGCCCTCAAATCTCTATTCGACCCCGAACTCACTATTCCGCGCAGCGAAATCGTTGAAGTCAATGACTATAAGGTTATCGTGCGTAGCGAACACGAAAAATCAGAAACTCCCGCTCCAGTCGAGCCAGACTTTGTATCTAATTTTGTCAATCCATTTCGTAAATCCGACCTTGCTACTGAATCGCAGAGCAGCGACGCAAAGACTGAACAAAGCTAAAGAAGGTTGTCTTCGTCCGGATCATAATTCTCAACCGCTTCTTTCGCCGCCGAAAACTGAAACCCTTGCCGCACCAAATACGCTACCAGCTTATGGTCGTCATATTTTCGTCGCTTTTTCCGAATTACTTTGCGAATCTCTTCGTCTTCATCACGCGGAATCTTTTCCAGTGCAAGCTCAATCAAATCTCTCGCCACACCTTTTTTCATTAGCTCCATGCGTAGCCGTTTGTGGCTAATTCCTTTCTTTTGATAGCGATTTTCGACGTAATATTCGGCAAATTTCTGGTCGTCGATATACTTCTTCTCGATTAATCTCTCGACCACAAGCTTTGTTGTCTCATCGTCAAACTCTGGAAAAGTCCGTAGACCTTCGCGTTCTCTCGAGCGGTTGAGTTGCCGACGGCGAAATTGGCGACGTTTAAGATAGTTCTGCGTCTCGCGTATTGAATGGGGGCGCGTCAAAACCCATTCCAATGTTCGCTGGTAAAGCTTGCCAAATTCCGAAGCTTTGCGCAGCTTTTCGAGTTCTTGCCGGTCAATCCGTTTTCCGACCTTTAGTCCAAAATCCACCACCTGCGCAATATCGAGCGAAAAAGCAAAATGTGTATCGAGAAAGATATTCGCTCGATTTGGATCGCGCACTCCATTTGCTAAACGCGTAATGGTAAACAAATTACTTTGATCGAGCTCCGCCCAGGCAGGTAAAATCTCTAGTGGCCCACCCACTTCCTCAGCCGAACCATAAATTCCTTCCGCTTCTAACTTTCGCCGCTCTTTTTCGAGCTCGTTCGCCTCATCAAGCTCATCTTCATCAATATCGTCGCTACCTAGGTCGTCATCACTAAGCCCGCTTATCTCGAGCCCATCTTCGCTATATTCCTTTTCTGTCTTTCCGTCGCCCACTAGCCTACAACCGTCCTCTATTCGCGATCTGTAGCTTGCTCATCGTCAGCTTGTTCAGCTTTCTCTCCCGGTACCAAACCAGCTGCTACGCGCACTTGTTGATCGATTTCATTCAGCAAATCTGGGTTTTCCTTAAACAGCTTCTTTGCCGCCTCGCGCCCCTGGGCAATTGTTTCGCCTTTATATTTCAGGAATGCGCCTGCCTTATCGATAATGCCTTTCTGCACTGCCAAATCCAACACATCGCCAGTCTTGCTGATCCCTTCATTATACATAATGTCAAATTCCGCGATTCGAAACGGCGCCGCAATTTTATTCTTAACGATTTTTACTTTCGTGCGGTTGCCAGAAATACTATCACCTTCCTTAATCTGGCCAACACGGCGAATATCCATTCGCACTGAAGCGTAAAACTTCAAAGCGTTACCGCCAGTTGTAGTCTCTGGGTTTCCAAACATTACACCGATCTTCATGCGAATTTGGTTGATAAAAATCACGGTCGCCTTGCTCTTAGAAATGATACCGGTTAGCTTGCGCATCGCCTGCGACATCAAGCGCGCCTGCAACCCCATCTGCGCGTCGCCCATATCACCGTCGATTTCGGCCTGTGGCACCAACGCCGCCACCGAGTCCACCACAATCAAATCCACTGCGCCACTTCGCACCAGTGTCTCGGTAATTTCCAACGCTTGTTCACCGTTGTCTGGCTGCGAGATAAATAAATTATCCGTATCGACGCCAATTTTCTTCGCATAGGCTGGATCAAGCGCGTGCTCAGCGTCGATGAAAGCCGCCTGGCCGCCTTGCTTCTGGATTTCCGCAATCGCATGCAGTGCTAGCGTAGTTTTTCCCGAAGATTCCGGACCATAGATCTCAATAATTCGCCCCTTCGGATAGCCACCGCCCAGTGCCAAATCCAGCGAAAGCGAGCCCGAAGGCAAGAGTTCAACGTCAATTTTTTGCGAATCGCCTAGTTTCATGATCGAACCGGTGCCGAATTGCTTGGTGATCTGTGAAATCGCCAAATCCAGCGCCTGCTTTTTTCCGTCTTCTGCTACAGATTCAGCTGTTGTAGATTTTTTTGCCATATTACCTTCCTTTGTTAGCCCTATTATACCATACAAGCCAGTCGCAAGCTCCATAATCACCAGTTTAGATAGCGAAAGTTCCGGTCTCTATGCTGCTCGCATACTTTCTGCGTCTTTAATAACCCGAGGTACTAATTTTGGCCTATCACGCCGAAAGTCGCTTGTGGCATAATAGAGCTAAACTTTTATTTTACATTTCTGCTAGCATGCCCGCAGTATATAACAAATTTTTTCAAACTTACAATCACAAGCATGTTCAAAAATGCCATTTTGTCTCTCGACCTCTGTAAAAATTCGATCCCTACACTCCATGCAAGGGCTGGATATCCGCTCCGAGGCGGTTCAGGCGCGCGGCGAAGTCTTGATAGCCGCGGTTAATCGAATAAATATTGCGCAGCACAGAAGTCCCCGGCGCCGCCAGCATGGCTATCAAGACTACGACCGCCGGTCGGAGAGCTGGTGGTGCCACCAGCTCCGCCGCGCGCCAGTTAGTCGGCCCTTCGACATAGATGCGGTGAGCATCCAGCAGCTCCACCCGCGCATTGAGCTGCTCGAGATAGGTCGTATAGACCGCCCGGTTTTCAAACACCCAGTCATGAATCAGCGTCCGCCCCTTTGCGCTCGCCGCGATCACCGAGAAGAACGGCAGGTTGTCGATATTCAGGCCAGGGAAGGGCATCGGCGCAATTTTATCAGTTGGCGCCGTGAGCTCCGCCTTATGGATGCGTAGATCCGCCAGCCTGGTTCGCCCATTCGCGCTGTAATATTCCGGCGAGCGCTCAATCCTCGCCCCCATACTCTTCAAGATTTCCAGCTCAATCTCTAGGAACTCAATTGGCGCTCGCCGGATCGTAATCTGCGATTTTGTCACCAGCGCCGCTGCGATAAATGACATTGCCTCAATCGGATCCTCAGCCGGAGAATATTCCACCTCGGCATTAATCTCGCTCTGCCCCCGCACCCGGAGCGTCGTCGTCCCAATCCCCCGAATTTTCACCCCCAATTTCTCCAAGAAGAAACACACATCCTGCACCATATAATTCGACGACGCGCCCACGATCGTCGTTTCGCCCGGATAAAGTGCCGCCGCCATCAAAACATTCTCCGTCACCGTGTCCCCCCGTTCGATCAAAACAATCCGTTTCGGCGGGTACGGCGTCCCCACCTGTTCCACTCGCTGCGGCAACTCCCGGTTGCCCAACTCCTTCTCTGGCGTCTCTTTGAGCACTGTCGCCTCATAAAACCCGCTACAATTCGTCGAATCCACTCTTAACCCGAAAGCTGACAAGGCTCTCAGATGCGGCTCAATTGTCCGCGTTCCCAGCGTACAACCCCCTGCATACGGCAGCCGAAAATCCCGGAATTTATGCAGCAGTGGCCCCATCAGCATCAAAATCGACCGCGTTTTGCGTGCCGCCTCCACGTCGATTTCGTCAATGTTTAATTCATCTGGTGATATAATCTCCAAATCACGATATTCATTAATCCAGCGACATTTCACTCCGATCGACTCCAAAACCTCGATAATCCGAAACACTTCCTCGATCCGCGCCAGATGCCTGAGTACTGTTTTGCCCGAGTTAAGCAGCGACGCACAGAGCAGCCCCACCGCCGCATTTTTGCTCGTATTAATTACCGCTTCGCCCGCCAGCTCATGCCCACCATGAATCCGGTAACTTTGCGAAATCGTATCATTAACAGAGAGAATTTGCCCGCCCAGCGCTTGCGAAAGCTTTGCCACCTGCTCCAGGGTGAGGTTTTGTTGTCCCTTCTCAACTCGGTGAATTGCCGATTGGCTTGTCTCGGTCGCCTCAGCCAGATCTGACTGTGTCCAGCCCTTCTCGCGCCGCAGTTTCGCAATTACCGCTCCGATTGTCTCTTGATAACTCGGGTTCAAATTCTGCTCGTTCATACCATAATTCTACCACATTTATATCATGAAGTGAATATTTAATTTTTCACATTATTCATCTCATGATATATTTTTGTCTGAATTTACAATAGATTTAAGAATCTCCTCCCCCACAGACCACATTATTCGCCTGCACCCAACCTTCGACCGTCCCCCCGTCCAGATATTGCCCGCTCGTCGAAGCCACCCGCATCGTACCACCCTTTCTAATATAAGTATCAATCGGATCGGTCACTACATATTCCTGCTCGGTCGGCCCGAAGTCATTCTCGTCCACATATTTCACAATCTCCGCCAGCAACTTCGGCGACATAATATACTTACTCACGTTAATCAGATTCGACGGCGCTTCATTCACTTTTGGCTTCTCCACCACTTCGACCAACTTCCCCTCTGCATCTACCGAAAACACCCCATATTTCTCCACCTCTTCGCGCGCAATTTCCACCCCCAGCGTCACCGATTCTTCGTCGCTCTGCAGAGCCTTTTTCAGACTTTCCGCCGCCGACTCGCCGCCCGGATTCCAGATAAAATCATCCCCCATAAACACCAGAACCGGCTCCTCAATCTTATACTCCTTCACCACCATCGCGATCGGCACCGCTGTGCCGTATTTTCCCGACGGGTCCTGCACGATATAGTGCACGTTCACGTTGTCCGGCAAAGTCTTCGCCAGCGCCATCCGATCTGTCTTGCCTCGTTCCTCGAGATATTTGTTCAACGCAATATTATCGCGATAGAACGCCTTCACCTGGCATGGTTCAACGTCCGAAATCACCATATAAATATCCGTCACTCCCGCCTGAATCAGATCCTGTACCGAATAATCTACCAAAGGCCGATTCCCAACCGGCAGCATCGACTTCTCTATAACTTTCGTAATCGGTAACCTCCGCGTACCCCATCCTGCCACTGGAATAATTGCCTTCGTAATCATCATTAACTCCACTTAATCTGCCGTAATTATAGCACACTGTTTCAGCTATACGACAATTTTCCTCGAAAACTTTAGAGTTCGAACTCATCCCGGCCAATTTCTACCAGCTTGTCCCCTGGCAGGTTGAATTTCTTTCCCGGGTTGTAGTGTAGAATCGCCTGCCGAAAATCCTCAATTTGCGGCCGCGTCGCCCGAATTCCCGCTCGCAACAAACCCTCCCGCAGCAGTTCCTGTGCCACCTCCCTGTCAGCCCCTTCCTCCAGCTCATAAAACCACTTCCGCTGCCACAGCTCGCCCTCCTTCGGCAGCAAACTATTCACGATTCGGTCAATCTCTTGCCGGAGTTTTTTCTGTCGCTGCCAAAGCTTCCACATCTCCAGTTTCTTCTCATAAACCCAATTTTCCTCGCGCAGCCGCTCCCGCACCCGATTACGTAAAAAATCCGCCGAACTATTACTCTGGTCCTCCCGAAAATGTAAACCACGCTTCGCCGCATATTCAAAAATCGCCGCCTTATCCATCGGCTCATAGCAAATTTCCGCCTCTAGCAGTGGCCGCCGCACCCCCGCCTGATCTAAAACCGCCAGCCCTCGCCAGCCTGTTCCCCGGAGCAGGTTAATCACTACCGTCTCGACCAAGTCGTCCAGATGATGCGCTGTATAGATCGTCGACGGCTCGTTTCTGCTGGCCACTTCGCGCAAAAACTCGTACCTCGCCGCCCGCGCCGCTTCCTCCGAAGTATTCTCTCCGAGTTTACCTTTTTTTGCAATATTCGTTCCATGATATATTTCTTCCGCAGTTTTTCGCACAAATTCTGCATCTTTATCTGAATTATCACGAGTTCCATGGTCAAAATGCGCCACAATTATCTCATCAGACGAATAATCCCCCTTATCCAATATATCACAAGACGCATAATCATCTCCGAAATGCGCCTTGCGTGGCGTATTTTTATACATTAAATCCAGCAAAACCATCGAGTCCACTCCGCCCGAAACCGCCAAAATCTTCTTCATAATTCCATTATACCCGAAAGTCAAAAATTTCGCCCCGCCATGACGGCAGGGCATAAAGTGCTATCGGTCGGTCGAGTCACTATATACGGTACCCCTTTGCCAATACCTAAAAACTTTTGGCAAGTACAGCACAATGTTCTCCGGTAGTTCATCAAGAAAACACCACCGCAGCTGGTCGCACTCTTCCGGCCGACAGATTCGTGGTTCGCCCTCGTAATTCCTAGCCCAGAAGAAAAACCTCATTTTGCGCTCCTCTGGACTGTGTCGAACGTGAATCAGCTTCAAATTTTCCGATTCTATCTTCACGCCCAGGCTATCTTCCGCAATCTGTCGTGCTGTCTCCTTGGCTTTCGTATAACCAGTCAGCTCACCGCTTGCCGCTACATCGTACTTCCCATCCATGTCGCCTGCATTACCTTTGCTGTCCTTATCTTTCCGCCGCCGCAACAACACTCGACTCCCGTCGGGCTCAGTCAAAAATATGCAAGCCACAAGATCTGTAATTATTCGCTCTGACGCCATGCTCTCACCTCCTTACAGCTTTTGTCATTTGCGACAGTCCCATTGTATCCTAAACCCGCCAAAAGTCCACCCCAATATGTTATAATTATAGCTATGAACTCCGTAAAAACCGCCGCACTATCGGCTGCTAAAATCCGTAATTTTTGTATCATTGCACATATTGACCATGGTAAGTCTACTATTGCTGACCGTATGATGGAGCTCACCGGCACCGTTTCGCAGCGCGAGATGAAATCTCAGTTGCTCGATTCCATGGAGCTCGAGCGCGAAAAGGGAATCACGATTAAGCTTGCACCGGTCGAGATGAAATGGCGGGGCTATGAGTTGAATTTGATCGACACGCCGGGTCATGTCGACTTTTCTTATGAAGTTTCGCGCTCGCTTCAAGCCGTCGAAACCGCCGTGCTGGTGGTCGACGCTACACAGGGCATCCAAGCTCAGACTCTCGCTAATGTCTACCTGGCGCTTGAGCAAGACCTATATATTATCCCGGTCATCAACAAGATCGACCTGCCAGCCGCCGATGTTGAAAAAGTTTCCGCCCAGATTGTCAACCTCCTCGGTTGCAAAGCCGATGAAATCATCCTGGCTTCGGGCAAAACCGGCCAAGGCGTCGCCGACATCCTCGACCGTATCATCAAACAAGCCCCCGCTCCCCGCACTACTGGCAAAATAGGAACCGAAGATTCGACCCTTGACGTTGTATCTGAGCGGGTGGCAGAGACTAATGCGAGCAGACTATCTCATGGCGGGCGCGGGTCTGAATCACGGTCCGTAGGACTCGATTCAGAGAGCGCCCCCCAGTCTGCGGCACTAGTCTCTGCCAGGCCCCGCTCGGATGCAAAAACCAGGGCCCTAATCTTCGACTCCTACTTCGACGACTACCGCGGCGTGATTCTATATGTCCGCGTTTTTGACGGTGCGATTCCGAAAAACGCCGAAATTCGCATGATGGCGACCGGGACTAATGGCCTTGCTCTCGAAGTTGGCGCCCTGACCCCGAAGATGACTCTGAAACCCAGCCTCGACCAGGGAAGTATCGGCTACATCGTCACCAACCTGAAGACCACTCGCGAAGCGAAGGTCGGCGATACCGTGACTCTAGCGAAAACTCCCGCCACCGAGCCGCTCCCCGGCTATAAGAACGTCTTGCCTTTCGTCTACGCTGGCTTTTTCCCTGTTTCGAATGACCAATATCAGGAGCTGAAAGATGCTATCGAAAAGCTTGCTCTCTCTGATTCCGCTCTCACCTTCGAGCCGGAAAACTCCCCCGTCCTCGGCTTTGGTTTGCGCATCGGTTTTCTTGGGCTACTTCATATGGACATTATTAAGGAGCGTCTCGAGCGTGAATTTGGTCTCGACCTTGTCATCACCAACCCCTCGACCAACTATGAAGTGAAACTCTCCGACGGCACCGAGCTCAACATCCGCTCTGCCGCCGATCTGCCTGACCAGTCGACCATCGCCGAAATTCGTGAACCATGGGTGAAAGGCGAAATCATCGTCCCTCAAACCATGATTGGTGGCGTCCTCGGCCTGATCAACGAAAAACGCGGCCACCAAACCAACCTCAGCTATATCGAAGACCGTGCTGTGATTGATTTTGAGGCGCCGATGGCCAATCTCCTCACTGATTTTTACGACCAACTCAAGAGCATCACTTCCGGCTACGCCAGTTTTAACTATGAACTTGCTGATTATCGTCCCGAAGACTTGGTGCGGCTCGACGTGCTCGTAGCGGGGAACCGCATGGATGCACTGAGCGTTATGTGTCATCGTTCCGAAGCTGACGCCCTCGGCCGCGAAATTACGAAAAAGCTCAAGGAGGTTATCCCGCGCCAAAATTTCGAAGTCGCGCTCCAAGCCGCCATTGGCGCCAAAATCATCGCTCGCGAAACCATCGGCGCCTATCGTAAAGACGTTACGGTGAAAATTCACACCGGCGATCGCGACCGCAAGGCTAAACTCCTCTCGAAGCAGAAAAAAGGCAAAGCCCGCATGAAACGTTTTGGTAAAGTCGACATTCCGTCTGAAGCCTTCACGGTTATGTTGAAACGCGATGATTAGGGATAAAAAGCGGCCTGTATCTTGCGATACAGGCCCAGAGTCCTCATATGAGGACTAATAACAATCGTTTAAAATCAGCTTAGCGCGGGTCTAGATATTATCATTTTTTGGACTTTTAGCCTATTTTGCATCGTCAAACTGCGCAAAGAACTCTGCCAGCTCTTCCTTCGAAAAAGCTTTCGCGCGGAAGTCCGACATCTCGAGCCATACCTGACGAAAACGCTTATCCTGCGCCAGATAGAGAAAATCATTCGCAGAGAGATAAATCTTGCCTGCTTCTCCGGCGCTGACCTTTATTTCTCGCGTGATTATTACATCCGGCCAAGACTCGACGTCTTGAATAATGATCGGCTTCTTGCCGTCCGGATCAGGCTTTGCTAACTGACGAAAACCCACATTCCAAACGATCTGCCCATCGATGTGCTTCAAGATCACCAGCATTTCCAGTCTCCCGCTGCCAGAATAGTTATCTTCTTCGAAAAACTCCGGCAGCTCATAATGCTGATCGCAATGGCTTTCTACGAATGTCAGATTATGCATATACTTCCGCAAAATCTCATGTCGTCTCTTAAGCTCATCGAGTCTCCTATGAAGAAATTGCCTACACTCATTCTGCATCTGTGGATCAGCGAGCACACAAGCTTCATCCTGAAACGGCTGGTTGCTATGACAGACATCATAGAACTGGCAGAGACCTTCCGGGCCCTGAGACAGATGTGCTGCAATCTCATGCAGCTGTTGCGGGCTAGCTCCACCGATTATGCCAACCATCGGCGCTGCGGTGCACATCTGACCGCACTGACGATCGCAGCGCGAACACGGCACGCGTTCACACCAACTCGCCACCTCACGACCAAAACGACATGAATCGACTAACTTGCTCCGCCGCTCGCACTCTCTGCGCCACTCGGCGGGAGATAGCTCTGCACTCTCAGTCATAGGGATGCGTGCATAGCCATAACCATGCCAGTCGCAACCAGGTTGCTGCTCCAGCGCGGATACTCGCTGTTCGAGTACCGCCAGATCATGGCGCACATTCCGCTGCATTTTCGCCAGTTTATCGCCTTCATGTCGATAATAGGCGCGAATACGCGAAACGTTCAGGTTGCCAAGAAACGCCAGCTCTCGTATCGTTGGAATCTTGATCTTCTCCAGCTTACCGTCTAAGATGTCTGGATAGAAGTATTCCTGCGTCATCCGCGCAAGATCTAGCCCAGATCTCTTTTCCAACTGCCTGTTGTAGCGTTTGATCTTCAGGTTCTTCTTCGCTTTACTTTTCTTCGGCTCACCTGTCTCTGTCTTTGTCTTTGGATTTCTTTTTGTCATCTTCATGACCTCCTTTTTATTTTTTTGCCGCTCGACTCATTTCACGGGTCGCAATCGGCTAAAGGTATGCTGCCTAGCAGCAGAAAAATCATCACCAAGACTCTTTATCTCGGTCATAATCTTTCCGCCGCCAAGTAACTTCGGTCAGAAAACACAAAAACATCTCTTCTAGTACTATTTTCGAACGATTGTCAAAGGACCATAGGGAACAAAAACACCCCTATCCCTCAATTATAGCATACATAATGAAAAAAGTCAATAGAAAATCCACATTGTTTCCCAAAAACCACTCAAACTTTCACTAAAATGTTGTAATTTTTACAACAACCGCTTGGCAAAATTTGCAAAAGTTTGCTAAAATTCTACAAGTTGACCCAATTCCTGGCCAAAAATTTAGTTCCGAACCCACGCCAGTAATCCCGGGGGCGGACTTTCTTGCATACTAAACTAAAACCACGAAAGGAAACACATGGCAGACCAAGGAAACAAAGTTCTCGGCACCGAAAAAATCCCAAAACTTTTGCTTAAATTCGCAGTTCCATGCATTATGTCGCTGTTGATTAGTGCGCTTTATAATATTGTCGACCAAATCTTTATCGGTAATAGCCCTGAACTTGGCTATTTTGGTAACGCTGCCACTTCGGTCGTTTTTCCGCTCACCGTGATTGCTATGGCTTTTACTTTTGCCCTGGGTGATGGTGCCGCCGCCTTTCTTTCAATTTGCCAAGGTCGTAACGACACGCAAAACGCCCACAAAGCCGTTGGCAATAGTATTTTGATCTGCCTCATCATTAGTCTTATTTTCGTTTTGCTCGGCTTTCCATTTATCGACCACTTGCTTTATTTCTTCGGCGCTACATCTAGCACGATCGGTCTTGCCCACGATTATTTCACCATTATTCTCCTCTTTATCCCCGCTTTCATGCTCGGCAGTATGCTAAACTCAATTATCCGCGCCGACGGCTCTCCTGCCTTTGCTATGGTCCAGACCTCAGTTGGTGCCGTGACTAATATTATTCTTGACCCAATTTTCATCTTTGCTTTCCACTGGGGAATCAAAGGCGCGGCTTGGGCGACGATTATCGGCCAAGTCCTAACCCTGCTAATTGGTGTTATTTATCTTTTTCGTACCCGTACTTTTCGCCTTAAGTTTGCGAGTTTTAATCTCAATTTTCCAGTCTTTAGCAATGTCGTCAAACTTGGCATCTCAACTTTTATTACTCAGCTCGCAGTAGTGGTAATTGCCCTTGTTTCCAACACTATGCTCGTAAAATACGGCTCAGATTCGATTTATGGCGCCGACATTCCGATCGCCACCATGGGCATTTGTTCCAAGGTCTTCTCTATCGTCCTCAACATCGCCATCGGCATCGTAGTCGGCGCGCAACCTATCCTTGGCTACAACATTGGCGCCGGCAAGACTGATCGCGTGAAAGAAACCTTCCGTCTCACGGCTATTGCAACAGTCGTTGTGGGCGTTATTATCACCATCATCACTGAAGCATTTCCGGACATCTTCATCAACCTTTTCGGCGTCGACTCCGAATTATACCTCGAGTTTGCCCGCATCACTTTCCGCATCTTCCTGCTCGGCATAACACTTACCTGCCTTGTCAAGGTCATCTCCATCTTCTTCCAGGCCGTTGGTGAGCCTTTCAAAGCTGCCGTCGTTTCTTTGTTGCGTGATCTTGTCTGTTTTGTCCCGCTTGCTATGCTCTTGCCGAATTTTATGGGCATCACGGGCGTGCTTTGGGCGGCACCTATCGCCGATACTATTAGTGTCGTTGTTGCCGTGGTTTTGGTCCGCAAGTTTTTCCGTCAGCTCGAGCATGTCAATCCTTCCGCCTCTACGGCCACCATTCAGCCTTCTCAGCCCGGTATTATCATCACGATTGCTCGCGAGCATGGTTCGCAGGGGAAGAAAATCGGCGAGTTGGTCGCTAAATCACTCAACATTCCTTACTATTGCAAAGAATTGACCGCGCTAGCTGCCGAAGAAAGTGGTATTACTAAGGATTACATCAAAAAAGTTAATAGTAATGACGGCCAAGAGTTGGCCAAAGAACTCTATTTGACCACCTCTCCGGCGAAATACGCTATCGAAGCTCAAGACGCAGTTTTAAAAACTATTGCCAAGCGTGGGTCGTGCGTGATTGTTGGGCGGGCAGCCGATTATGTTTTGCGTCACCATCAGCCACTTTTACGCGTTTTTATTCACGCTCCGCAAAAATTCCGTATCCAAAATATCATGTCGATGTATGGCGATAGTCAGAAAGCAGCCAAGAAAAATCTCGAGCGCGCCGATAAAAACCGCGCTGACTATTACAGCTTGATCTCTGGTCAAAAGTGGGGTGACATTCATAATTATGATCTCTGTATCGATGCTTCGCTCGGCAAAGAACAGGTTGTCCAGGCAATTCTTGACCTCGCAGAGCAAAAATCTACCCCTTCGACTCATTCAGTTAAATAATTAAGACTCTAGCCGTTAACGGCGCGGTTTGCCGCTTGCAAAACATGCTCAAATAACGCCGTCACGGTCAGCGGCCCCACTCCGCCCACTTTGGGCGTGAGCGCCTTCAGATTCGTTCGCGCCCGCACCGCGTCGTCTACGTCACCCACCAAAACTCCTCCTTCGCTCGCTGTGCCTGCGTCCACCACAGTCGCCCCAGCCTTTACCATCTCGTCCTTAACTAGATGCGGTACTCCTGTTGCACTTACAATCACGTCAAAATCCTTCAACCTCTCCAAATCATCTCCGCGATGAAAAACCGTCACGTTATAGCCCGACGCTCGCCACATTCTCTCTAGTGGCGCCCCCACCAGTCGTCCTCGTCCAACAATCGCAATTTCCGCTGACTTGAGTGGAATATCATAGCCATTCAGCAGCCAATCTACCGCCGTCGCCGTTGCTGATTCAAAAACCGCTCCCGCCGGGTTCAGCCCGTCGACGTCTTTCTCCGGCGCAATCCGCTGCACTAGTTCGTCAACGTTCGTCTCGCCCTGAATCGGCAGTTGCAAAATCACCCCGTGCACACTCGAATCTTGGTTGGCCTCTTCCATCGCCTGCGGCAAATCCTGCCTGAGCCAATCTTCAACTTCAATTCCAATATCCTCGCCGTACTGCTTTTTCAGCTCGACATATTTCAGAATCACCGGATTGTCACTATTACGAATAATCACCAGCTTCGGTCGCAGCTTCTCTCGCCCCAAGAAACTCCGCACTATCCGCGCCTGATTTTCTTTCATGTATCCCGCAATTTCTGCCCCGCTAAGAATTTTCATTTTCCTCCTTTCCAATCTCCACCGGTTCTTGCTCGAGCACAAAGCCGAATTTTGCTTTCACCGCGTCGACAATCGTCTTGCGCGCCTGCGCGAGCTCCGCATAAGTTTTCGCCTTTTCATTAATCAAAACCAGCGCCGCTTTCTCACTCACCCGGAAGCCAAACAGCTCTTTACCTTTCAGGCCACAAGCCTCAATTAGCCAGCCTGAATTGATTTTTCCCCGACCTTCAGCATCGCGCCAAACCGGAATACCTTTCGCTTCGGCCGCGTCTGCCCCCGCTGGGTCGACCATCACATTTTTGAAAAAGCTCCCAGCGCTGGCCTTTTCCTTCGGATCGGGCAATTTCTCGCTCCGAATCTCCGAAACCATTTTCCGTACATTCATGGGCGAAAAATCCGTCACGCCGTGCTCATCAATATAACGTTGCAGGGAATTATAAAATGGCGGCTCGAGCTGTGTTTTTTTTAGTCGCAGCGTCACTGCATAAATCCAAAACCTCCCCGCATCCTCACCAGTATTGAATCGCGTGGTGCGATAGCCCAACCGCATTTCTTCCTTCGCCAGTTTGATAAACTCCTCTTCTCTCGTATCATAGGCCTCCGCCGAGACAATCACCGCCGCCACGTCCTGCCCATAAGCGCCAATATTTTGCACTGGTGCTGCACCCACCGTCCCCGGAATCATGCTCATTGCTTCAATCCCCGACGCACCGCGCTCACAGGCAAATTCCACCAAATCATCCCAAACTTCACCCCCCATACTACGCAGTTCCAAACTCTCCTCATCCTCGCGCAAAATCTCAATCCCCCGAATTTCGTTCAAAACTACCACCCCATTAAAGCCGCTGTCTCGCCCAATCGTATTCGCCCCACCCCCCATCATCCAAGTCGCGAGCCCTCGCTCCTGCGCAAACTTCAGCGCCTCCGGAATTTCCTCCGGCGTCCGCACACTGACCACATATCTCGCCGCCCCACCCAGCCGCATAGTCGTCAGTTCCGCAAGTGGTACATTTTCCCGTATTTCCATAGTATATATTATACCACTATCATCAACCCACCCCAAGCCGACCTTGGCCACCGTTCCTCTCGCGCAAAGTCCTCACCAAGCTCCCATTAAACCAGTTGTTAGTATCCTGTCCAGCGCTCCATAAAATACCCATTTGCAGATTCGCCACACCTGATCGTACCCAATAGAAAGGCGCTTCACTAACGTTTTTTATTTTGATTTTTAATAATCGATGTATAGCCTGGCACTCCTGGCAAACCATATTTATCCGAAGTTGGGTAACCATAAGCCAATAATAGCCGATAATAGCTGTCATCTAAGTCAAATGGTGCTTTTGTTGTATAATTTGCCCCCGAACGCGGAAGCTGCCAACCTTTTGGACAAATGCTATCTGGCGCATTTTTTAGTAGTGCATTAAGCTCTTGAGTATTGGTTACATTATCCGCATTGCCACTCGATAATTCTTCGCCACCGGAACCGGCCGCTGCCGCGTTATAAGAATAATAGTTTCCGATCAAATAGCGCGCATCATACGTTTTGGTCGCCTCTAGGCATGAACAAAAAGCGACACCGCAAGGGTGTCTGAATTCCATTCGTAACCTACGTATGATTATGCAACCATTAACGCTAGTACTTATGCGGTGCCGCTTAGTAAGCATTAAATACTGCACAATTAATACGTAGACTATATTATATATAAAATACTACCAAAAACCGGCTACGACGTAATTCAGTCACCTCCATTATACCATACTTTAATAAAACACAAGCAAAATCCGCAATTTTTCATCAAAAAAGACCCCAAAAGGGCCTTTTTCTTCACTTTTCTCACCTCCTATTCTATTGCTTTCTCGGCTCGCCGCAGCGAAATTAGTCCCAAGCGACCATGCTCCGGCAGGTGCCGCATCCGAAACCTGCCTACATCTAGCAAGATTTTCTTCGAGGCCTGAGCGGTCCATTTCCCAAAAAAGTCATGCGTGAGCTGCACGCGCTGATTTGCTATGTCGATCCAAACCGTCGGCACCAAAATCGCCTCCACCGTCTGCCCGATCACGTTATTGCTTTCAAGGACGGTCCGTTTGGCCGGCAAATGAGCCCCGAGCGCCGCTTGCTCAATCTTACGAAAGCTGCCCAGGCCATCATTCAGCGCGTTGATCATTTTGTCCCCGACGCCCGCAAACAGTTCTTCGACCTCGTACTCTTTCAGCAACTTCCACTTCTTCATCACTCCGACTATGTCGCGATAGCGGATTTCACCACCCCTGTCAAATCGAGCACGCCAAACTTGCGGCCGATACATATCGCCCTCAAATTTCATCAGCAGCAATTGTCCATTCTCGTCCGGCGCCAGGTAAAAATGCCGGTCAAATGGTTGACCGTAATCAGTATGTGGCCCCAAAGCGCGCCCAGGCAGCAGCATCTGAAAATCATGCAGCTGCTCCTCAATACTACCGTCAAAATTCACGTCCTGCGTTGCTGCCAGAAAATAATCCAGCATCACTAACATCTCGAACGAAAAATTTTGCCGTTCGCAGAAATCATTCTGCAGTCGCAATTGCTGCCGCTTTCTTAGCAATAATTCAAAATTACCGTCTCGCCGTAACAACGGCAAGAAATAGTCTCCATTCTCGCGATGACATACCCCCATCCAACACGGTCTCTGTTCAATGCACCGCGCATTAAGCAGAAAAACTTGCCCCGGCGTCAGCAATACCACTTGCTCGTCGCGAGTATTAAAAAGCTGCTCCATTCGCATTTTCTTTGCCATTATTCTCCCTCCTCTTTGGCAAATTGGCACCCTCCATACCATAAAATAGAGGTATATCAAGGTGCAAGGCCAGTTTATGCTAGCCCCATCCTTCCATTATAGCACACATCTCGAAAAAAGTCAAGCTTTTGAGCAAAAAATAGTTCAAGCTCTCAATAAATAGCACGTTTTTTACACCTAACCACCCCAAAACTCCAAAAATCTCCCCAAATTCTCAAAAAGTATGCTATAATATATTCATCCAATCTGGTTTTCCAGAGCAGATCGCGCCGTTTAGCGTATAGGTCTAAAAACTGTACCTATATTAGATGGCCAAGTAATCTGGGTCGGTAGCTCAGCTGGTTAGAGCACCTGCCTCTTAAGCAGGGTGTCGTGGGTTCGAGCCCCACCCGACTCACCAAATAAAGACTACACGTTTGATACAATGTATATGCTAGAAGAACCCCTGTTTTATAGGGGTTCTTCTGAGGTTTAATAGTATTTGGAGGCTTCTGAGTATGAGAAAAAATGAGTTTGGAAATAGATTTTATGGACGTGAGTGGCAACTCATTTTACACGGTTGCACTGCTTGCACCAATAGCAGAAGTATTATGATGTTGCGTTGACAAGTCATTTTACACGTTGATACACGATTCTACACGATTTGAACTGTGAACCATTCTGAATAGTCCCCACAATTCCTGAACTGTGCCCGCTGAAGAATACTTGAATCCTAGTGGAATAGATTATATAATTATTATGTTAGAATAGCTAAGTGAAGTATCAGCCTTAGAGCAAGCAAAAAGAATAACTTTGGGTAAAAATGAAGTTGCTCTAAATGTGATTCTTCATAGCTGTATCAAACTACAAATTATTTTCTGGGGGTATGAAAATGGGACAGCATTTTGCAGTGGAAGATGAGTTCCACGATATAAGACTTTATGCTTTTCATGACGGGGCACCACGTCCGGATGAAGCGAAACCAGGCGACGAGATTGAGCTGGATTTAGTGCCGATGATAGGAGAACCGGCTTTTCCGGACGGACGATTTAGCCCTGAGGAAGTAGAGAATGGTCTTGTTGCGAAGCGAATGAGCCTGACCGCGAGGGTGACTTGGCGTGAAAACTATCCAAATGGTTATGAATTGACCTGTGTAGCAGAAAGCTTAGGGCGCAGAGTTACTGTAGTCGTGAACAAAGGACATCCAGATATGGATGGTGTGAAACTACAACTACTTTAGGCTCTAGCGGGGAGGTGAAAAGCGACAATGGAACAACCTTTAACAAGAGAAGAAATCGCGAATTGGGAAGCCTTGAAGGAAGTTTCGGATGAAGATTTCCGGTTGTACTATTGGCCGATTGCGAAAACGATGGAATTTTCGGCTTGTGCTTCTGGGGATAGGACTCCTGAGGCGTTTAAGGAGTTGCGGGAGAAGCTTAAGGAAACAAGAATCGAACCGCGTTTTTGGCAAACGGACAATGATTTGATGATGTTGGTAAGTTATATTACTGCTCGAATTGTGTCGATGCCGATACCAAAAATCTAAGATAGTACCTTAATGGCGAGCCGGGAAACTGGCTCGCTTTTTGGGTAGTGGAAAATATTCATGTTTCATTTACGCATTATGCACCAAGGATGGGGCAGTGCATTTTGAACTGCCCCTGAGCTATACCAAACATTCACCTTCTATTCTTCGTCTTCTGGTATATACCCAACATAGATATACGCCATATGCCTCTCATAATCAAAGACCACGGTACGATAGCAACGATTGAACAAATATAGATTCATTTCCAGCTTGTCCGGCGTTCCGTTCAGTCGGTTGTGGCTATCTGCAATTTCTTCGTAGAAGGATTTCCCGACAAATATTTTATAAACATCTATATCCAGTG
>CAOJGQ010000005.1 GCA_948435375.1 uncultured Candidatus Saccharibacteria bacterium
TGCGCCCAAAACTGGCTAATTAAGAAGACCACCGACGGCTACTATCAACTGGCTTCCGGGTGTAACGAAAGCTACGTGATTGACATTAGTCACGGCGTGACGAATGACGGCACCAACATACTCCTCTGGCCCAACAATGGCACCGACAACCAGAAATGGAAGTTTGAAACTGTCAAGAAGTAGGTTTCTGAACAGGCACCAGCGTCCACAAAAAGACCTCTGATATCAACCAGAGGCCTTTTGTATAGCCACGATTCCTCAGAATTAGTCCCTTTAAATCCCCAAATACTCCCGCCAAAACTCTTCCGAGGTCAAATAATCTCGTTTTTCTTGGTACTGTTGATAGATCTTATCGCGATTTTTCTCAAACTCTTTCACCAACTTCTTGTAGCGCTGCATTAGTTCCTTGAACCGCTTCCTGTCCTTTCTGTAAACTACCCCAGTCCCTTCGTATGGATTCACGGCAAGTAGTTGTGTACGACGCGCCGAACGCTCAGGTTGCAAAACCCAATCCGCCTGAATTGCAGCCAAATTCGGATTTTCCAGAAACTTCGGGCACCATCTCTGGCCATTCCAGGTCAATTTCAAAAACAACCGATTCTCAAACCTCAGTGGCAAATCTGCCTTAATATTATCCGTCTGCACTGCGTCACCGCCCTGTACTTCCGACAGTGGTGAAAACTTATCGTTCAGCTTATGACGTTCCGCAACAATTTTATCGCCTTGCGGTTGCATAATAAACTCCGGACCTTTCATAAAATCTTCAAGCGCTTGTAAAATCAATTCCGCTGTATCATAGCTAAATCGCATAATTTCTGTCCGATACGAATCCTTGAACTGTGCCAAAATATCCACATCCGGCATCACCCCCGTAGTCGCTTGTCCAATCCACTCATTCCTCAGCGTCTGGTACTTATCAAACACCGCGTTATGCTTCGTCGTGAAACCCATGTGCCAAACACAAATCCCATTCAGCGTAATAAAATCCGTCTTCGCGCGCATCCCATACTCCGCGTCATCCATCCGGATAAACAATGGTAGCGGCAAACCAACTTCTTTGATCACGCTCACCGGAACACAGCAATACCACCAAGCTGCGTACGAATTGCGGTGTGGCGCCAAAATCTGCTCATTTGCCAAGTTTTCCCGCAATTTCTCATGGTTAATCTTCGCCCCCTTGAGCGGCCCACCAATCGTCCCCACATCTTCATGTTGTTTATTTGGTCGCTCGTAATAGAGCATTGCTCCACTGATGAAGCTTCGCTTATATTCTGGCCGCATTAACCTGAGCAAATTATAAGTCCGCCGAATACTTTCTGGGAGCACCAGCACATCGTCATCCATCAGAAGCACGTGCGTGGCCTCAAGCTCTTGACGTAAACTTTCAATCATTCCACGCGCAAATCCGCCCGAACCACCCGCATTAATATTCGGATGCAAAAACACATGCTCGCCATGAATATCTTTTTCCGTCAAAGTCCGCCCATTGTCTGTGACGTGCAGATAAAGATTCTTTGCCAACTCGTCCTCGCCCGAAAGCAACTCACGCTTGATTAATTCCGTATTTTTCCGTATAAAATCTTCTTTTTTACAAGTCGTAGTCGCAATCGCCAATACCACCGGATTCATTTCTTTTTCGTCCACTTCTACCGTGAAATATCCCCCAAAAATCGTCAGCTCGGGCGACAAAGCTGCAATCTCAAACCCCACCATCTGTTCATCATTATCAGGGAAGGTATATTCGATTTCCGTTTCCTCTGCCACCTGATAATCCTTTTTTGCAAACTCTTTTTGCGTCACGGTTAATGCTTCACAATGATAGCCGAGAAAAGTTACCCGCGCCTCGCCCTTAATTCTAAGATGCAAGGTTAAGATCTTTGCCGAGGTGTATTTCTGCCACTTTTGCCACGAACAAGCGTTCAAATAAGTCACAAAATCACACCGCTGCGCAAAACCCAACGTCAAAATCTGCTTTTCCTGGTTATAAATCCCCGAATCCCCGCGATAAAACAATTTCCGACAACCGCCATGTTTTTCATCAGTCGGAAAAACCAAAGACTGAATCTTGTATTGCATCAACTCGAAACTCCTCGTCCGCACTATTTAATTTTAGATATATTATAACACATCATGACATCTATCATCGATTCAAAGCAATTTGTTGCTGGCGTTGGTTACAAGCTTTTGGTTATGGTCGTCTTCTGATGATTCTGGTTATGGTTCTTGCTGTAATGGTTAGGCTATCGTTCCTTATTTTTTCTGATTATTATCTTCCTCTTGGCACTACAATCGATACTGGCATTCACCGCTTTGCGGGTGAAGAAATTGCTACTTTTGGCCAAATAGTTGACCCAGTCATGGGACGCTATGAAGCCTTTTCCCCGTTTTTGACTAGTTATTCACTTATTGTAGGAATGTCAATGAAGATTTTCGGCGTAACCTATCTCGCAATACTTATCCCTAATATTATTTTTGACCTCATTGCGGCAACCGCTATTTACAGTATTTTATATAAGTGGAAAGCTAATAAAACAATTTCCCGACTTGGTGCTACGTTATGGTTGTTAAACCCGCTCGCTATCCTATTTTGTACAGAAGGAACAGCGTTGACGGTTGTAAATATGTTTATTGCACTGTCGTTACTTAACATTTTGCTAAATTTTATTGTCATTACCGTTTTATGGTTTTTCGCAACTATTTAGTCTAGTAACGCAAAAGGTCAATCCATATTATGAGCGTATTTCAAACACAATCGGCTGGAACATTTTCGTAGGTGCGAATTATAACACTGAAGGGCGCTGGTCGGTAAGTGATTGGGAGATACTCTGGCCAAAACTTCATGGTGAACATGTTTTTGATGATGATTGGGATCCAACTGATGATACTGGAGCGATACCGAGAGAGGAACTACAACTGGAGTTCTTGTATGCGGGTATCGAACGATATGCTAATATGGGTCCAGCTGGGTTAGTTGTTCATCTCCTGAATAAAACCGAAATGCTTTTTGGCGAAGGCGTCCAATACCCAGCCTGGAACATTGCGGAACAATTTACCAATATTGACGGAAATGAAGGCTGGTTGCGACTGTTACATGGGTTAGCTGCAATTTGCCACACTTTATGTATTGTCGCGATGTTTGTTTATGTTGTTAGTACTCTAAAATCATCAAATTCTCCTCGCAAAGTTATTAAACTTGACTGGTTTTTATTCTTCCTATTGTTAAGTTTTTGCGGTCTTTTTGCCGCCGCATTAATACCGGAAGTGATGGCGCGCTATATGTCGGTCTTTTGGGTAGTTGATATTATATTCTTGACACTCGCTCTATGGAAAATTATTAGCAGAAAACACCAGTTAGGAAAAATAAAATGTAAATAATCTAGAATTACCACCAGTATCACCCAACAGCACCCACGCAGGTAAAATTTTGCGTCTTTTATTAATATACTCAGTCATGATATAATAAGCCAATCATGGCGCAAGATTTAGCTTCCGAAAAAACCAACCGAAAATTTCCGCAAAAACTCGCAATTTTTGGCTATCGTTTTGTTATCTTAATTGCAACTCTAATTCTTGGTTGGATTGTTCTATTATATCTGAACGCGGGACTTGATTTACAACCACTCACTTTCTTTATGCTTGCTGGCTTCCTCATTTTAATTTGTATATTCGTATTACTTTATAATCACAATTACAAAAAGTTTTTTTCATTTCTGAAACGAAAGTTTCCCAGCCTCACTCTTCAGAAAATTCTCAAAACATGTTTCGTTCTAGCTATCATCTTTGGTCTCATCGCGCGCCTGTCCACCCTCTGCCTTATGGAGCGAGTACAATTCCACGGCAAAGATTCTGATTATGGCGTCAGTTGGTATTACGCCGACGCATTGGTAGACTCTGAGCGAGACCCTGAATTGTTCGAAGAAACTTATGTGGCTTTTTATCCACACCTACTCGGTTATATCGCAACTCTAACCGCTTTCTTGGGGGTTTTTGGCTCCAATTATGCAGTGGTAATTATCTTGAACGTTGTTTTCGATATGCTCGCCGTTGTAATACTCTATGTCTTACTAAGAAAATGGCGCAACCGCAGTACAGCCTGTATTGGAGCAATTCTCTGGCTTGTCAATCCGCTCCAAATCCTCTATTGCGCGGTTAGCATGTCAGTCGTCGCTATCAATGCTTTTCTAGTCTTTGCTCTCCTCGTTGGCTACCTATTTTTCCAAAAGCTCAAACAAACCCAGCTCGACCCTAAGTTTTCTACCAAGAACCTGTTTATCACGGGTGTTTTTGCCTTATTGCTCGGCTTCACACTTAGCCTCGGCAATACTTATCGACCAATTTTTACCGCCCTGCTTATTGCTTTTGTTCTTACGCTCTTCCTCGGCGTTCTATATTATGGCAAAAAACTTATTTTGCCTGCCTTCGTGTCTTGTGTTATGTGCGTCATTGCTTTTGTCGGCGTAAGCTCTTTAGCTTCACTCGTGTACGCCAATATAAACCCGCAATATTCCAAGGAAGTTGGTGTTGGTTGGAATGTATATGTTGGAGCAAACTATGATTCGCGCGGACACTGGACAGCGCAAGATTTCAGTATGCTGCGACCAAAACTTTGGGGGGAAAACATCGATCTTGTTGATCCGTTTGACGGCTCCACTCAGGACAATATCAAACCAGCCAATCTCGCTGAGCTTCAAGATGAATTATTAGAAATGGGCCTCGTGCGCTACAAGAGCATGAATCCATTAGAACTGATTAGTCACTTTATCCATAAAACTGTAGTCTTGTTCACGGGTGACGGCACGACCGTCCCGACTATCACTTGGCCATTTGTTAAAGAATTTGCTATGCAAGATAATCAACCAATTTACCAACTCATCCACAGTCTTGGTAAACTGCTCTTGGTCTTTTGTATTATCTTATCTTTCATCTTCTCTGGGCGGATATTTATCAAGAGCAAACAAGCTCAAAAGGCTGAGAAAGACCCCATGGTCTTCTGGGTTATACTTTCATTCTGTGGTCTAGTTGCGGCGTCCATGCTCGTCGAAGTAATGTATCGCTATATCATGCCAATCAGCGTATTCTTCGTCGTTCTCGCCATTTGCGAGCTTGGTGGCTGGTTCGATAAAATCAAGAACTCACGCAAAAACATTGATTCTTCTCAATCACGAAACTAGATTTCACAACGATATTAGTTTAACCATGAGGTTAAACCGAAAAACTGTCTATCTTTTTACGACCTTTTTTATCAATCCCCCGACTCGCACGCGCAAATTCATCGCCGCAAAAACCATCCTCAGCACAAAATAAGGCTTTTCCATAATTAAACAGTAATAAACTCTATCAATCGGCCTAAAATGTTTAAAACTGAAGCTCTCTCCACCAACAATCGTCGACCGCTCCGCAACAGGTCGAAAAACTTCCTGTAGCTTCCGATAATACTCGCGCTTATAGCGCCCTTCAATCCGTCGGAAAAAGCCAATATTCGCCCACATTGCCTGCGCGTAGAAAGCCTCCGCCAGTGCTGGCATTTTCCCAGATTCTTCAATCACCTTAGCCGCAAGCAAAGTATTTTGCACCATAAGCAGCAACTTTTGCCCATTCGCGCTCGTCGAATTACCCTGGTTTGGGTCATTTCGCCAGTGCACAAACGGCTCCTTGACGACAGAAATCCGTTTTGCTCGACAATAAAAATCCGCCATGAAGGGAAGATCCTGATACGAAGCGCCCGCCGTTTCGGGAATTTTGATCTTTTTGATAAAACTTGCTCGATAAATCGCCGACCAAATCGACGCATGAAACCCTACCAGTTGCGGCCACTCCGCAATCTCGAAGGCTTCGTCTGGCGCCAAATCCAAATCAATTCCCAAAAAATTTCGAAACACTTCATCACGTGTACCGAGTGGTAAAGTCGAATTATAACTCGTAAACATACCTTTGGTGACGTCAGTGTCATATTTTTTTGCGTTTGCATAAAGCTTCTCATACATCGTCGGCTCAATCCAGTCATCCGATTCAATAATCCCGATATATTCTCCTGTCGCCATCGCAATTCCGCGATTCACTGCTGTACTATATCCTGCGTTTTTCTGATGTACCGCCACAACTCGCTTGTCATGCTTTGCATAATTATCCACGATTTCTGGGCACCCATCAGGCGACCCATCGTCCACCAAAATCACTTCAATGTCTTTCAGGGTCTGGTTCAAAATACTATCAACACATTCGCGTAAATAATTTTCCACTTTATAAATTGGCACTACAACGGAAATTTTCGGCTTCATACCTTAATTATATCATGCCTTATACCACGTCAGCCTCGGAATTCTAGCCCAAAAGCTCGAAACCCGCTATAATAATCTCATGAACTCGCCCAAAATTTCTATCCTTGTCCCGATTTATAACGTCGAGCGTTACCTCAAGCAATGCCTTGACAGTTTAGTCAACCAAACTCTTCGCGAACTCGAAATTATTTGTATCAACGATGGCTCGACTGATAATTCTGGGAAAATCCTCTCCGAATATGCGAAGCGCGATCGCCGTATCGTCATCATCAACAAGTCTAATTCCGGTTATGGCGACAGCATGAACCAAGGCCTGAAAAAAGCTCACGCTAAATATATCGGCATCCTCGAGCCAGATGACTGGATTGAGCTCGATGCTTACGAAAAACTCTACCAGCTCACAGCCCAAAAACCTGAAGTCGTCAAAGCTAATTATTATCAAGAAAACGCTAGCAAAACTCATGTCGTCACCGAAATCTCGTCGGATGATGCTGGTAAATTACTCGATCCGCGTGATAATTTTGCTATTTTTCGCTTTAATCCCGCCATCTGGTCAGCCATCTACGATCGCAAATTCCTCGAAAAAAACGAGATCAAATTCCTCCCCACTCCCGGTGCCTCTTATCAGGATACTGGCTTTTGGTTCAAAGTCTGGGCCTGCGCCCACAAAGTCATCCTTACGCCCGACGCCTTCGTCCATTACCGCCTCGACAACCAAAGTTCCTCAGTGAACAGTCCAGCTAAACTCCGCTGCATCGTCGACGAATATCAAGAAATCGAAACCTTCCTTACGGAGCGTGGTCAGTTTTCCGAGCTTGGCAGCCGCATGAACGCCATCAAATTCCGCAATTACCACTGGAACCTCCAGCGCCTCTCTGCACCTCTCGCCGCCAAGTTTTACGTCACCATGCGCGAGGAATTCCTCTCCGCCGCCGACGAGGGAATCTTGGACCCTACTTATTTCACCAAGTCCGAATGGCTCGCCCTTAGCATGATTCTCAAGCACCCCCGCCTCGCTTACCGCATCCTGCGCCTCCGAATTTTCCTCCATAAATGTTTTTCTATATGAACCCTTCGTTGGACATCCCTTGATGCGTATGTTAATATAAATATATCATGGGAATTCCAAACGTGCTTTGCCGCAAAAACCGTATTTTGCTGGGCGAATTAGTGAAGACCGATTTTCGCCTCCGCTACCAAGATTCTGTCCTCGGTTATTTTTGGGCCGTCTTGCGTCCGCTCTTGATGTTTGCTATTCTCTATGTAGTTTTTGCTAAGCTTTTGCGCTTCGGCGACGAGATCCCACATTACCCAGTCTACCTCTTGACTGGCACTGTTCTCTGGAACTTTTTCACCGAATGTACGAACCAAGGCATCCATTCCATCGTCCAACGCGGCGACCTTATTCGCAAAATCAGCTTCCCGAAATACATTATCGTCGTCTCTGCCACCGCTACCGCCCTTATCAATCTCGCCATCAACCTCTGTGTCATCATCATCTTCGCCCTCTTCAACGGCGTCACACCCAGCTTCTCCTGGCTCCTCATCATCCCGCTCATCCTTGAGCTCTACCTCTTTTCGCTCGGCATTTCCTTCCTGCTTGGCGCCATCAACGTCAAATATCGCGACATCACCTCAATCTGGGACGTCCTCATCCAAGCCCTTTTCTACGCCGTGCCGATTATCTATCCGATTACTCTCGTGCTTGAGTCCGGAGATTTCGGTCAATTCGCCTCCAAAATCATTCTACTAAACCCCATCGCCCAAGTCATCCAAGACGCCCGCTATAACCTCATCACTAACACCACGGTCACTACTTGGGAAATTATCGACGGTCCGCTCCAATTCCTCCCGCTCATCCTTGTTGTTGTCACTCTTGCTGTCGCCGCACTCTTTTTCCGTCGCCGTTCACGCCGTTTTGCGGAGGAGGTCTAAATGAGTCAGAAACCTCACACCGCTATCAAAGTTACCGGTCTGACGAAGAATTTTCGCTTGCCAACCGAGCGTGCTTCTGGTCTTAAGCAGGCCATTCTGAACTGGCTCAAAGGTATCAAGGGCTACACCACCCAACAAGTTTTGCGCGGCGTCGACCTCGAGATTAAAAAAGGTGAATTCGTTGGTATTGTCGGCCGCAACGGCTCCGGAAAGTCCACCCTTTTAAAACTCCTTGCCGGTATTTATTACCCCGAGCAGGGAAACATCGAAGTCCATGGCAGCCTCGTGCCCTTCATCGAGCTCGGTGTCGGCTTCAACCCTGAACTTACCGGTCGCGAAAACGTCTATTTAAACGGCGCCCTGCTCGGCTTTTCCAACAAAGAAATGACCGCCATGTATGATGATATTGTGCAGTTTGCCGAGCTCGAGCCCTTCATGGACGCTAAGCTGAAGAACTATTCTTCCGGCATGCAAGTCCGCCTTGCCTTCTCGATCGCTATCCGCGCGAAGGGCGACATCCTCATTCTCGACGAAGTGCTAGCCGTCGGCGACGCCGCTTTCCAAGAAAAGTGTAATAATTATTTCGCTAGCCTTCATGGCAACCAAACCGTCATCCTCGTCACTCACTCCATGGACAACGTCCGCCGTTTCTGTGATCGTGCGATTTTGCTCGAAGATGGAAAAGTGAAGACCGAGGGTGATCCGAAGATGGTTGCGAAAGCCTACGAAGATTTATGGAATCAATAGAAAGGAGAAATTATGGAATATGATGTGTTGATTGTCGGTGCTGGCTTGTTTGGTCTAACTATGGCTGAGCGTCTCGTGAACGAATGTGGCCAAAAAGTTCTCATGATTGACAAACGTAATCATCTAGGCGGTAACTGCTACTCCGAATTTGATCCCGAAACCGGTATCGAATGTCATAAATACGGCGCTCACCTCTTCCACACTTCCGACGAAAGAGTCTGGGAATATGTCAACAAGTTCACCACTTTCACGAATTATGTCCATAAAGTCTATACTACTCACGACGGGGAAGTTTATCCTTTGCCGATCAATCTTGGCACCATCAACCAATTTTTCCACGCCGCCTACACTCCCGATGAGGCCAGAGTTACGATCGCTGGTCAAGCCGCTACGGCTCCCGCCGAGCCGAAAAATCTCGCCGAGCAAGGCGTTTCGCTTATCGGCCAGCCGCTTTTCGACGCTTTTATTAAAAATTACACCGCGAAACAGTGGCAAACTCCCGCCGAAGAACTCTCGCCCGAGATTATCAAGCGTCTCCCAGTACGCTATAATTACGATAACCGTTATTTTAACAACACTCACGAAGGTTTGCCGACCGATGGCTACGAAGCTTGGTTCAAAAATCTCGTTGCCGCCTGTGGCGACCGGCTTGAAGTTCGCCTCGAAACTGATTATTTCGATGATCCCGAAGTCCAAAAGTTGCGCGCGCAGGGAATTTTGACAGTCTACACCGGTCCAATTGACCGTTTCTATGACTTTCAGTTTGGCGAATTGAAATGGCGCAGTCTCAATCTCGAGAAAGAAGTGCTCGATGTAGACGACTTTCAGGGTTGCCCGGTGATGAACTATGCCGACCTCGAGCCGAGATATACCCGCATCCACGAATTCAAACATTTCCATCCTGAACGGACCTTGAATTCAGCTTATAAAGATAGTGCCTATGCGGAAAAGTCTGGTAAGACCGTCATCGTTCGCGAGTACAGCAAGACTTGGCACCAAGGTGAAGAACCGTATTATCCCGTCAACACTGCCGAAGACCGTGCCACTTTGGCGAAATATCAGGCCCTTGCTAGAGAAGACGAAAATGTCATTTTCGGCGGCCGCCTCGGCGAATATGCTTATTATGACATGGATAAAACCATCGCCGCCGCACTCGACAAATTCGACGAACTGAAAAAACGCTGGAGCTAATTCCGTGGCGGGTGTGGATTTTGACCAATCGCAGGCTGGGCCCAGCCCAGCCCAGGACGTTGCTGTCCAGCCGAAAGGCGTTTCGGCGAGTGCGCTCCATCAGCATCGTCAGGATTTTCACGTTGCCCGCCCCCTTATCAGTGTCATCGTCCCGGTTTATAATGCCGCCAAAATTCTCGAACGCTGCGTAAACTCTATTTTGAGCCAAACCTATCCTAACCTCGAAATTATCCTCATTGACGACGGTTCCACCGACATGAGCGGCAAATTTTGCGACATTTTCGCCAAAAAAGACAGCCACATCAAGGTCATTCACCAAAAGAATCAAGGTCAGTCAGCTGCTCGCAACGCTGGGCTCGATTTCGCGCACGGCGAATATATCACTTTTGTCGATTGTGACGACGAAATCGAGCCCACCCTTATCACCGAACTCTATCATCTCATCGTCGAACATAATGTCAAGCTCGCCATCGGCTCCTTCCTAGAAGTTTTGCCGAGCGGCGAGCGCAAACCATTTGCCACGGGTCTAGCCCAAAACGCCCAAACTCCCCTGAACTCCGAGTTGCCAAAAGCTACTCAAAAGTCGCCCAGCACCACGCTCCTTAGCACCGAAGAATGCCTTATTGACATGCTCCTAGAGCAAAATTTCGCCATGGCCGTCTGGGGCAAACTCTATGCCAGGGAACTATTCAACCATGTCAGTTTTCCTGCCGGCGAAATTTATGAAGACGTCGCGACCACTTATCGCCTCATCCTTCAATGCTCAAATATCGCCCTTACCACATCTACCAAATATTTATACTACCACAACAAAAACTCCACCACTCGTCAAAGTTTCCATCGTCAAAAACTCAGCCTGATTAGGTTCACTGACCAAATGTGCGATGAAATTTGGCAACAACTCGGCCAAAACCAAGCCGCTAGCAGTATCCAAAGTGCCAATGACCCAGATAGCAACTCCGCATTGCAATTTTCTCTTCGCGACGTACTGAACAAACGCCGCATGCAAGCCCGTTTTGGCGTCCTACGCCAAATGGTTATGCTAAAAACCAGCACCATAAGTCCTGAAACTACCGGCATGACCAAGCGCGAATTTCGCCGCGCCCGCCGCACTATCGTCAAATATCTTCGCCGCCACAAAAATTATATCTTAAAGAACTCTTGCAGCACCCGCCGCGACCTCCTGGCCATGCGCGCTCTGCTCGTCGGCTTGCCTGCCTTCAAAATCGCCTGGCAAGTTTACCAAAAACGCAATCAATAACGTAATAAAAGACATAGCCAAAACTTCCAAAAACCCAAAAATTCAAAAAATTCTCGAAAAAGCCTTGTGCTTATTAAGTTTTTGCGCTACAATAAATTTGTCGAGCAATATATTCATGACCAATTTTTGGTAGTATTTTTATACCATGTAACCTATATTAAGCATTTTAGCCCAGCAAGCTTAATCGATATACTTAAGCGGCACCGCATAAATAGCATATCGATTGACAGCTAGTGCTAGATGTTGTATAGGTTATGAATGGCTCGACACCTTGCGGTGTCGCTTTTAGTTTTTATGCCTATTAGTGACTTTTGCCCAGGCTCTTCTCGGATAAGTCTCTGAACCAGACCATATCAATCCGAATAAGCCAACTAGCAAACTCGCCCAAGTTAAAGCAGCAAAGTAGTAGGACACTTTTGCCAGCAGAAAGTTTTGGAGAACAAAATCTACCAAAAAAGAAGCATTAGCTTTAGCGACATCCAAGGTGGCTAATCAAAACAACCATTTTGGAGGTAAGCATGAAACACCATCAAACCCATCAACACCGCCGAACTCATCGAGCTTCGAGCCACAAAACCTTGTGTTCGCTGTCGAGCAAGCCTTATTTCGCCGGTTGGTCATGCCTTGGGCTTCTGAGTTTTATCATATTTATTACATTCTCGCCAATCAGCTTTTCGCCATCTTCCGCCCTCCAGAACACCACCCAATCTCTTGACACCACTGCCACCGTGAAAGCCACAGCTAGCCTCGCAGTTTCGCTTACGCCTACCGTCGAGATTAATAGTATGCCCACTCCGAGCGGCAAATTTAACACTGGTGAAGCAACTTTAAACGTTAGCACAAACAACCTCAAAGGTTACAGCGTTTATATTAATACCAAAGACCAAACCACGGCCATGACCCGTGACAATGCCACCACGATCGGAGAATCAGTGCATAAAATCGAGGCTCTCGCCTCTCCCGCTCCTGCGTCCGGCTTTGCTGCCAATACGTGGGGCTACAGTTTGGCGGCGACTACAGCCGATGAGTCTACGATTTATCAACCGATTTCTAGCTTGGACCAGCCGATGTTGGCCGGCGGGGGAGCCACCCAAACCAACGGCGATACTTATCACCTGACTTTCGGCGCGAAAATCGACCAGGCTCTCCCCGCCGGCCAGTACACCAACCACGTCGCCGTTTCCGTCATTGCTAATCCACTTGAGATTACCACACTCTCCGAATTGGTCTATATGCAGGACATGACACCAGAAATTTGCCAAAATACCGGCGAAATCACACCAGGCAACGAAGTAGAGAAGCAACTCGTCGACGTCCGTGATGGCAAGAAATATTGGGTCGCCAAACTCGCCGACCAAAACTGCTGGATGACCCAAAATCTCGCCCTTGACCTCAAGGACAACGCAACCTTGCCTCTTACGCCCTCAACTTCAGACGTCCACGCAGAGTGGCGTCCAGAGAGCAACACGGCTACCAGTTTTCCGGAAACTGCCGCCAGCTATTCGGGTACCGGTTCGTGGAACCTAGGTGATTATGTTTTTGCCACCCCAAAGAAGGCCGCTTGCACTGAAACCATGACCGATTATGCGCAGTGTTCATATTTCCAAGAAGTTTCAAGCTGGCAGCCAGACTTTGTCGCCCAGAACGGCGGCTGGAACGACTACACTGGCTACGTAGCGGCCGATCAGTCTACCCAAACTTATGACGCGCACTATTTAGTCGGAAACTTTTACCAATTTTACACCGCGACGGCTCAGAGTTCTGCGCCCAGTAGTGATATTTCAAGCACTACCGGTTTTAGCGATGCCCCAGATAGTGTCTGTCCTAAAGGCTGGAAACTCCCGACCGGCAGCTCTTACCAATACCCCAACACCGCAAACCGTGCCAGTTTTTATAATCTCGCTCTGGCTTATGGCTATCCAGAAATTAGCCAGTGGCGGGAAGCCTCAGGCTGGGCGCTCAGAACCCCGCTCAAACAGGGTACTAATTATATTATCGACGCACCGATGCATTTCCCGATAATTGGTATGATCAACATGAGCACTATGCAACTACATAGCCCGTCCGGCTGGGGTTATGCCTGGACCTCCACTAGCAACGATAATAATTGGATTGTGCCATCTATCAGCATGGAGCAAACTTCTATATATATTGCGGATGTCAGGACAGAAAACGGCCTCCCCGTCCGCTGTCTCGCGCGCTAACGCTACCCACTATAAGAGTAAGTCTTATTATTGCCTCCGTCCCATAAAGCCAGCCCAACGAGGATTGCCATTCGATGGAAGCACCTCGGTACGATAGAAATGAAGATTGAATGTGTAGAGTTCAGTTGTAAAAGTAGTGCTAGACCAATAAGCGCCATCAAGACTAGCGCTTCTCAAAGAACCATAATCACCATAGAGATACCCGCCACGAGTTAGATATATAGGAGATAACGGATATGTTTGACGTCTACTTTTTCTGCTTCTGCTTGACGAAGAAAATACTGCAACGAAGTCTACAACAAAACTTCGACTGTTTGTTCTGGTTTTTTGATTCATGTTTTGACGAAGGAGGATCCGGACTTACGAGGAGGAAGAGCGCGCCATACCCGTGACGACGGGATATGGCGACGCACCTCCTTCGTTAGAACAGAATCGAAAAACCAATGCAAAACAATCAAGACTAGCGTGCAGCTTCATTACTCCAACGTCTTGCAGCTCTGCTTCCGGTCCTCTTCCTCTTCGCTCGCATTATTATGCAAAAACCTTAGCGTATCCTTCATCATATCATCGATTGACAGCTCCGTCTTCCAGCCCAATTTTTCGCCTGCCAGCGTCGGATCCGCGTAGAACTCCGCCAAATCTCCCGCTCGTCGCTCAACCACTTTATGCGGCAGCGCCTCGCCACTCGCCTTAGAAAATGCCTTCACCATCTCTAGCACCGACGTACCTTTGCCCGACCCCAGATTATAAACCTGGACTCCAGCCGTCATCTTTTCCATTGCCGCCAGGTGCCCCTTCGCCAGGTCCACCACATGAATATAATCTCGCACACACGTCCCGTCCGGCGTCGGATAATCATTCCCATAAATCGACAGCTCCGCGATCTTGCCCTGCGCCACCTTCATGATAATTGGCATCAGATTATTCGGCCGTCCATTCGGATTTTCACCCAGCAGCCCTGACGGATGCGCCCCCACTGGATTGAAATAGCGCAGCAGCGTCGCCGAAAATTCTGGATCGCTCGTCGCCACATCGCGCAAAATCTCCTCGATCATAAATTTCGTCCGCCCGTACGGGCTCGAAAGATTCACCCCCGCCTGCATCGTCTCCACATAGCGCGGGGAATCTTGCGTCCCATAGACCGTCGCCGACGACGAGAACACAATCTTATGTACACCATATTCCTGCATACATTTCAAGAGATTCACCGTCCCCGAAACGTTATTTTCATAATAATCCAGCGGTTTTTCCACCGATTCGCCCACTGCCTTCAGCCCCGCAAAATGAATCACCGCGTCGAACCCGCCCTTTTCGAACATTTTTTCCATTTTGCTCATTTCGAGCAGGTCAATATCATGAAACTTTGGGCTCACCCCAGTCAGCTCCGCAATTTTCGTCAACACACCAATCTTGCTATTGAACAAATTATCTAAAATCTCTACCTCATATCCCGCCTGGATCAGTTCTACCACCGTGTGCGAGCCAATAAACCCCGTCCCGCCGGTTACCAAAATCTTACCTTTTTTCATACTTTTCTCCACTAATTTTCTCTAGTCTAGCACACAATTTCCAGAAAAACCACCCAAAACCTTGACAAAAATATAAAAGTGTGATACAATGGAAGTATGGGGTCGCTCTATTCTCTTATATCATCAACTGGCCCACACAAAACATCTCCTCATAGCGATGCGAGCGGTTATAATTTGTGTTAAAATAAATTTATGAAAAAAGATACTGGCTTAATTTTCCACATTTTTCTCATCCTCGGAGACGCTATCGCGATTCTCCTCTCCTTTTTGGTGGCCTATCTCGCCCGCACTCATCTCGACCAGCGCCCCTTCTATTTCGAGGCTGAACCGCTCGAGTTTGCCTTCTCGATGATTTGGCTGCTCCCAATCTATATTATTATCATGGCCGCGCTTGGACTTTACAAGAAGTCCATTTTTTTGCGTCGCGGTCGCTGGCCCGAATTCGGCCGCCTCTTGCTCGCCTCCATCATCGGTGTCATGGCTATCATCACCTACGACTTCTTCTTCCATATTGACCTTTTCCCAGTTCGCGTCATGGCGGTTTATGTCATCCTTACTTGTTTTATCTGCCTCTGTCTCTTCCGCGGCGCCGTCCGCGCTATTCGTGCTCATGCTCTGAAAAATCGTCGCACCGCCCAACGCGCCATTATTATCGGTAATAGTAAAAACACCGAATATCTCGCCGATTATATCTCCGCTTTTCCCGAATCCGGTTTCAATCTCGTTGGCGTGGTTTCGAGCGCCAAATACATTCCGAAGGACCTGCGCAAAAAACAATACTCCTCACTTAAGGAAGCCTTGCGCCGCGCTAAGCCCGATGTTATTTTCCAGACCGATGACCGCCGCACCGAATATGTATATCGCCAAGCCGAAAGTCGCCATCTCGCTTATTATTTCGTCCCGTCGAGCGCCATGCTCTCTTCCCAAATGGGCGATCTCGAGCTCATCGGTGACACTCCCGCCATCTTCGTCCGCATTACTCCGCTCATCGGCAGTGCCCGCATCATCAAACGTCTCAGCGACATCATCATTAGCCTTCTCGCCCTCGTCGTCACCGCCATTCCTATGCTCATCATCTGGCTACTCGAAAAAATCGCCGCCCCGCACGCCCCCGCAATCTACGCCTCTACCCGTCTCTCGCGCTACAACCAAAAAGTCAAAATCTATAAATTTCGCTCCATGGTCCCCGAATATTCCAGCCTCACCCCCGAAGAAGCCTTCACCAAAATGGGTAAACCTGAGCTGATAAAAAAATACCGCGAAAATGGCGACCAAATCCCGAACGATCCCCGTATTACCAAACTCGGCAAATTCCTCCGCGCCACCTCACTCGATGAGCTCCCTCAACTCATTAATGTCCTAAAAGGCGACATCTCCATGGTCGGGCCCCGTGCACTCATGCCCGGCGAGCTACATCATTACGGCGACCGCTCACTCCTCCTCTCGGTCAAATCCGGCCTGACTGGCCTCGCCCAAGTCTCTGGCCGCCGCGCTATTTCATTCGAAGAGCGCCGCGCGCTCGATATCTATTATATCCGTAATTGGTCTATTCTACTCGACCTCCAAATCCTTCTCCGTACCGTCACCGCCGTCATCCTGCGCCGTGGCGCCGAGTAACCTCTCACCACCCGCGCAAATACTCATCATAAATTACCCCCATTTTCTCACGCGCCACATCCACCGAAAATTCTTTTGCTTGTCGAATATTAAATTGCCCCATATCGCGTCGCCGCTCTGGATTACGATAAAGATATTCGATCGCCTCCACAAACTCCGCCGGCGTCTGAAACAGCTTCCCGATTTTTTCCGAAGTCACCACCTCGCGGTGTCCTCGGTTATCTTTTGCTACCACCGGCAACCCTGTGGCCATCGCCTCAATAAGTCCCAGCCCTAGCCCCTCGCGCAAACTCGCCGAGATTGCCACGTCGGCTAGCTGGAGCAGCTGCGGCATATCCTGCCGATAGCCTAAGAAGCACACATTTTCCTCTACTTTCAACTTTTTCACCAACTTTTCCAAGTTTTTCTGCTCCGCCCCTTGTCCCGCCAGTAGCACTTTCAGATTCGGAATTTTCATCGCTAATTGTGGCAAGGTCTCAATAATCATTTTTTGATTCTTGTTTTTATTCAATTCTCCCGTATAAATCAACACGAAATCTTCCGGCCGTAAACCTTTCTTTTGTCGCAGCGCCTGCCGTTCCGCCCTTCCCACCGGGTGAAACTTTTCCGTGTCCACCCCCACCCCTGGGATAATGTCTACCTTTGCACCGGTAAATTTCCGTTTCGCTAGATTATAATCCTCGTGATTAATCGTCATGATTAGGCCCGTCGTCTTTGCCAACCATTTTTCAATCGGGTAAAACAGTAACCAGTTAACCAGCGGCGCGCCCTGATAGAAGTGAAAACCATGTGTCGTATAAATCATCGCCGGTTTATACATAACTACTTTCAACTTGTCCCCCTCTTTTTGCCGCACCTTTTGGCGTTTTTTCTCCACTGCTTTTTCCGCCAGCCGTGTAATCACCCCTCCCACCGGCGTATGACAATGTATCAAATCATATTTTTCTTCACTTAGCAACTTTTTCATCTGCTGATAAGCTTTAATATGGTGCCCAAGAGCTAGTGGCGACCTTGCAAAATCCACCTTATGATGTTTATCTATATCATAAACTTCCTCTTCGCCGGCCGAAGCATATTCAACCACAAACCCTTTTTCGCGCAAATCTCGCATAAAAGGTCGATTAAACTTCGCAAAATTTGCCGTATGTGACGCAAACAGAACTTTTTTCGCCATAATATCCATATTATACTAAAAGAACGGGGAATCGTCAATCTTGTCAGCCATCTCCCTCTCCGCTATAATCAGACTATGAAGTTGCTCAGGAAGGTATATTTTGCGTTAATCTACCTTTTGCCTGCGGTTTTATTTTTCTCTTATTACCCCTTACTTTCCCTCGGTCGCGATGCCACTATGAATTTCGAATTCTCCCTCCCTCTCATCTGGCTTTTGATTTTCGCACCGATCGCTCTGGTAAACCTTATTTCCGCGACCAAAAATCCCAAAAATCCTTTCCCCGGCATTTCCGACCGTAAATTCTTCCTTTTCGCTCTTTTTCCGCTGTACGCCACCCTCTCTATCTTCTGGTCCACCAACCCTACTCGCACTCTCCTCACCGCCGGCGTGCTCTGGCTGACCTTTTTCGCTGTTTTTGCCATCCTCTTTATCACGCCGCTGCTGGGCTCCAGTGAAAAACTCCCCACCTACTTCCTGAAATCCATCATTTTCTCTACTATTTTCGTCTGCGCTTTTTGCTGGCTGCAATGCTTCCTCGATGTTGCCGGCCTGCCGCGCTCCACCACTCTCCTCTGCCCCGGGTGCACATATTACACCTTCGGCTTTCCGCACCCCTCCGGTTTCGCCATCGAGCCTCAGTTCATGGGCAACCTCCTTCTCGCTCCTACCTTGCTCACACTCTTTCTTCTCGTTTATTCTCCTCGCCGCTCGCATCATTTCGACATCCCCACCCCACTTCTCGTTTTTTCTGCCCTCTTTTTCTCCGCGACTCTCTTCGTCACTATGTCGCGCGGCGCGATTTATGCCTATGCTGTCGCCCTCTTCCTTCTCCTACTTTTTGCCATTTTTCAGCACCAAAAATGGCATCTCGTCATCATTATCCCGGTTGTAACTTTCGCCTTCTCGCTAGTCATGCAGGGAACTTTCTCTGCCCTGAGCCCCACTTCTGACACTTTTCTTTCTGGTGTCACCAAGGTCATCCATCAAATGTCACTCGGCATCATCGATTTACGTTTAATCTCAGAAGACCAGGATTCCAAAACCGCTACACAGGGAACATCTCAACCTGTGGAAAAACCTGTGGAAAACTCCCAAAATTCTCTCAAGGATCAGCCAAAAAACAACCAAGAATCAGCAAAAAACTCATCTACAGAAGCTCCGGAAGACTCCATGTTTGACGGCTATGTTGCTGCTTCCACTAACGTTCGCCTTGGCTTGAATGAAGTTGCGCTCGCAACTTGGTATACTCGTTCCGATGAAGAGCAGTCTGTTTCGGTGTCCCGTATGCTGTTAGGCGTCGGTCTCGGCGGCGCCGGCGTTGCCATGTCGCGCGCTTTCCCTGAGCATGAGCTTGCCCTACCCAACGCCATCGTCCAAAACGAAGCCGTCAGCCTCCTGCTCGAAACTGGCCTGATTGGGATTACGCTTGTTCTGCTTGCACTTTTTCTGGCCTTCTCTCCGCGCAGCAATTTTTGGCGCAGCCCTGCGCTGCCACTCCTCTGCCCGCTCATCGTTGCCTATTTGATTACGCTTAACTTTTTCTCCGGCCTGCCCAACGCCCTTCAGATCTACCTTATGCCCCCGCTCCTCTATCTAATCTTTTCCAAGTCCTTAAAAACTCCAAAATAACCATTGCCAAAAATTTTCTCTCGTGTTACAATAGTAACACATCGCGGGATAGAGCAGTCCGGTAGCTCGTTTGGCTCATAACCAAAAGGTCGTTGGTTCAAATCCAACTCCCGCAACCAAAATGGTGCCAGTATCCGTCCCCCCGGACTGGCACCATTTTGCTTCCAACCACTACCCTTTCTCTCTTGAAATGAGTTGAAAAACATGCTACTATATAAAACAGACGGCGAATCCCGTCTAGAGTAGCAGACTTTTGACCACAGTTATTGGTGGACCCCCAACACCTAATAAACGCCCCCGAAACAGTTTGCTATTTTGTCACTCGTCGCGGCAGGCTTATCTGTTGCAACATAACGCACCTTAATAGTAGGGAGGAATGAACATGTCTAATAGATTAAAAACTCTGGGGGTAGCCTATGCTGGCGCCCTGTCCTTATTGGCATCCTCAATCACTCCGTTGTCTGCTCATGCGGCCGAAGGAGGCCTTGATTGTGATGCTATCCTGAACACCATGAATGATCTCCACCTTTCCGAGGAAAGTATTCTTGTCGAAGTTGGAGAATTTTACGAACTGACAATCGAACCAGCCGAGTCGGCTAAACCTCTGGGGTGGCAAATTGATGCCATCGAGTTCTCTGACCCCAGCCTCGTTACTCAGCACTATAGTGTGCCCAGTGACATTGCAGAAGTCACGACTTCAGAGGGTAAACGTCCCGTCTTGGCGTCCGAACGACCTACGGACGAACTTTCGTCTTGGGTTGACCCAGCGGAAGTAGCAAACTCAGCCGAAGACCAGCTCAAAGTTTTTGTCGAAGGCTTAAAGACCGGATCCGCAGAGATCAAGTTTGAGCTTAGTAACCCAAAGTGGGAGAAAACTTGTACTCACGGCCATGCGAAGAAACTTACGCTAACCTGTGAAAACAAAATTGTTCCCGAGGGTTATAAAGCCGCCATGCTGGATCAGCTGAAAAATTCGCAAAGCAATTTGCAGCAAAACCCGTTTGGTTGGCCGTCATCATGGCGCCCTAACCAATCTATGAGACAGACTCACGCATCCAATCCAAATCTTCCAAGCGGAGGAAACAAACTGCCAGTCAACGATCAAAATAATGATCAGAACAGCGACCAAAACGGCAGTCAGGATAAGGATTCGGGCAATTCTGACGGCTCCAATGATTCTGATGATTCCAACGATCCGGGCAATTCGGATAATTCTGGCGACTCAGATAACACTGGTCAGCCAACCGACCCGGACGACAGCAATGGCGACGCCGGCGACAGCGGTAATCAGGGCGATGGCGATAAGCCTGGTCAGCCCGATGTTGGCGATCCGCCGGTCGGCCCAGAAAATCCAGGGAATCCTGATGACGACGACCCGGGCACACAGCCTGGTGACGGCGATCAGGGTGACAGTGGCGATAATGGTAATGACGACGGTAATCAGGGCGATCCTGAAAAGCCCAATCCGGACAATCCCGAAAATCCTGACCAGCCTGAAAACCCCGATCAGCCTGATCCTGACAACCCGGATAACCCGCCAGCAGAACTGAAGAAGTACGACACTTCGACCTGGGGTTTTGACCCTGATCAGCTGTCGTTCGTTTACGACGGCCAGGAACATCACCCGGTTCTCACCGGCGTTCCCGAGGAAGTCGAGGTAATCTTTACTACTGCCGAGACCAATGTCGGCCAGTACACCCATACCGTGGCGTTCAAAGTGCCCGAAGGCTATGAGGACGTACCGGATATGGCGGTTGATTACGAGATTACCCCTCTTACACCAGAGATCAGCTACAAAGTCAATCCTTTGACCGGCGAGCTTGAGCTCGTTACGGCTGGTATTCTGCCGGAAGATCTTGACGGCGAGATCAAAACCAGCGTGATTGATGCGACAAATACCGAACTTTCGGTTATGTCAGTTGAGCCTGGGTATTATAATGTTAAAACCCAGATGAATATCGCCGAAGACAAGAAGGGGAACTACACGATCCCTGAGATTGACCGCGAAGAGTATCTTAACGTAACTCAGGATAAACCTTGGCTTAACTTCACCCTTGATTACAAGGAGGAAAATGGCCAGCTGCTCGTCACGGTCGGCATCAAGGATCTCAAGATCCCCCAGGTCGGCGGTTATGACAAGATTTTGCTGAGCACGAAAATCTTCTATGACAAGGACCGTCTCGAATATGTTGGCCGACAGGATGCTGATTGGACTACGGAGACCATGGACATGATGGACTTTAATATCCTGACAGCTGGATATAATGCTCGCGTCAACTCAGACAATGGCCCATTGTCTGAGAATAGCACCATTGCTATTCTCAAGTTCAATTATAAGAACCCTGAAGATAAAGCCGACCTTGTTTTCCGCACCGGTACTTTTGGCGTACGCGGCTCCAAGCCACAGGATATTTGTCCCGACCCGACCTATGGTCAACGCCCACAGGCCGATTTCTACTACCAGAGCGGTGGTAATTTCGTCAGCGTAGCGAACCCAACCGGCGCGATCAAAGTTGACACCCAGGAGGTCGAGAGCAATCCGATGGACAACGCCTTCTATAAAGGCCCAGAATCTGGTCGTGACAATGCCTTGCAATATCTCCAGAATTATGTTAATCAGCATTTTGAGACCAAGCCTGACGAAGGCGGTCTCGGCGGTTCCGGCGGAGACGAAAACAGCGGAAACGAGAGCGGTAGCGACAACTCTGGGAATACGGGCAACGACAATGACGAATCCAGCACTGGTAGCGGCGACAACTCTGGTGACGCCGGAGATACAGGTAACGACAATTCCGGCAACACTGGCGAAGACAACAAAGGCCCGGATAGCTCCGGAGACGCTGGCAATCCTGGCGGTTCATCTAGCAATCAGCCATCTATTGGCGAAGGCGAAGTGGAAATTGAGGATTGGGATGCCTACGATATAGGCGGCACCCAGACAGATGCTAATACGAGCGACACATCTGATAACGACAAAACCGTCGAAGCGGGCGAATCAGCCGTAGCCGACGCGAGCAGTCCAGAGGCTAGCCAATCTGCAACAAGCACCACGACCGTAGCGAGCGCTGATAATCCAGCTAACACCAAGAGCAGCGCCGTGGTTGGCGTTCAGTCTAGCACCTCAGCTATCACTCCGGCAGTTCCAAGCGCTCCGGCTCAGCCATCCGCAGCTCCAGTTTCAGCATCAACCGCTCCTGCGGTCGCAACATCCGTTGCCGCACCCGCAGCCAGCACCGTAGCTCCGATTACAGTGCCAGCCGCTCCGAGCTCCTCCCCCGAAGCTCCAGCCGCACCGACCTCTGCTGCAGTATATGCGGCACAGGCCGCATAGCGCACGCGCCAGTAGCGCTCCAGCTTAGCACCTTAGAAGAGGCCCCACAAGGGGTCTTTTCTTATGCGTAATTTTCCCCACCAGACACAATCCGTTCCTCAAAACTGCAATCTACCCACCGCCCCACTCACCCATAAAACCCGAACAAATCCCCACCAAAATTCAAATTAAAACACATTTCCGCCCAAAAATCTTCTACATCTTCACCCCTATAATTTCATCAAAAACTCGTCAAAATCACAAAATAAGCATAAAAGGTATTGACAAAAAAGAACATCTGTGATACAATGGAAGTAACTGATAAATGAGGGGATTATCCAGTAGCATATTACCAGATTGGTAGTTTTGGATTTCCCCTCAATTCGAATTTTAGGAGGGAATAACTATGAAAAAACTTACAGAAGAACAGAGGGGCATTCTCAAAGGATTTTTGGCCGGGATAATAACCGTGGCTATTTTATTTACTATGATAGTAAATAAAATGCCGAAGTTATCGGTCTACAACTCTGAGCATCCAACCAGACAGATCGTCACTTGTGACTTCAGGCTCACCGATACCAACGGTCTGTCATTAGACAAGAATGCGAATGGCCAGTGGGAGCTGTCGTCCGACCAGGATGTCCTGGTCTGGTTAGATCTGCCCGACGATATTGAGGAGTTGGACGCCGACATCTCGTCATCATATCCGTACGAGGTGAAGGCGGGCGAGACCGGCGTCATCAAAATCGAGGCATATTGCTCCAGTAATTACACGGAGTACATTGGCTCGCTTGAGTTTGTCGCCACCGACGATCTTACTTTGGGCGCGGTTGGACACGGCGCGAATTATCACAACAGTTCAATTGTGATTAACAACGACACCAACCGTAATTTTTCCTGGATGGAAGAGGGTAAACATGCTTATGTGCATTACCCACTCTATACTTCCTGTGCAGGGGAGTATAATGTCTATCCAATCCGCGGCGGGCAGAGTAGTACCGGTTACGAGGTCAGCTTCGACATTTCGGCAACCGGCGCGCCAGAAATGCTCTACGTGAGCAGTTATCCCGACGGCGATCCGGAGAAAGAGGCTCAAGCCCAACTGGATGCCAAGCTGGAAGAGGCACGGCGCAGCGAAGACCGGCAGCAAGCCATTAATGACCAGATCGAAGAACTGGAAGGTATGCTGAAAGAGCTTGAAACACAACAGTAAACCACAAACAGCTGCTTCGTACTAGCTACCATCTGGAGACCAAAAAGGAGCGCCCTAAAAAGCGCTCCTGATCTTTTTTGGCGAACTTTACTCTTCCGCCCCGCTCATCTCCCCCTTATCAGCCACCTCTTCATCCGTCTCATTAATCGCGCTAAACAGTGAATCTTCTGCGTTTTTGCGCTTCTTCTTTTCTGGCGCCTTAGCTAGTTCAATATCAATATCATACCCCGTGAGCTTCGAGGCCAAGCGCACGTTTTGCCCCTGACGACCAATCGCAATCGACTGTTGGTCCTCAGTGACATAAACCTTCGCCTTTTTACCATCAATCTCAACTTTTTGCACCTCGGCCGGGCTCAACGCCTCGCGGATATATTCCGAAGGATTCTCACTCCAGTTAATAATGTCGATTTTCTCGCGCTCACCGATTTCATTCACAATCGCCTGCACGCGCATTCCGCGCCCACCGACAAAAGTCCCGACCGGATCCATCCCCGGCACGGTCGACATCACGGCAATCTTCGTTCGTCGCCCCGCCTCACGGGCAATCCCGCGAATCTCCACCGAACCATTATCCAGCTCCGGCACTTCCTGCTTGAACAGATATTCGATAAACGCCGTGTTCCCGCGCGAGAGAATCAGCTGCGCTCGCGTATCATCGTGCTCAACCCCCTTGATATAAACCTTAATCCGCTCGCCCACGGTATAATACTCACCGTCAATCTGCTCCGAGCGCGGCATAATCCCCGAAGCCTTCCCGAGATCAATCCGCACTACCCGCGGCTCCACTCGTGCAATCACCCCTGTCATTACCGTACCAATTTTATCTTCGAAGGCCGAAAGCACTGCGTCGCGCTCTGCCTCGCGCAATCTCTGGACTACGACTTGCTTCGCCGTCATCGCCGCCACGCGCCCAAAATCGGTCACTTCATGCGTCTCCTCGATCGTATCGCCGATTTTCGCATCTTTCTCCACTTTCACCGCCTCGGCCAGCGGAATCTCGGTCGCTGGATTGTACGCCACGTCATCCTCAATCACCTCGCGTGCCACATAAACCGTCGCCTTCCCCGTGTTCGTGTCGAGCAGCGCTCGCACGTTCATGTCGCGGTCCCCATTATCCTTGCGCCAGGCCGCTGCAATCGCCATTTGGATCACGTCCAGCACTGCCTCTTCCGGCAAGCCCTTCTCTTCAGCAATAATCTGCACCATCGCGCTCATCTGTTTCAGGTCTAAACCTTCCATTTTTCTCCTTTCAATTAATCTCCTCGCCGGCTCATATCTATCGCAAAGCCGGCTGCACTCGAAAGCTCCTATATTCCTCAAGCTCCCAATGCAAAAACCGCCCCTCTTCGGGTCGGTCACTATCTGTATACCCCCATTATAGCGCAAAAATCCTCCCCGTCAACCCCGAAATCCCAGTTTTCAACCCAAATCACACATGACACTTTTCTCCCAAAAATGTGTAAAATCTTCCTCTCTATCCTCCAGAAAATGTGATATTTTACCCTTAATTTCCTCCAAAAAATGTGATGAAATAGGGGTAAAGTAACATAAGGAAATAATTATCATGCAACGCAACATCATTCAAGACCTCATTGCCTGGAAAGACTCTCCCCGTCGCAAACCCCTTCTTCTCAAGGGCGCCCGTCAAACCGGCAAGACTTATACCTTACGTGATCTTTTTGGTCAACAATATTTCCGCCATGTTGTCTATTTCAACTTGCAAAACCCTGACCCGTGGTTTCTAGAGCTATTTAATGAGGGTTCAATCGAGCCTCGTCGTATTCTTCAGCAACTTGAGCTACGACTTGGTGCCGATATTATTCCTGGCGAAACTCTCATTATCTTCGATGAGATTCAAGAGGTTCCGCACGTTCTCACCAGCCTCAAATATTTTGCCGAGGAGACCCCTGAGTATCATATTGCCGCTGCCGGTAGTCTGTTGGGCGTGTTTCTTCATCAAAACACCTCTTATCCAGTCGGCAAAGTGCAAACCTTGCAGCTTGAGCCGCTCAACTTTCGCGAATTTCTCCTCGCTAGTGGTCAGGAGCGTTTAGCCAAACAAATTACTGACCATCCCGAAGAAGCCTTTTCTAACGGCACTCTCCTCGATGCTTTTCGCGAGTATCAGTTCACCGGCGGCATGCCAGAAGTGGTACAGGATTGGCTCAATCAACATAGCATCGAGCATGTCAATCATCTGCAACATCAGATTCTCGACGCCTACCGTAGCGACTTCAGTAAATATTCCGATAATAGCCTCGCCGTAAAGATCCGTCAAGTTTTCGAGTGCTTACCCAGTCAATTTGCCAAAAACAATGAAAAGTTTCTCTATAGCGTCATTAAGAATGGCGCCCGGGCCCGTGAATATGAGCTAGCCATCGAATGGCTAGTCGACGCTGGTATTGTTCGCCGAGTTTTTCGTGTTCAACGTGGCGACCAACTTCCGCTCAAGGCCTACCTCGATCACAGTTCCTTCAAGCTCTATTTTCTCGACCTAGGACTTTTTCGTGCTCTAGCGGAGATTCCTATTGAGGCGATATCGGAGAAAAATAGTATTTTCGATGCTTATAACGGCCTCATCGCTGAGCAATATGTTCTTCAGGAACTATCTTCCTTCCACCATTCGCTCACCTATTGGAATAGTAATTCTGATGCTGAGGTCGACTTCGTGGGCCAATTCGGCGCCGATATTATTCCTATCGAGGTCAAATCTGGTGAAAACGCCTACGCTAAAAGTCTCAAAGTCTATCGTGAACGCTACAAACCTCGCTTCGCTATACGTTTTTCGCTTAAAGAGATCGAACTTAACAACGGTCTCCTCAACATTCCTCTCTATAAATCCTTCACCTTTCCAAGTCTCCAACCATCCCTCTCTTGACAAAAACCATAATCTGTGATACAATCAAGTTAGACCTCTTTGTGAGGTAAGATTTTGACGGGCCAAAGCCAAAAGCGCCAAGGCCCAGCACATTTATAGAAAGGAAGTGATATTCTTGCATACCGATACGTTGCTCGAAATTTCCAAGGAGCGCAGTGCACTTTTTGGTCTTAGGGCCACTCAGGCTCATCGCGAACGCTGGGGCGACTCCTGGTACCGCGCCGGTACAATCGTAGTAGATTCCGACGGCAAATTCCTGCTCGTTGAGGAGCGTCGCGCCTTGATTAATGGCGTTTGGCGGGATGTTGAGGATATGTGGAATCTCCCTTGTGGCAGCTGCAACCCTGGCGAACATCTCACTGACGCTGCTATTCGCGAAACCTTAGAGGAGCTCGGACAGCTTGTTTTATTGAAAGGCATCTGCCTCATAAAACAAGGTAAGCACGCGGATGATCCAGCACTCACCTTTATTTTCGCCGCCGTTTCAGTCAGCAAGGCTCTGGGATTTGATACTAAAGAAATCAAATCCCAACGCGCATTTTCCGCCGAGGAAATCCACCAGCTTAATCGCGAGGGAAAGCTCCGTAGCCCGAACCTCGTTATGTCGGCACTCGAAAACTACCAAGCTGGCCTCATCGTGTCGCTCGAACTTCTCAGGGAAATATGACACCAAAAGAAGGGGTGATATTCATGAAAAACGCTATCGTTGTAAAAATCACCGGCGGTCCGGACCACAATGAACTGGTGGCGAATCGGCTGTGATAGTGCCATAGTCTTTGGCGAATATGACGCTATTAATCACTGTGGCTACGCCTTGATCACAGTCGAACAGCCCGAAGCTCCACTGCTGGAAGCAGAATTTCCACGCTTAATTCAGAGCCTCGTAATTGATGAAGGGGAAGAGCAATGGCTCATCGACAAATGGTAGAATAAATATCCTTAGCACGAAAAACCGCTGGTCACCCGGCGGTTTTTGCCTATTCAAAGCCCAAATACCCCAAACCAAGCAACAAGTGCATTAGCAGTCTTGACACTAGACTGCCAATTTACTACAATAAGCCTAATTAGCACTCTTGACACTCGATTGCCAACGCGCTATAATTGGAATAATAATCACGTTGTTTAAAATACGGTCGTCAGCAGCTAGACTACAGTTCTTTCTCGGGAACATCCGCAGCGCCACGAGCGAGGAAAAGGCGGCTTCCGCCCGTAACGACGGGACGGAAGAACGCCGGTTCCCGAAAAGAATAGTAGTCTAGCCACCTCCGACCGTATATTAAAGAAAGGAATTAATATGTCAAAAATTATTGGTATTGACCTCGGCACCACGAACAGCGCCTTTGCTTACATGGTAGCCGGCAAACCAGAGGTGATTACGAACAGCGAAGGTGACCGCACCACCCCGAGCGTTGTCGCTGTGACGAAAAAAGGCGACCGCCTGGTCGGCAAAGTTGCCCAGCGCCAGCGTGTCACCAACCCGAAAAACACGATTTATGGGATCAAGCGCCTGATCGGTCGCAAATTTGATGACAAAGAAGTCCAACGCGACCTTGACATCATGCCGTATAAGATTGTCAAAAAAGGCAACGGTGTCGCCGTCGAAATGGATGGCAAGGAATACACGCCGGAGGAAATTTCTGCCATGATTCTTTCAAAAATCAAGGCTGATGCCGAAGCATTCCTCGGCGAGAAAGTCACCGAAGCTATTATTACCGTTCCGGCCTACTTCGACGACTCTCAGCGCCAAGCGACCAAAGATGCTGGCAAAATCGCTGGTCTAGAGGTGAAGCGTATCATCAACGAGCCAACCGCGGCCGCCTTGGCTTATGGTCTTGAGAGCAAAAAAGACGAAAAAATTGCCGTTTTCGACCTCGGTGGTGGTACTTTCGACGTCTCAATTCTCGAACTCGGCGATGGCGTCTTCGAAGTGAAGTCGACGAACGGTGATACTCACCTTGGCGGTGAAGATTTTGACAACATTATCGTCAACTTCCTGCTCGATGAGTTCAAGAAAGAATCTGGCATCGACATCAAAGACGACGCCGCCGCCATGCAGCGTGTGAAGGACGAAGCCGAGAAGGCGAAAAAGGAGCTCTCCAGCGCGAAGGAAGTCGAAATCAACCTCCCATTCTTGACTGCTGACGCCGAAGGCCCGAAGCATTTCGAATACACTTTGACCCGCGCGAAGCTCGAAGAATTGGTGAAGCCTCTGCTCGAGCGCCTCGCCGGTCCAGTCGAAAAAGCCCTGAAAGATGCCAAATTGACCGCCAAGGACATTAACGAAGTCGTGATGGTCGGTGGTATGACCCGCATGCCAGCCGTCGTCGCCGAAGTGAAAAAGATTTTCGGCAAAGATCCGATGCAGGGCGTGAATCCCGACGAAGTCGTGGCGGTTGGTGCAGCCATCCAAGGTGGCGTCTTGCAAGGCGATGTGAAAGATGTCCTGCTACTTGACGTTACCCCGCTTTCTCTCGGTATTGAGACCATGGGCGGCGTTTCCACGAAGCTCATCGAGCGCAACACAACCATCCCGACGTCGAAGTCCGAAGTCTTCTCGACCGCCGCTGACAACCAGCCCCAAGTCGAAATCCACGTCCTCCAGGGTGAGCGCGAATTCGCTGCTGACAACAAATCGCTCGGCAAATTCATCCTCGATGGCATCGCTCCAGCTCCTCGTGGCGTCCCGCAGATTGAAGTAACTTTCAACCTCGACGCTAACGGCATCTTGAACGTTACCGCGAAAGACAAGGGAACTGGTAAGGAGCAGTCAATCACGATTCAGAACTCCGGCAACATGAGCAAAGAAGACATCGAAAAAGCTCAGCACGAAGCCGAGGCGCACGCCGAAGAAGACAAGAAGAAGCGTGAATCAATCGACGCCAAGAACCAGCTTGAGAACGCGATTTATCAGGCCGAAAAAATGCCCGACGAGTTCAAAGACAAGATTCCCGAAGACGACGCCAAAGCGATCAGAGACGCCGCCGCCGAAGCCAAGAAAGTCCTCGAGGACAGCGACGCCGACAAAGAGAAATTTGAAGAGGCGAAGAAGGCTCTCGATGCCGTCTTGATGCCAATCGGCGCGAAGATGTACCAAAGCGCCGACGCCGGCAAATCCAGTACTAGCGGCGAAGACGACACTTCCGCCAGCGACCCCGCTGACAAATCTGGCGATGACGACGCTGTCGAAGGTGAAGTTGTCGATAAATAACCGTCATCGCTTCATCGTGTCATCATAATCATTGGCGCTCTAGATCAACTTTCTGCGCTAAGCCAGCCAAAAGTACTCCGCAAGGAGTACTTTTGCGTACGTTCCATGCTCAACCCAAACCACAAAACATGAAAAAACTATTGACATTTTAGCTTATCTGTGCTACAATAGAAGAATGAGGCTTAAATCTTCAGCCTTCGCACCTCACTTCCCATAACCCCAAGCGTTTTACCTCGGCTGGAATCATCCCGAACGGTCAAACCTTCCTTTCGAGCCCTGCTAAACCGCTTGGTCTTGCGTTTTACTATCGCGCCAGCGTTTATATAGATACAACTGAATATCGAAACAAAATTGCTGGCGAGCATAATACGCAAGGAGGAGAGAACATGGGAAGGAAATTTAAGAAAGGAATGATGGTTATGTGCTTTGTCGTGGCAGTTTTTCTGCCGATTTGCGGCTTTGGCCTCGCAGGGTGCTATGCTTCTTGGGGGTTTGCCCATGAAGCAGCAACTGGGATTGCTCTGGGCATTTTCGGTGGTTTGCTTTTCGCTATTGCCGTCTGCGCAATAATTGTCCCGACGTCGGGGCAGCAGGCCCGCCTGCTGTCAACGGTGTGCACAGTTGCAGGCCTACTGATTATACTGGCGCTTGTTATACATACGTTACCACTGTATGAACTGCTGGGTGGCTGTTTAACGGTACTTATCTCGCCAACCATGATGGTGTTTGCATTCAGTCAGCGTCGTATTTATCTGCGTCAGCTTCAGCTTGACCGGGAATACGCCGAGACTCAGCTTGAACAGGGAATGCCTCAGCCAGAACCACAGTCTGCGCTCCCCGAGAAGCCCCAGCTTCACCGGGTGAAATAGCGCTCCGATAAGGCTAAACGAGCTCACAGCGCAGTAAAGCCTTGCATCGCACGCAACCGATCATCCGTTTTCACCAGGCACCTCAGCTTCATCGAGGTGCCATTTTCTTGGCTGTCCGTCAATTTTCAGGCCACAAAACCAACCAGCCCTCAGCTCGCAAAGCTAACTCACTTCAACTATCAACACATCCTTCCAGAAAAACAACTATAAGACCAGTATATTTTACAACATTTTATCCAAACCTCCACCCCTGTTATTCCACCAAAAACTCGCCAAAAGCGCAAAATAAGCATAAATAGTATTGACAAGAAAGAACATCTGTGCTACAATGGAGACATAAGCTTGATAAGGACAAAAGCTTACGGAAATACTCCAACAAGCATAAGAGTCCTAGAAAAGCTTAAGAACATTACTACCCAATATGAAAGTTGTATCCTTGAACTCAAAGTGGGATACTCGCAGACAACTGTAGCCATTTACCCTCCTTAAATAGCTCTTTGCCTGCGGACACCCCACTTTGAGCATGTTAACTCGGTGGGCAACAATTTCATAGTGCACGGTAAATGCGGTTATCTGCATGTCTCCTAATCCGTGACGGGCCGAGGGGCCAAAAACCAATCTAATCGAAAGGTAACCCCGCCCAAGCGGTGGGGGAGGTGATACTATGGAAAGAACGACGATGAATATGACGGTTGTCAAGGACGTGGAGCAGGCTACGGTGATTACTCACCCGGCACCACACCACGGCGACGAGTGCACAGCGCTCGCCATCCTAGAGATCGTCGAGGGGCGCGTAGATGTTTTACGCACCCGCAACCCGCGAGCCTTCGAGGAAGCTTGGATCCACGGCGTGAAGCTTGTGGACGTTGGTGGTCGGTACAGCCCTGAGCAGGGTATGTTCGATCACCACCAGGCGGATTTCGAAGAACTCAGGGCAAACGGCGCCCAGTATTCCTCCGCAGGACTTCTGTGGAAAGAGTTTGGAGCCGATGCTTGCATTGCACTCACCGGTTGCACACAGGCGCAGGCTGAGGCAGCTGCTAAATCGGTAGATGAGATGCTCATCAAAGGCATCGATGCTGCTGATTACGGCAACCGCACGATGGATCAAATGTCCATCTCCACGGCTATCTCGGTTCTTAATCCGAACTGGGACGAGCCGGCGGACGACGAATCGTTCATCGAAGCCTGTCAGCTGGCACACCTCGTGCTGACGCGGACTATCAAATCTTGCGTCGCACAGGTGAGAGGACGGGATACTGTTGAGGAAGCTATTAGCGCTTCCGAGGATAGTGTTATGGTCCTCCCTCAGTTTATCGGGGGTTGGATCCAGAACGTTCTGACTACCACCAACCCAAAGAGCGGGAATCTCCTCTATGGAGTTTTCCGCAATCTTCAGGGGCAGTGGAATTGCCAGGCCATCCCGCCCGTCGGCGCACCACAGGAGCAGCGCAAGCCCCTTCCTAAGGCTTGGCGCGGCTTGAATGGCGCAGCCCTTGCAGAGATCACGGGTGTGCAGGACGCAGTGTTCTGCCATGCCGGCGGTTTCATCTGTGGGGCTCGCAGCCAGGAAGGTGCGATGAAGCTGGCGCAGCTGGCGGTCGCCGCAGAGTAACAGAAGAGGCCTCTTCTGTGTTTACATTTGTAAACACAAACATGAGTTTAGTTGAGCATTTCGCTGGAATTCTTATGCTTTCGCGTAAAACCAGCAATCAACTTGTATAAACTAGCTCATGCCCCAACGGGGAGAGAAAATTACAACTGCATATCGGGACAGACCTGGGGCCGCGCATCATCAAATGTCGCATTATGACCCCAGGTTCTCCAAAAGCAACTAGTTTTGGCAGGCGGCTCATTTGCCCCTGTCATCAAACCCACCCCCATTCGAGGTGGGTTTTCGCATTCATTCTATTTTCCATGTTATAATCACAAAAAGGAGCCATTATGGAAAAACTATTTCTCGTCACCAACCCCGGATCTTCGTCCCGCAAATACGCCCTCTACCACGACGATGAACGGCTGATCTGCTCGCTGCATTTCGAGACCGAAAACAAGACTTTGATCTGCACCCTGAAACACGCTAACGGCGATCAGGTGAAGCTCACCGACGGTTTTAAGCGCCTCGCCGACACTATTCGCTATACTCGCGACATCCTCCTGAAAGAAAATTACCTCAACGACGGTGTCGAAATCGCTGCTACTCTTGCTCGCGTGGCCGCCACCGGCGAATTTTTCTCTGATGACCATATCGTCGATGAAGATTGTCTGCGCCGTCTCGAGGAAGAGAAGCGCCGCGCTCCGCTCCACGTCCCGGTTATCGCCGCGGAAATCTCCGAATGTCTCAAAACTTTTCCCGGCACCCCTGTCATCACCATTTCCGACTCACATTTTCATCATACTCGCGACGATGTGCACAAATATTACGCTATCGACCCCGAACTTGCTGACCGTGCCGAAATTAAGCGTTATGGTTATCACGGCCTCTCCATGGGCGCTGTGCGCAACTTCATGCGCGACGAAGGCATTTTGCCGTCCCGCGTGGTGGCTTGTCACCTCGGTTCCGGCGCCTCACTCACTGCGATCAAAGACGGTTATTCTTACGACACGACCATGGGCTATACTCCGCTCGAAGGTGTCATGATGGCGACCCGCTGCGGCGACCTCGATCCAGCCGCCGCCTCCGCCATCCAGCGCGAACTTGGCTTCACCGAAGAGGGCCTCGAGGAATATCTCAACCGCCAATGCGGCCTACTCGGCGTTACCGGGAAGACTAACGACATGCGCGAGGTAATCGAACTGCGCGACAACAGCGACCCCCGTGCCGAACTCGCTTATGATATGTATATTTATCGCATCCAGCGTGCGATCGGCGAAATGGTCGCCGCCATGCACGGTCTCGATGCGCTGGTTTTCACCGCCACCATCGGCGAACGTAACGCTATGATTCGTCAAGACATCGTTAGCGGTTGCAGCTATCTCAACCTCTTCATTGACCCCGCGAAAAACAAAGCCGGCCTCGGCAAATCCGCCTATGTCAACATCGCCACGAAAAAATCCCTCCCCATTTACGTCATCCAAACCAACGAAACCGACGCCATGATCCGCCGTGCCAAAATTCTTTTGAATCAACAAAAAACCAAAACAGAAACCAAGGGCAAATAAAAAGCCAGGCAAAAAATTGACCGACCCTGAGGTCAGCCAACCTAAGTTACTTGCCGCGAAGCCAAAACATAATTAATTTTTTCCTTCGTTGACAATCTCGCGCATCAATTTTACTGATGCAATTTTGTAGCGCACCCCTGCTAAGCATAACGGAATTGCAACTATTCCGAAGGCTGCTGCCGTCCAGATGACTGCTGCTGGCAGAACCGCTAATGTAGCTTTCGACATCGTGCCTACAACAGTTGCAAACACTATCGCAATCGCACCAAGTGCGATACCTGTGGCACCAAACGCCCAGGCTCTCATCAGTAGCGCATTATACTTCTGTAATTTTGTCATTTTTCTCACCCCCTTTATGACAAAATTCTTGGTTTTTGGTGGTTTTAGCCACCAAAAACCCGCCACCTTGTCAATCTAAGCCGAAAGCTCAAAACAAGGCTATACTATCCATTATAGCACACATGACCGGAAAAGTCAAGCATCTCCATAGCCTTTTGCTGAAAACGGGTAATTATGCTAAAATATCAGCAATGAATGACCAAGTCACCCCAGCCGAAACCGCTGAACTCCTCAGTTTAGCCGAAAAATGCCTGTATATTCCGGGTGATTTTGTCGAACTCGGCTGTTACCGCGGCGACACTTCTGTTCTCCTCGGAGAACTCCTCCAAAAATCTTCCGACCCAAAGTGCCTCTGGCTTTACGATTCTTTCGCTGGGCTGCCCGATAAGACTGTTGAAGACTCCTCTGGTGCCGGCGCCAATTTCCAAGCTGGTGAACTTTTCGTCACGAAACGCGCCGTAGTCGACAAATTGAAAAAACACGGTCTGAAAATTGCCAACCCCGCCAATCCTAGCACCATCATTGTTAAAAAAGCTTGGTTCGACGAACTCACTCCGGCGGACCTCCCTTCCAAAATCGCTTTTGCTTTTCTGGACGGCGATCTCTATTCTTCGATTAAAACCAGCCTCGGGCTCGTTGCTCCTCGATTGGCTAGTCAGGGAATTATGGTTGTGCACGATTATAACAATCCAGAACTTCCTGGTTCTGCCCGTGCGGTCGACGAGTGGCTACGCGCTCATGTCGATTTTACGTTGAATATGTATCGTAGCCTAGCAATCCTCCGCCGAGTGTGCTAATATAGAAAAGGTAGTGGCGACAGTTCTTTTAAGTTGTATGGGGAAAGGAGGTATTAATTATAGCTCTGACTATTTATTTGTTTGCAAAACCATTCATTGAAATAGAAATTGCTTCCTCAAAGAAGAAGCAATAACATAATCAAATACATTCCTATTCTACCAAACTCTTTTATCAACGTCAAGACTTCTTCAAAGTCTAGTTATATAATAATATAACTCAAGGACTACTACCGTTAAAGAAAGATTTTTATGGCAAAACGAGATTATTATGAAATATTAGGCGTTCCAAAAAGCGCTTCCGACGACGAGATCAAAAAAGCCTACCGCAAGTTGGCGATCAAATATCATCCCGACAAAAACCCGGGTGACAAAGCGGCGGAAGAAAAATTTAAGGAAGTTTCTGAAGCGCATGAAGTCCTGTCAGATAAGCAGAAACGTGCGCGCTATGATCAGTTTGGTCATGCGGGCGTCGGCGGGGCGGCCGGTGGCCGCGCTGGCAATCCGTTCCAGGGCGGCGAGTTTAACTTCAACGGTCAGAACTTCAACTTTGACTTCGGTGGCGCCGGCGGACTCGACGACATATTGGGCTCGATCTTCGGTTTTGGCGGCGGCCAGCGCCGACGCCCGATGCGCGGTGCTGATCATCGTATCGGTGTCACGCTTGATTTCGAAGAAGCTGTTTTCGGTACTACGAAGACTATCTCGGTCGGCGGGAAAAACATCAAAGTCAAAATCCCCGCCGGCATCGACGACGGCATGTCCATTCGCCTCCCCGGTAAAGGTGGCGAAGCTCCGAAAGGCGGCACCCCAGGCGATCTTTATGTCGTCATCCGCGTCAAACCGCATAAGCGTCTCACGCGCGAAGGCAGCATCATCCTTTCTGAGGTCAAAATTTCCATGGTCGACGCCGCACTCGGTACTACTATTGACGTCGAAACCGTCGATGGCAGCGTCCGCATGAAAATCCCCGCTGGCACTCAGTCTGGTACACCTTTCCGCCTCTCTGGTCACGGTGTCCCACTCATGCGCAGTGACGGCGATCGCGGCCCACATATCGTCACGGTAATCGTCGAAACCCCGAAAAACCTCACCAAACGCCAGAAAGAACTGCTCGAAGAATTCCGCGGCACCAAGGGTAAGAAACGTGGATTTTGGGGCTAAAACTGAGACGCCCATCGGTTTTTGCCCAATCTCGCAGCTAAGCCGAAAAAGCTATTGACAAAATCAACTGTCTGTGCTACAATGAGAATATCTCGGTGAAGAGTCGAGACCGTTTTTGAGGCATATATTTATGAAAGAATTACGTACTGTAGGCAGCAATACTATCATCAAGGTAGCAGGAATTCCTAATGTTCCAGCTAAGGTTGATACTGGCGCGGACTCATCAGCTATTTGGGCCAGTGATATTAGTGTCAACTCAGCTGGTGAACTGGAGTTTTCGCTTTTTGCTCCTGAAAGCCCGCACTATACTGGTGAGAAAATCATCGCCAAGAATTTTCGTGTTCAAAAAGTGCGCAACTCGATGGGCGGCCTCGATATCCGCTACCATACCCAGCTTTCCATCGTCATCCGAGGCAAGCGTCTGCGAGCCAACTTTACTCTGTCGAACCGCAGCAAAAACAATTTTCCCGTCTTGATTGGTCGCAAAACACTCAAAAACCGCTTTTTAGTCGACGTCTCACGCGTTGGAGTGCAACGCCCGTCTAAAATGGATAATTCAGAGCTCAATTCTGAACTTCAAGCTAATCCCCAGGATTTTCACCTTAAGTATATGGAGAACAAAATAGCATGAATATCGCCATCCTATCAAACGGCAATGCCAACTATTCCACCAAGCGTCTCGTCGAAGAAGCGAAGAAGCATGGTCATCGTGTACGCGTAGTAAAATACAAGAACTGTTATTTGTCACTCAATGAAAAACATCCTGATATTTTCTACAAGGGAGAAAAACTGCCGAAATATGATGTAATTATCCCACGAATTGCCAATTATATGACGCGCTACGGCAGTGCGATCGTCCGTCAATTCGAGATGCAAGGTGTCTGGACGGTTTCTAGCTCAATTGCGATTACTCGCGCTCGCGACAAGCTGCGTTCACAGCAAATTCTCACCAAAGCCGGCATTGACACACCGAAGACTTTAGTTTCCCGCAACACGACCGATATTGATGATTTGCTTGAACAGATTGGCTTGCCAGTTATTATCAAGCTCGCCTCTAGTACACATGGTAATGGTGTAGTGCTTGCTGATACCAAGAAGGCTGCTCGTTCCGCCCTTCAGGCGTTCTATTTATACAATGAAGAGGGCACGAACATTCTGCTCCAAGAATACGTCAAAGAATCCGCCGGCACCGACATCCGTGCCTTCGTGGTTGGCTCGCGCGTGGTAGCTAGCATGAAGCGCCAATCGCTCGATGACGATTTCCGTAGCAACTTGCACAAAGGCGGCGGTGGTGTTAGCGTGAAACTTACTCCAGAAGAAAATCGCATCGCCGTCAAGGCTGCAAAAGCCATGGGTCTGCACATTGCTGGTGTTGACCTGATGCGTTCCAACCGTGGACCGCTAGTGCTTGAGGTTAACGCTTCGCCCGGCTTTGGTGTTGAAAAGATTACTGGCCGCAATGTCGCGGAAAAAATCATTGACTATGTTGAGCACAACGCTACGCGTCGCAATGCTAAGGACAAAGTCGGCGCCTAAACCTGAGATTTTACCCTTGCCAACCTCAGATTTCTAGTTTACAATAGAAGTAGATAAGCATAAACTTCGCTTTTTGGCGGAAGAAAGATAAACATGAGAAACACTAAAATCATCGGCGCCACTATGTTGGTTTTGGCTTGCGGTGTTTTTTCAACGCCCAATAGCTTTGCAACTAGCACCCCTGCAGGTACAGATCCTTCCGCAACTTCAAATGGCGTATCGCAAAATAACGCGAACATAACCGACGCGACCGCTTTCAATGATCTACAAGATTTGCTTGCCGAAACCTATCTTATTCCTGATTATGCCGCCAATCCCGAACTTTATAATTTAGTCCAAACCGCAGAAAGTTTTAGTGAAAACTCCGACCCCGACCAAATTATGGCCGTGATTGGTCAGCTTTCTAGCTTACTAGCAACCGAGCAACCCGCTCCATTATCATACGATAGTGCTGATGCCACGAGCGGCGATTCTAGCGTTGGCGGTGGTGATCCGGCCGACAAATTTGAAGACAATAATGAACCGTCAAATCCTAACTCCGGCTCTACTCCAACTCTTTCACCTAGCGATCAACCACAGCCATCTAATTCTTCCGATGCATCCAACACGCCGTCTGGCGCCAGTGGCAACCGCCGTAGTTCTGTGCCAAACACCGGTGTCGCCGATCAATCGACGGCCACCAGCGCTATCGCCAGCTCGACAATTTTTGCCGGTGCTGCAGTTTTTGCCATTCTTGCCTTTGCTACCCGTCGCCATTATCTCGCCAAAAAGCATAACCAATAGGAATGAAAGCCAGTCATTGTCCGAGAAATGCGAACAGTTGGCTAGCCTAGCAAAAATGTTGTAAATTTTACAACATTTTTTGGCGTGATGGCTTGACAAACCCCAATAAACCCTTGATTTTATCGGCAAAGACTGCTATAATTATTGAAACAGTGGTGTTGTTTTGACAAAAGTTTGACTAGGGTGGGCGTGAGGAGCATGCCTAGTGAAAAAGAACCAGCTTTTTGGCATTTTAGCCTTAATGATGGCGCTCGGAATGAGTTTCCCGGCGACTCTTTTTGCTACTTCTGGATCAAATAACCAAGCCTCTTCAACCCCCTCAGGCTCTTCGAGCCTTGAAACTTCTGCCAATCTCGAAAGCGCTTCCGGTCTAGAAACTAGCCCCAGCGCCGTTAATGATGCCTTGCGTGGAGAATCAACTGTCCAAGTTGGCGCTTTGCCTGCCGGAGGACAAACTAACAAAAAAGACAAGAAAGAAGAAGAAAAGAACAAAAAGAAGAAAAAAACTCCCCGCCACGATAACGGTAATGATAACAATTCTGGTGATAATTCTGAATATGCGCCGGACAATAATCAACCACTCGCCGAAATGGCAATCAATCCCGGCATGGTTAGCAGCTATGAAGAACTTGTCACACTTCTAACTGACCCCGAATTTACGACGGTGAGCGAAATTCGTCTAGTGAATGATATTATTATCGACAACGACATTCGCATCGCGCGCGAAACTCCAACCACGATTGATTTGAATGGTCATAGCATTATTTCTTGTGGCAACGAAATGGTTGGTCATGAAAACGCCCGCGTAATTGACGTTGAACATGGCACGCTTACGGTTACGGGCGAGGGTAGCATCATGGCCATGGGGCTTGGCGGCGTGGCGATTAGCATTCGTGGCTCAATCAATCAATCAACTGCCAATTATGCCAAAGTTATCATCGACCAGCAAGTTCGCTTGCATGCGCCTAATTCTTACGGCATCGTTATCGGCCAAGGTGCCAGCGCAGCCTATGGCGTAGCGGTAGAGCTTCGCGGTAGCATCAGCGCTCAAGACGGGATTTATATTAACGGCAATGTGCAGGGTGCTGGCGACAATGCCCCTGAGATTCAGCTTGCCGACCATTCGGTCGTCAACGCTGAAGACACGGGCATTGTCGCCGCTGGTTTTGCCAACTGGCGTTGCGGCGCCAGCACAATCACTAGCGCCACCGGCATCAAAGCTTATTCTGGCAACTTTTCCTTCACGAATACCCAAATTTATGCTGGTGGGGAAGATTTAACCAATGATGGTGCTGGCGCCACCTTCCTATTCGGTGGCGAAGCACCTGAAAACGTCAACCTCGAAATCAATGGCGGGATTTACAAAAGTGAAAAAGAGTATGTTTTTGCGGATTATGGTCCTTCGAGCGAAGTTGGCACCAATGTTGCCTCCCTTGAAATTTCCGAAGGGCAGTTCAGTAGTCCAGTCGGCGTTTTCTTTGGTTTTGATCTCGCTGAAGATGATGAAGATGAGCAGGCAACGGTCATCACGGTTCGAGGCGGGAATTTTAGCGAAGATGTCTTTGATTTTCTGGCGCCCGACATTCATCTTGAAGAAACTGCGGACGGTCGCTGGATCGCAGTTGACGAAGCTGCTTTGAAGTTAGTAGAGGCTAAAGCCGAACTTCAAGCCGTTATCGACATCGCGCGCGCTAAGGACGCCGCGCACTACACTGAAGATAGTTACCAAAATCTCATCATTGCGATCGAAACCTGCAGCCAGTTGTTAGCACAAAATGAGCTTACGCTTGAACAAATTGATGATATTTCCGCTGATTTAAATACTGCGCTTGATGGTCTGGAATTTTTCAATTCCGTTGATCCGGCTGAACTTGCTGCCGTTCGCCAAGAACTCACTGGGGCCATTGCCGCTGCTAAGGCACTTGATCCTAACAAATACAATACCGAAGATTATCATGATTTTATGGATTTGATTGCCGAGGCCGAAGCGTTGCTGGACGAAGACGCTGCTTCGGTAGACGATTTTGATAGTATCCTTGGCGAAATTGACGCAATGCGTGAAATTCTCCTCATTTTCGACGAAGAACAGGCCTTCACTGCCGCCAAGCTCGCGCTCGAAGAGCTAATCGGCCAAGCTAATGCTGCGCTTAGCGAAGTTGATCCGAGTGATATATGTTATGACGAGCTTCGCACTGCTCTGGTTGAAGCGGCTAGCCTGCTGGCAGATGACGCCGACGAAGTATCATCGGACGAATTAGAAAATGCATATGCTCATATTCATGCGCTGAAAGAAGCTTTCTTTGCTGAGGAACCTGTCCAGGCGGAAATTGTTAGCCAGTCGGGGTTTCAAAATGAGCTAGAAGATATCGACCAACCAGCGGTCCAGGACCGACCAGAAAAGATTAGTCAGGATGAAGCTCTTGCCCCGCCCGAGGATTCAAGCCAATTAGGGGTCTCGGATCAACCAACTATTCCAGATTACCCGAGAGACTCTGAAATCCCAGAGTACTCAGAAAGCTCGGACACTCCAGAAAACACAACGGACGAATCAGCGCAACCTAGGAATACGGACAAAACTCTTGTCGAATTGCGTCATGGGCTCGCGGAAATGTTGGCAGCTGTTGTTAACCTCACGATTAGCGACTACCGCCCCGAATTCACCAGCCAATATTATGATCTACAAGCCGCTATTTCTGAATCAAAAACTTTACTTTCTCAAGCGTCGGAGACGAGTGCCGCCCTATTTGCTGAAGTCATGAACAAAGTTTTAGTTGCCACTAGCGGGCTAAAAGATGCCGCCGAGCCCGACGCATCATCCCAGGGTACGGCGCAAACTTCACCAAACCCAGTCGTACATAACACGACTGCACTTGACGCAGCCACACTCGATACTGCCGTCCTGAGCGAAATTATTGCCCAAATTGCCCAACTTGATGCTACTAAATATACGCCTGAGAGTTACGGGCGAATTATCGTCATTCTTGAACAAGCCAAAACCATCATCGCTAATCCCACTACTAACCAAACCGACATCGACCAAATCGTCCTGAGCTTATATCGTGCCACGACAAATCTGACCCCCGCTCAAGTTTCGCCCGCATCAACCTCCACCCTTGCGCACCAAAGCTACCCAGCTAACCCAACTCAGCCTAGCCGAGCTCAGCCCAACAATCTCGCGCCCATAGCTGGAACGGCCACCCCGCCGAGCAACGACGCTGTCGCGCCCAGCCTCATGATGAGCGCCCTTGCTGGCATGTACACTGGTCTTGCCATGTATCGTAAGAGTCGCATTGCTGCCAAAAACGCCAAGCTCGCCCGCCATAAAAAGCATTAGATTCTACCCCGTAGCGAAAAACAAAATCGCCTTTTTGAACATGCTTGTGTTTGCTAATTTTCTGCCAAACCGCATATACTGCGAAGTATGTCAAAATTTAAATTCCGTCCGCATGCTCTCTTCCACTGGCTAAACAGCTGGCTTCATCCTTCTTGGCTAGTTTATGCAAGCTTTTGTGGTTTTATTTCTGGTCTCAGCCTCTGTCTCGCCTTTCATAATTTTTGGCAAACCTCTAGCCTCTGGCTTATCGTTGCCATTCTCATGATTCTAGTCGGCATCATCATCTCGCGCCGTTGGCTCATCCCGCTTGCCCTGCTCGCCGGCGCTCTGCTCGGAAATTTTCGCATCGCACCCGAACTATCTAGCTCAACCTATTTTAATCAGCTGGCCGGCAGCGAAGTAAATATCACCGGCAAAATCACTGAAGATCCAGACCTTAGCGATGGAAAAGTAGTTTTGCGCCTCACCGATCTGCGCCTAGAAGGGAAAGACCAAGTGTTTAGCGGTACCCTCTACGCCAGCCTCGCTGGTCGCCAGACCGATTTCCTACGCTCTGATCAAGTAACCTTACAAGGAAAACTCAACGCTGGTTTCGGCACCTTTGTCGCCACTATGTACCGACCCGAGGTTCTTGCCGTCGAACGCGCTGTCCCTGGCGACATCTTTGCTGAGATTAAACAAAATTTTGCTACCGCCGTCCATGCGCATATTCCGTCACCCGAAGCCGACCTCGGCCTTGGCTATCTCATGGGCATGAAAAACGGTCTGTCCAAAGATTTCTCCGACACCCTGCGCTTAGTAGGCATGACTCACGTAATCGTCGCTTCCGGCGCTCATCTTGGTATCATCGTGAACCTCACCAAAAAGATCTTTGGCCGCCTTTCGCGCTTCGCCGAACTCCTTGCAGCGCTCTTGATGATTATGACGTTTGTGCTTATCGTTGGCTTCACCGCCTCTATGACTCGCGCTGCTTTAGTTACCAGTCTCTCCCTCTTAGTCGGCTATGTCGGCCGCAAATTCACTCCGCTTCGTCTTCTCCTATTCGTCGCTACTCTTACCCTTCTGATTAATCCTTTCTTCCTACTTAATCTTGGCTGGCAACTTTCCTTTGCCTCCTTTTTCGGCCTGCTTGTCGTCCTGCCCCGACTGAAACGACAGTTCTACGGTGGCAAAGTCCCGTCCTGGCTCGCCAATATGCTTCTCACCAGCTTTGCCACCAGCCTAGTTTGCGCCCCGATTCTGATTTATAGCTATGGCACCTTCTCACTCCTATCATTTGTAGCGAACCTCATTATTCTACCCACCCTTCCTTACGTGATGCTATTTACTTTTCTCACTGGCCTCACTAGTTCGCTCTCATTTCTCGCCGCTATCTTTGCTCGACTCGCTGCGGCTCTGCTCGATCTCCATATCTTCGTCATCAACTATCTCAGTCAAAAAACTATGCTCATCTTCAATCTTCCCACTGGTGATCCCAAAATCTTCCTTGTTTATGTCATCCTGATCCTTTATCTCCTCTCGCCGGCTTGCATTCACCATTTTCGCAAAAAACATGTTATAATAAAAACAAGATGCAAGTTAATTCCGAGGCCGAAATGATCGATTTTGGGCGCACATTCGCTAGTGCGTTAGTCTTGCCGTGCGTGCTCGAGCTCAAAGGCGACGTTGGCGTCGGCAAAACTACTTTTGTGCGCGGTCTAGCAGCTGGTCTTGGCCTGAACGAACCGGTCACCAGCCCAAGTTTCACAATTTCTAAGCGTTACGCTTGTCAGGGAGGGGAATTAGTGCACTACGATTTCTATCGCCTCGATGACCCTGGTCTCATGTCCAGCGAACTAGCTGATACTTTGTCCCAGCCCGACACTCTGGTTGTTATTGAATGGGGCGGCGATGTTCAAGATTTGCTCCCCAATCAAACTATCACCCTTGAATTTAGCCTCCAAGACGATAATTCACGCGAGATTAACATTAGTTCTACAACTAATTCACCCCTTGTCCAAAACCTGTGGAAAACCTGTGGAAAACTTTCAGTAACCTGTGGAAAAATGAACAAACCTTGTGTGCAAAACTCCGAAAACTGTGGAAAACTCTGCGAAAAACCCACCAAAAACCTCCAGAAAGGCCAAAAATGACCAAAATGTATCTCGATACCTCCACCAATCTTGTCAAACTTCAGCTTGGGGAAAAGAGCTATGAATGGGATGCTGGACATGATATGGCGCGTAATTTACAGAAATACATTGCCGACCAGCTAGCCTTTCAGCATAAAACTTGGCAAGATCTCTCTGAAATCACCTTTTTCTCTGGACCAGGCTCTTTCACGGGGCTTCGTATCGGTGCTGCAATTGTGAACGCTTTGGCTGACCAGCTAGATATTCCACTCTACGACCATCATGGCCAACGACATCAAATTATCCTCCCCGATTACGGCCGCCCCGCGAACATTAGTCAGCCACGCAAATAAGGCGTATCTTTCAACTAAAACCTCGAAAAACTTGGTATATTCACAAAGTATGATACAATAGAATCGGAAATTTATTATTTATTATATTTTTGTTAATCCCGCTGGTATCAGGAAAATACCAGCAACAACGAGAAAGGTTTATCGTGGATATAGTTTTAGTGATTGTAGCGCTAATCATCGGCGCTGGTGTTGGTGCGGGCGGACTTTTTGCCTATAATAAAAAGAACGAAAACGGCGGTAAAAATCGCGCCGAAGATCTCATTCGCAAGGCAAAAAATGAAGCCTCTGACATTGTTTTGAAAGCCAAAAGTGACGCCACCGACATGGCAGCTCGCTCGCAACAAGAAGAGGCCGAACGCCGCCGGGAGTGGAAAAACACAGAACATCGTTTGAGCGAACGTGAGAATAATCTTGATAACAAACTCGACCAGCTCGAGAAAAAAACCGAGCGTCTCGCTAAAGAAGAAAAAGAACTTGATGATTTAAAAACTGAAGTGCGTGATATTCGCAATCGTCAACAAGAAAAACTCGAAAAAATTGCTGGCCTTTCCAAAGAAGCTGCGCGCGAAAAACTGATGCAAATGACCGAACGCGACATCAAACAAGATCTCGCTGGCTTGGTCGCCAAGGAGCAAAAAGAAATCAAACACGAAGTTGACGAAACCGCTCAAGCTATTTTGCTCACCGCCATGGAGCGCATGTCATCCGAAGTGACCGCCGATCGTACGGTTACGGCTCTAAAACTCCCCGATGACGACATGAAAGGCCGCATTATCGGCAAGGAAGGTCGCAATATTCAGGCTTTACAGCGCGCCACTGGTGTTGATATTATGGTTGATGATACGCCAGGCATGGTAGTACTGTCGAGTTTTGATCCGATTCGTCGTCAAGTTGCGCGTTATGCGCTTGAACGCCTCATGAAAGACGGACGGATTAATCCTAGCTCGATCGAGGAAGCCGTTGCCAAAGCCGAACGTGAGATCGAGAAAGAAGTTATCCGCGCCGGTGAAGATGCAGCGCGCGAAGTTGGCGTGGTTGGTATTCCACGCGAGCTGATCCATCTGCTTGGTGAACTCAAATTCCGCACTAGCTATGGCCAAAACGTCTTGCTTCACTCTGTGGAGATGGCGCACATTGCGGGCATGATTGCCGAAGAAATTGGTGCGAACAAGCGCGTTGCGAAAACCGCCACCCTTCTTCACGACATCGGCAAAGCTGTCACTCATAAAATCGAAGGGAAACACGCCGACATTGGTGCTGAATTAGCTAAGAAATATGGCATGCCAGACAATGTTGTTCATGCCATGGCCGCTCACCATGACGATATCGAAGCCACTACGCCTGAAGCTGTCATTGTCAAGATTGTTGATTCGCTCTCTGCGGCCCGTCCTGGCGCCCGTAATATTTCGGCCGAGAATTTTGCTGAGCGTATGCGTGATCTAGAAAATATCGCCACTAGCTTTCCCGGCATCGACAAAGCCTACGCTATCTCTGCTGGCCGCGAAATTCGCGTTATTGTTGAGCCGAAACAGATTGATGATTTGTCTGCTCTGAAACTAGCACGCGACATTGCCAACAAAATCGAAGCAACTATGTCATACCCGGGTGTCATCAAGGTAAACGTGATTCGCGAGACTCGCGCTGTCGAATATGCCAAATAACACTTCACTCAAGTCGCACGTCTCCAAAAAGACTATCTTAAAAGCCGTCGCGCTTGTCATAATCATCGGTGCGCTAGTTGGCTATCTTGGCTGGGATATTATTGCGGGTGGCCCACTGACGCGAATTTTCTCCGAAGGGAATCAAGAAAAGCTTCAAGCCACTATCGCTTCTTGGGGGATTTTCGCACCATTATTATATATTCTTCTACAAATCACTCAAACCGTCGTCGCGCCCATCCCTGGGCAAGTCGTCGGCGGCATCGGTGGCTATCTTTTTGGCGGGTGGGGAATCCTCTGGACTTTAATTGGCACTTTGATCGGGTGTTATATTGTTTTTCGTCTTGCTCGCCGTTTTGGCCGTCCCTTACTCGAAAAGATCTTCAAAAAGTCCGCTGTCGATAAATTCGATTTTATCATCAATGCCAAAAGCTCCTCATTAGTTATCTTTGCGATTTTTCTGTTACCCGGTTTTCCGGATGATATCGTTTGTTATATTGCTGGTCTGACAAATTTGCCGATTCGTCGGCTTGTTTTTCTAATGGCGTTTGGCCGACTTCCGACTATCATTTTTACCAACATGATCGGCGCTGGTGTCGGCGAAAATCTTACGCTTGTGGCAATTGCGTCGCTGGCGGGCGTTCTTTTGCTTGGCCTCATCACCTGGAAACGCGAATGGCTCATGCAATTCTTCAAAGCCAGCACCAAAGACGCCAACCATGCCAACAGTTCCAAGCAAGAAAAGTCTGACCAAGAATCTCCCGAAGCATAGCCAAATTATCCTAGCACCAAGAGCTACATATAATGATACAGTTCCGCTGCGTTCGCTAAATCTCCAATTGTCCTGTACTTTTCATAATTTTTGAAGCGTAGATATTTCGCGTCATTTTTATTTGCTAGACTTAGCAATTCGTCAAAATCAATCACCTGAAGTTCAATTTCTTCTCCCCCGTCCAGTTGTTGCGGACTGATCTCTTCTAGGCCACTCGCAAGAAAGGTGTAAACCAGCCAATCAATCTTCGCAAAAGGCTGATTCACGCCAATCAGTTTCCAATCCCGGAATTTCATTCCAGCCTCTTCCGCCATCTCGCGCTTTGCCGCCGCCAGCTCATCCTCATCTGGATTATCGTTTCTTCCGCCCGGAAAATCATAAAACCAATCTTTACGCGGCTGTCGTTGATAAGTTACGAGCAACCCCGGCCGGTCAAATGTTGCAATTTTTACAACATCCTTCAAACGCTTCTTTTCTCCTGGCGTAATAATTGCTACGATTTTCACCGTATCCGCCCGTCTCAACATCTCAAAAGTCGCCCTTGTCCTGTCAAACATCTCCTGCGGCCACTGATAAACATCAAAAATCTCTCCCACAAACTTCAATTCCGCCTTCTCCGGAATCGTTTTAACATTTTCCGGCACAAAAGTCCGCTTGCCAAATTTTCCTCGGTGCATCTTCGCCCTCCATTCCTGTCTTCTAACAATTGTCGCAATTATAACACGCGATTCCATACCTTACCAGTAATTATATATCGCAATTGCATTTTTCCGTATCTACTGATAGAATATAATGAACCGGATTTAGAGTTTACAAATCGCCTACACTGGCCTGATTTATCACAAAAGGAGGTTTATGCCCAAAACTACCAAGAAAAAATCGTCAAACAGCAATGCTGCCCGTTGGCTATTTTTCGTCATTCTGTTGTTACTTTGCTGTTATGGTTTTTCTATGCTTTTTACCCCGAGCGAAACTGTCACCGAAGTCCCGCTCTCCAATATCATTTCCAAAGCCAACACGCCGAATAGTGAGATCGAAAAAATCACTGTCGAGGGCAATCGTCTCCGTATCACCTATAAAGGTCAAAAACATCCCACCGAAACCTCTTACAAAGATGCCTCCGGTACACTTTACGACCAGGGTTTGATCGACCATTGTAGCGAGCTTAGTGGCGCCGAAGCTGAAGCTTGCCACGAAAAATATCCCGCTATCGAATATGTTGAACCATCTAATTTTTGGGATTATGCGATTAATATTGCCGTTATCATTTTACCAATTGTCGTCATTATTATCTTCTTCAGCTCTATGATGCGTCAGGCGCAGTCGATGAACAGTCAATCCATGGGTTTTGGCAAAGCGAAGGCTAGGCTTTACGGTCCTGACAAGAAAAAAGTTTTGTTCGAAGATGTAGCGGGGAATGATGCTGCGAAACAAGATCTGACCGAGATCGTCGATTTTCTCAAAGAACCGAAAAAATATGAAAAACTTGGGGCGAAAATTCCACGCGGCGTTTTGTTGGCCGGTGAGCCGGGCACGGGGAAAACGCTCATGGCGCGTGCCGTTGCTGGCGAAGCTTCCGTGCCGTTCTTCAGCATTTCTGGTTCCGAATTCGCTGAAATGTTCGTCGGTGTTGGTGCCTCACGCGTGCGCGATCTGTTCGCCAAAGCGAAAAAGAACGCCCCCTCGATTATCTTTATTGACGAAATTGACGCGGTCGCGCATAAGCGCGACGCGCGTGGCGGAGCAGGGCGTGAAGATGAACAGACGCTCAACCAAATCCTGGTTGAAATGGATGGCTTTGACAATGATTCTGGTGTGATTGTAATTGCTGCGACTAACCGCGTCGATATGTTAGATAAAGCCCTGCTCCGTCCTGGCCGCTTCGATCGTCACGTCAACGTCACGCTACCTGAGCGTAAGGACCGCCTCGAGATTTTGAACGTCCATTTCAAAAACAAGCCCAAGGAGAAAAACGTTGACTTAGACGCTCTCGCGGCCAAAACCGCCGGCAGTTCGGGGGCTGATTTGGCCAACATTGCGAACGAAGCTGCCATCACGGCCGCTCGCGAAGGTCATAAAGAGATTACAAATGCCGATTTGACCGAGGCGTTTGAGCGGGTCGCGATCGGCCCCGAGCGCAAGAGTAAGGCCATGAACGACCACGAGCGCAAAATCACCGCCTATCACGAAGCTGGTCATGCCATCGTTGGTCATGTCCTGCCCGATTCCGATCCAGTTCACAAAGTTACCATTATCCCGCGCGGTCGCACCGGTGGCGTCACCTGGTTCCTCCCACCCGAAGACCGTAGCTACAAAAACATTTATGAACTGAAAGATATTCTCGCTCGTGCGATGGGTGGCCGCATGGCAGAAAAGCTCATTTTCGGCTCCGACGCTATTACTACTGGCGCTTCTTCAGATCTCAAACATGTCGCTGAGCTTAGTAAGGAAATGATTGTTGAAGAGGGCATGGGTAGCCAAACCCGCAATCTCGTCTTTCCCGAGAGCAACGCTGAATATTATATGGTCGCCTCCAGCAAGCCATACTCCGAAAAGACTGCCGAGCTAATCGACAAAGAAGTTCGTGATTTGTCCGATGAAGCTGCTCGCCGCGCCGAGGAAGTCCTCCGTGCCAACCAGCCGGTGCTCGATCAGCTCGCTGCTGCCTTGCTCGAGCACGAAACACTCGAAGAAAAAGAGCTCGCTCCACTTCTGAAGGATGCCAAACTCCCTCCCTCCGCCAAGCTGCACTAAGGGACAGAGCGGTCAAAAAAATGGCTAGAGAATCAATTTCTCTAGCCACTAAGGCGCATAGCTTCGAAGCATAAACTAGGATTTATTTTATCCCGAGGAAACCTATTCATCAAGGCTGGTCATCAATCCTTAGCCTATTCATCATACCATTCGTCCAGTCCGTAATCGTCCTGATATTGCAGGTTGGATGGCGTGAGCGAATAGCCCCAACTCGTGATATCAACATGCCAACCTGCCGCTACGATATACAGCGGAACGTTTTTCAACCAACGTCCATCATATTCTCTACCACGCTCGCGTGCTGCTTTTTTAATTACGCTTTTAAGCTTATCCCTATCTAAGGCGATATTGTCTGCAGGGTTCTTCCGGCGTTTCTTGATAATTAACTTATTGACCGCTTGCAAGACGAAGTCTTCCATACGTACATCTGAATCATAAACTTCCAAAGGTGACAAAATCAACGATTTGCTCTGATTTTTTCTACTCATTCTTTCCCTCCCGTTTCTAAGTATTTTATTTCGAGCATTTTTAAGACACTAAAACCCCAAGCAACGACTCAAAGAACCGCGCCTCTACCTTCATTATAGCACACATTACGACAAAAGTCAATACTTAACCCACCTCTATAAGTGTGCTATACTAAAATTATCTGACGCAGGGAATCAGTCTGCGTTACAGTACAAAATTATATGCCCGGATGGCGGAATTGGTAGACGCGCTAGCTTCAGGTGCTAGTCTAAGCAATTAGGTGCAGGTTCAAGTCCTGTTCCGGGTACCATAACAGTTCGGCGACAAGGGCTATAACCTATAACTTAAAGCCACTTGCTCCATCCCGAACATTGACTTAGCGAGCCTCAGACATTGTCCGCTCTTAATCATGATTTTTTCATCCTAACTTCTTTTCAGAAGATTGATAATTAATTATCAAGGCCGTCCCTACGGTCATTTTAGGAGTACTATGTCCAAAAAACAATCAAAAACCACACCAACAAAAACCACCTCAACAAAAATTTCCCCAACAAAGGCCTCTCCAACAAAAACCACATCCCAGCACAAAATCCTCGTCGCCTTTTTGCTCAATCTCGGCTTTTCAATTTTTGAATTTTTCGGCGGCGCATTTACCAAAAGTGTCGCAATCACTTCCGATGCAATTCATGATCTCGGCGACGCTCTCAGCATTGGAGTCGCTTATTTTCTTGAACGATACAGCCAAAAATCGCCCGACCAAAATTACACCTACGGCTACCTTCGCTATTCGGTCATGGGTGGCCTCATCACGACCTTAATTCTGATTGGCGGCTCAGCGATCGTGATTTATGAATCCGTTGGCCGCCTTTTCCATCCTGTCGCGGTTAATTACGATGGTATGATTTTGCTCGCGATTTTTGGTGTCATTGTGAATTTTGCTGCTGCTTATTTTACGCACGACAAATCTTCGCTCAACCAAAAATCCGTCAATCTGCACATGCTGGAAGATGTTCTAGGCTGGGCGGTGGTCTTGATCGGCGCCACCATCATGCGCTTTTCAGGTTTCGCTGTTATCGATCCTTTGCTTTCAATCGCGGTGGCGATTTTTATTCTGGTCAATGCTTTGCAAAATTTCCGCGCGGTCCTTGACCTTTTTCTAGAGAAAACTCCCCAAAACATTTCATTGGTCGACCTTGAACAACATTTACTCGAGCTCCCAAAAGTCGACGGCGTTCATCATATCCATGTCTGGAGTCTAGATGGTTATCGTAATTATGCCACGCTGCACATAGTTTCCGAGAACCCCAGCTCTGCGCTCAAATCCGCTATTCGCTCCGAATTGGGTGAGCACGGGATTTCTCATGCCACCATCGAGTTTGAAACGCCGGGTGAATCTTGTGAGGCAGAAACCTGCCAGATCAGCTGTAATGTCGAGTCTTCTCGTCATTCTGCCCACCATCATTCTCATCGCCATCATCACTGATGCCTCGTCGCAACCTTGATTTTGTATGTAAAAAGTGTATAATTATAGATAGTTATTTTATCAACTTCATTAAGCGGGAGAACAACATGTCCGGACATAGCAAATGGGCCACCACCAAGCGCCAAAAAGCCGTCGTCGATGCGAAGCGTGGTGCTTTGTTTACCAAAATCGCCAACCAAATTGCCATTGCGGCGCGCGGTGGCACTGACCCGAGTATGAACCCTTCACTGGCTATGATGCTGGAAAAAGCTCGCCAAGCCAACATGCCGAAAGCCAATATCGAACGTGCAATTGCTCGCGTGTCCGACAAAAGTGCAGCTGCTCTGATCGAAGAAGTGTACGAGGGTTACGGTCCTGGCGGCGCCGGCATTATTATTGAAGTTGCGACTGACAACAAAAATCGCACCATGCCCGACGTGCGTAATGCTTTGTCGAAGAACGGTGGTCGCATGGCCGACCCTGGTTCTGTCATGTTCCAATTCGCCCGTAAAGGCTGGATCGAGGTTAGCGATCGGGGCGAAGAGGCCATGCTCCAAGCGCTCGATGCCGGCGCCGAAGACGTCGACGAAACCGACGACGGCTTAATCATCGTCACCGCGCCGAGCGATCTCATGAAAGTTCGCGCACGGCTCATTGACACTGGTCTCAATGTTACAAATGCTGAGCTGAAATATATCCCTACCACCACCATTGCTGTCGAAGGCGAAACCGCGGAGAAGCTCGAAAAACTCCTCGACGCTCTGGACGATCTCGACGACGTGACCGCCGTCCACACCAACGCTGCCTAAGCTTATAATATATATATAGATATATATATATTATAAGTCTTGTGCCAATATTATTCGTGAAGCCTCAAAACCTTGTCACTGATAAAACTTCACCGCATCAGTGTTGGAAGCAATTACCGTAACATTTAGTTTAGTAGCTCCATTATCTTTACAATATTTTCTAAAGTCATCAAACAACTTGCTACCAATGGATTACTTACGTAAACCTTCCTTCACGTAGATATTATTGAGCTGAGCCGAAATTGTTTGTCGTGCCGCGCCGTCCATCGGTCGGCGAATACCCCTGATTAAATAACCAACTGGTTCATCTTTTTGGAAAGCAATTGCAACATAGCTGTTTTCGATCATTTTGTGATAAGCTCGCGCACCAGCTTCGCTCAAAGCCCATTTCGGATCAAGATCTTTATCCCAGTTTTTGTGCTCAGATTCTGCTAATTCAGCCCCAAGCTTCTGCACTATCTCCAAGTCATCGATCCCAGCCCGCCTAATAGCCACATCCATCATTACTCCCTACCCTTAATCGCCAACCCCTCTTTTAGTTTCGCTCGTCCGCCAATCGGAAAGCGCACCTTCTCGCCATCGGTCGGCATGATAATATGCGCATGTAACCGCGTCAATGACGCTCCAGATTTTGCAGGGTCTCCGAAGCGCATACAAATCCCCCCACCTTTAACCTTATACTCCTTAATCAATCTCTGCCAAATTTGTTGTAAATCTAGCCACATCTCTGATGAAATTTCCTCAACTTTATATACGGGGCCCGCTGCCACAATTAGAAACGAAAGTTCACTACCTGGACGCGGGTAACGATTATGCGACACATACCAATACTGTGTACGAAACAGTGTTGGCTGTATTTCTTGGTCAACATTTTCCTCCGCCATCGGATCCTTGTCTGCCGCTTCCATCTCGACCATGATATCGAGCTGCTCCTGCTCCCGCGCATTCGGCGGATAAATATACTTATATTTCCTCATCTTTTTGCTCCTCAATCAAACAAACCGTTTTAATCCCTTTTTTCTCCGCCAAAGCGTGCGAGCGCTTACTCCAATTTCTCTCCGGATGGTCCTCAAGGTAATAAATTTCTTTCACACCCTTATCCGCCAATACTTTCATACATTTATCACAAGGGAACAACGTAATATAAACCGGTGTCTCAGCCAAGCTTTTGACATTACCCATCTTTTTCAGCATATTAATTTCCGAATGTTCTACCGTGTCATAAAACAGCTCCGTACGGTTCGTCACGTCATATTCCGGGATTGTGAAATCAATCTGATTCGAACCATAAACCCATTGTCCGTTCCAGAAGCACGTCGCCGCCACCGGACAAACATCGTCGGTCGAATACTGCAACTCTTTCAAAAGTCGTGGAATTGGCTCCGGCATGTCTTTGGTGTATTTTATGCGTCGTTTCGTCTTCGCGGCTGCCTTCGCCACATTTTCTTTCACGCCATCAATTTTCCGCAATCGGCTCGACAAAGTAATTTGGCGAATTTTATCCGATGTCGAAGTTTTTGCCTGGCGTGGCAAAACCGCCACCTCGCCACAGTATTTCTGTAACTTCTCAATCTGCTCGTCGGTATAATTTTCCTTAATCACCACGAGCACATCTGGCTTCACCGTTTTGATCAAGTGCCATTTCGGTTCATCCGCTTCTTTTACCACGATTGCATCGGCAATATTCAGTAGCCGAATGAAATCATAACGCTCTTTTTCTGGAATCACCGGTCGAGTCGGACCTTTACGCTTACGGATTTTTTCGTCACTGTCCATCGAAATAATCAAGAAATCGCACAACGCTCGCGCTTTCATTATATAACGCAAGTGTCCCAGGTGAAACAAATCCCACGAACCTTGTACCAAACCAACTTTCCGGCCTGTTTTCTTTGCAATCTTAACGTTTGCTAGCCAATTCTCGTCCATCTAAATCGCCACCGGAATTCCTTTAATTGCAGGCTCAGGGGCATAATCCGTCAGCTCAAAATCTTCTACACGATAGTCAAAAATGCTATCATGGCTATTCGTGATTTTTAGCGTCGGGAATGCCTTACTCTCGCGCGCCAAAATCTCATCCGCCCACGGCAGTTGATTAGCATAAATATGCGCATCGGAAATCATGTGTACAAATTCTCCTGGCTCAAGGTCCAAAACTTCCGACATTGCGAGCAGCAGCGCCGAATATTGCACCCAGTTGCTCGGACAACCAATCAAAACATCACAACTCCGCTGAAACATCACCAGGTTCAACCTTCCGTTCAACACCCGAAAATGCATCCAGCCATGGCACGGACAAACCACCACTTTTTGCTGGTGATCCTTATTGCGAATTGTATATTGCGGAATCCACGGCGTGATGAGATGTGCCTTCAATTCTGGCCGTTCCTTGATTTGTTTAATAATCTCGGCAAATTGGTTAAACGACTCGCCTTCGGCAGTCGGAAAATCATGAAACGCCGCACCATACGAACCCGGGCCAAGGTCGCCAGTCGCAAGCCCTCGTTTTGCGCATTTTTTCTCTGTGCACCAGTTTTTCCACCACTTGCAGCCGAACTTTTCCAGTTCTTCCTGTGTCCGGGCGCCATTGATAAAGCCAAATAGCTCGCCAATCGGCGTTCGCCAAAACTTAATCGCTCTTTCCGTCAAAACCGGCGCGCCGTTTTTTAACAAATCAAACCGCATCACCGGCGCGCCTAAGAGGTCAATCGAATCCACTTCTTTACCATTTTCGTCCACCATCGGCGACGGGCTACGTATCCCATCCTTCAGAACCGCTCGGATTAACTTCTTATACTGTTCGTCTGGCATTCTTTCGTTGTATGGCCGATATTCACCCTTCATCTGTACCTCCTCTATATTAGTACAATCTTAACAAACAACTTCACTTTTGTACAGGGAAGACACCCGCAGTTTCGTTTAATCAATTCCTCTCCCAGTTGCCACCTTTGGAAATCTGTGCTACAATAAATAGCGGAAGGGTGGCCGAGTGGTTTAAGGCACTGGTCTTGAAAACCAGCGGGCGAAAGCCTCGCAAGTTCGAATCTTGTCCCTTCCGCCAGGAAGACGATTTTCTAATATTTGAAAAATATTAGAAAATAGGATTTCTTTCAAGAAAGCAGATAAGACGTCGAACTTGCGCAAGTTCGTTATCGAACGAAGCGAGATTTCCATCTTGTCCCCATCCCAGCATGCGTGGTACCATAGCTCAGCTGGTTAGAGCGCAGGACTCATAAGCCTGAGGTCGGTGGTTCGATCCCACCTGGTACTACCAAAATAAAGACTACACGTTTGATGCGTGTACATAAAAACATGACTCCCCGAGTCTTATTTTTTGTTAATAAAACTACAGCCCCGCCAATTTCTCAGCGAGGCCTAAAATCCCAGAACCTTCGAACAGAATTCTCGAGTCCTCTTTTTAAGCACGTTTCTCGTCGGTTTCTTCGGCTACAATGAGGTATTCAATCCCGTCCTGCGTCGGTGCATTAGCCTCCATCATCTGGATCTCTCGTTTGAAGGTCGACATTCCCGAAAGTCTCCGAAATAGCCTCGACAGTTTCTCTACCGGCGGTTTACATTTTGTATACAGTATCACCACTGTTTCCGCACCATGTTTTCGCAGCAGCGTTACTAATGTGTGTCGGGTAGCATGGTCCATCGAGTTAGCAGAATCAAGTGTAACAATGACCACATCTGGCCGCCCTCGTTCAACTTTCACCAGCTCCAACAGGCTCGGTAGACACATGTATGTCCTTTGTATTACGCCCTGCAGATTCGCCCGCAGCTTTTCTAGCGTTCGGCTTTTGAAGTCTCCCTCGACATCTGGGCCTACGCCTACTACAATAATTGCAACCGGCCTGGACATTTCCGTCTTGATAATAGATGTAATCCCTTTCAACGTGCTTTCATTACCGTTCACCGTCCATCTTTCCATTTCCTTTACCCCCTTACACTGATTTTAATTTCAAGACAACACTTCAGTAATGTTTTCTAATCATATCACACACTATAAAATATGTCAATCACGTAGCGGCTTACCAAACCAAACATCTTCAATTCTCCTATATATCTAACTCGTGGCGGGTTTATCTATCTGCCGCATGGCTCTTTGAGGGCTGCCGGTAACGAGGGCAACTACTGGGGAGCCACTACTTATATTTCTCCGACCCATGCTTATCACCTATATTTCCATAGCACTAACGTCTACCCGTCGGCTAGCACCAGTCGTTGGCACGGCTTTGTGGTGCGGTGCATAAAAATCAATCCGATCTTCGGTATCTTCTCGTTAGTCATTGGCATCTTTTTCAACGCTATCGATATCTTTTTACCCATTACGATTATGTTTCTAAATATTGACGACGTGTTTCTCAAACTACTAATTTTACTCGGAATTACAGAGGTAAAATTTAAACACTAGAAATCATATGTTTTCTCAAAAGAAGAGTATGTTTCTGCAAAAGCTCGACGAGCTTCTTCCGTTGCGGAGTATGCCTTTCCAAAACTTGCGCACGATTTTGAAAAACTTAGTAACCTTTCGTCGGACCGTAAAGCCATACCAGCCGGCATCATCAAGCGACGCATAGACATAAACATTATTGAAAGTTAAGTTAAAAGCTGAAAGCGTAGATGCGGCAGACGTGCCAGACCACAAAATACCATTACGATCAGCGTACCTAAGAGCACCGATCCCAACGTGTACATTCCCGCCACGAGTTAGATATATAGGAGATTATGAGAATGTTAGTCAGTTTCAGGTTTGGTTCTGTTTTGCCGAAGAATTAAATATAATGAAGCCTACACTATACTTTGGCTGTCTGTGTCATTGGTTTTTCGTTATTTGCTTTTGGACGCTGGACCATTCCGGACGTCACGAGGAGGAAGAGGAGCCTTTCACCCGTGACGACGGGATGAAAGGACTCCGTGTCCAGCACCAAAAGACAAATCGAAAAACCAACGGCCGACAATCAAGTCTAACGTGTAGGCTTCATTACGATATTGCCTTACGTCAAGCCAGAATCGAAAAACCAACACCACCATGTTATAATCCAACTATATGAAACTCTACCTCGAACTCCTCAAACTCCTTTTCGCCAAACTTTTCCTCCGTCGCCCAAACGGCGAGCTCATCCGCCGCTTCGCCGAGCGCATGGGCATTGTCTACATCAAAATGGCCCAAATGCTCGCCACCCAAAACTTTGGCAACCTGTTCACGGAAGAGGATCGCCTTCTGCTCTCCAGCATTTGTGACAATTGTAACCCGATTAGTTTTGTAGAGGTTATGACGATTCTGCGCCGTGAATATGGCGACAGACTTGAAGAAATTTTCGCCCAAATTGATGAAACCCCGGTCGGCTCGGCCTCCGTTTCGCAGGTCCACCGCGCCATTCTTCAGACCGGTGAGACGGTCGCCATCAAGATCAAACGCCAGGACGTTACCGAAACCATCAACCGTGACTTGAAGACTATTCGCAAGCTTACCCATCGTTTTGGCAAGTTTGTCAAATTTCGCAACTTTGCTGGCAGTGACCACGCGCTCGATCTCTACCTTGAATGGATTAAACAAGAAACCGATTTTCTCCACGAGCAGGCCAATATTAAAACTTATCAAACTTTTGCAAACAATATCAATGGCAAAGTTAAGCGTACTAAAAAAGTCAAAATCCCCAAACTCTACGAAGAATTTTGCACTGAGAATATCATCGTCATGGAATTTGTCAAATCTCCCACCGTCAACAAGCTCCCGCTCACTCCCGAAAACAAAGCTAAAATCACTACCGCTTTCAATAGCTATATCCAGCTGAGTTTTTGGGCGTTGTTCAACGATCAGCCGGTAGTTTTTCACGGCGATCCTCACAGCGGCAATCTCAGCATTGATGACAATGGCGATCTATGGTTTATCGACATGGGCTTGCTTTGTGCGCTCGCGCCCGAGGACGCCAAACTTTGTCGCGATTTTTTCCTCACTGCCTACGCTGGGAATTACGAAAAACTCTATGCCGAACTCGTGGCTTATGGCGAGATGGATGATCAGCAGAAGCGTGCTTTCAAAGCCGATTGTCAGCGCTACTGCGCCACCGTTCGTCAGAAAGAAGTAACTTATTACTTTATCGACATGGTCAATATTTGCCTCAGTTATGAAATTGTTCCGCCCAACTTTCTCTTCAACATGGCCAAAGCCTTCGTTTGCCTGAATGGTATTAGCAATTTCACTGACAATAACTGCACCGCTCGCGAGCTTCTTGCTGCTCAAACTGTTGAATTCTTACTAAAAAGAAGTCTTAACGATTGCAAGGATTTGGTTATTGATGGTATTAGCATAGTACCCAAGGTCTTAACCAGTGTTTTCGAACAGGGAATTATCAGCACTTTTTCGGAGTTTATCACCCATCAACCGCTTGAGCAAACTGCCAAAAACTCTCTCGATCATTTGAAAGAAGCCATCGATCTTACGAGTGCTACCTATTTTGATCAAACCACTTCCTAGTATGTAGCTTGCGCCCCGAATCTATGTTATACTTGTCATATGAACGCAAAAAAGGGATTCACGGTCATTGAGCTTATGGTTGTTGGGGCTTTTGCTACTCTACTGCTCGTAATTTTCTTTATCCAGAAAGCCAATATTGATGCTATGCGCCGCGATGAAGACCGCAAAACCGCCATCAACGCCATGTTCTACGCTCTAGAAGAATATTATCATCCCAAAAATGGGTATTACCCTGAATCAATTTCCGAAGAAAATCTCCCCGTCATTGACCCGCAGCTTTTCACCGATCCACTTGGCGTCAATATGGGCGTTGAGGGCAGTTCTTATAGCTACGAAGCCGCGAACTGCAATAATAAAGGCGAATGTAAAGAATTCACCCTCCGCGCCATCCTCGAAAAAGAGGATAACTACGTCAAGAAAAACCGTAATTAATCTAACGGGGAAATTATGTTGCGCAATTTTTTATCTCGAACTCAAAAAACTTCCTCTTCCTCTTCCTCTTCCTCCTCGCTGTCATCTAAGCCACGCGTCGTTATTGCGCTCGGCGGTAACGCTTTACAGAAAAAAGGCGAAGTCTCAGCCGCTGCCCAGAAAAAGATCGCTGCCGAAGTTGGCCAAACCATCACCCAGTTATCACGCAACTACGAGATCATTATTTCCCATGGCAATGGCCCGCAAGTTGGCAATATCTTGCTTCACGAAGAAAACGCTGCCACTGCTTCTGCTCCTGCCATGCCGCTCGAAACCGCTGTCGCCATGAGCCAGGGCCAAATTGGCTATTGGCTCGCGCAGGCGATTGATAACGCTTTTGCCCAAAACCTCAGCCAGGATTCTGCCGCTCAGGCCTCTGCTCCTGCCGTTAGTCTCGTCACTCAAGTCCTAGTTGACCCGAGAGACCCAGCTTTTACGGAGCCTAGCAAACCGATTGGTGAGTTTTACGATCAAGCCGCAGCTACCGAACTCATCGAAACTCGCGGTTGGACTATGCATGAAGATTCTGGCCGTGGTTACCGCCGCGTTGTACCGTCGCCTAAGCCAATCGACATTATCGAAAGTAGCCAAATCCTAGCCCTCGTTCAGTCCGGCGCCATTGTCATCGCTGCTGGCGGCGGCGGCATTCCCGTGATTCGCACCGAAAAACACCAGCTCCAAGGCGTTGACGCCGTAATTGATAAAGATTTTGCCGCTGCGAAGCTTGCTCTCCTAGTTGACGCTGACTTTTTCGTCTCAGTTACCGCCGTGCCGAATGCTTACATTCATTTTGGCCAGCCTAATCAAACCGCTATTGGCCGGATTTCACGCACCGAGCTAGAGCCATATCTCGCCGCTGGCTATTTTGGTGCCGGCTCTATGCTACCAAAAATCGAAGCGGTCGCCGCTTTCGTTGACCAAGCCAACCACGCCCAACGCGAAAATTCTCAGGGTACCTGCGCCACTCAGCCCCAAGTCAGCAAATCCCGCTACGGTATCATTGCTTCGCCCGAAAATCTCGCCGCTGCTCTCGCACTTCAAAGCGGCACAATCGTCACTGCGTGATATA
>CAOJGQ010000006.1 GCA_948435375.1 uncultured Candidatus Saccharibacteria bacterium
GAACCGGTGTACGCGGTTTTGCAGACCGCTGCGTCACCACTCCGCCACAGTGCCATGCCTCCATTCTAACACATCTTTTCTCTCAAGCCAAACCCGAACTAAGTTCGGAACATTTCCTGCACTGCATCGTGATAAATCTGTTTCACCAGACCATAATCCTCCGGATGCTGCCGAAGGTAGCGCTTTATCATTACCCCACTATTCAACTCCATAATCAGTAGTTCACCATTTTCAAGCTCCGAAATATCGATACTGCCAAATTGCAAATTCACCGCATTCGCTGCTCGCCGTGCCAAATTCACCAAGCGCTCCTTCAATTCGCCGTCCAGGACTTTTTCTGCTTGCGCACCCTGTTTCAGGTTGAACTTCCAATTTTCGCCACTGTCATCATTATCTCCATCGCTACCATTAGCGCCATTGCCAACCTTGCCGTTATCGTCGCTACTACTGACCGCCTCCGCTGGTCGCTTGGCATAAACCAAGCGTACCTCGCCCTTTAACCAAATCACGCGATACTCCGCCCGAAAGCGATAAAACGGGCACATACTCGCTGAGAAACTTTTTCGAAAGACTTTTTCTAACACCTCTGACAACTCGTCTATGCTTGACAAACGATAAACTCCACATCCTCCCGTTCCATTATTAGGCTTAATTACAATTGGCAAAGAATATTTATCAATAAAGTCCAAAATATACTCTCGCGATTGAAATTTTTGCGCAAACTTTTCTCGGCAGTTCTCGGCATATAATAATTGGTGCGGAATCACAGGCAGACCTTGAACCTTCAGAATCTCAAACAGTGCAAACTTATCATCGAGAATTTCGCCCACCGCGTGCGAATCCATACCGAATTTATAGCCCGAAACAAATCTCACAGCACCATCTTTTTCTAGCATCGCCACCCAATTATTTGACAGCCAAGAAAGCCGTAGGTCTTCTTCTTGACAAATTTCCTCAAGCATTCTCGCATGCGCGGGCAATCCAACCGCTTCCATCTCGGCTTCCCATTCTGAACTCTGTTCCATGGCGTTATTATAACATATCAGGCTCACCTAGTAGTACAACATAAAATTACCAGAATCCCAAAACCTTGATTATTTCGTCAATTTCGCTTATGCTTGTATTAAATAATCTAAAAGGAGTTATTTGCCATGGCAAATCAAAGAACACCAAAAATTCCCGAAGACTACAAACCCATCTCAATGTGGGGCTATTTCGGCTACGAAATTCTCTTCTCAATCCCCATTATCGGCTGGATCATCGTGATCATTTTTGCCCTCACCGCCGACAATCATAACCTCAGGAATTTTGCCCGCTCACAGTTCTGCCTCTGGATCATCTGGCTGATTTTCTTCGTCGTGGTCGCCTTCACCGGCTTGATGGCCAGCATGTTCGATTCGATGATTCACTAAACGACGCGATATTGAGGGCTAGTTAAGCATTTCCCCGCATTAAGCATGCGGGGTTTTGCCCTGCCCAAAATCATCCTCGTCAAAAACCGTCTCACAAAATCTGCCCTAGCCAAAAATCCCCAAAGTAGTATACTAGATACATAACTAGGAGAAAATATGATACCTTGGATTATTATTTTATGTGTCGTCCTGATCTTAATCGCTGCGATTTGGTCGTCGCACAACAGCCTCGTTCGCCTCAATGAGCGCGTGAAGGAGGCTTGGGCGGATATCACGGTCCAGCTCAAATATCGCGCTGATTTGATCCCAAATGTCGTCTCGACCGTTAAAGCTTACGCGAAGCACGAAAGCGAAGCCTTTGAGAACCTTGCCGCCGCCCGTTCGGCTGCTATGAGCGCTAGTAGCGTGAAGGATGCCTCCAAAGCCGAGGACCAAATGTCTCATGCTTTGTCTAGGATCATGGCAATCGCCGAATCTTATCCTGAGCTCAAGGCCAGCGCTAACTTTCAACAACTTCAGAGCCAACTCCAGGACGTCGAAGACAAAATCCAGGCCGCTCGCCGTTTTTATAACACCGGTGCCAAGGATTTCAACACCAAAGTCAAGCTTTTTCCTACCAACCTAATCAATAACATTTTTCTGCACTTCAAGGATTATGATTATTTCGAAGTTTCCGAAGAAGAACAGGCACGCATCGAAAAAGCGCCCGAAGTCAACTTCGACTAATTTCAGCTTTTCCGGAGGTAAATTTTAGCCATGTATAAGCAAATCGCCGCCAACAAACGCAACACTGTCCTCATCATGCTGGGGTTTGTGCTGGTTATTGCGGCGCTAGGCTGGCTTTTTGCTTACGTTTTTGATGATTATATGATTACGGTTTGGGTGGTCGGAGTTGCGCTTACCTATGCTGTGATTCAATATTTTTGCTCTGCCTCGCTCGCGGTCGCTATGACTGGCGCCAAGCAAATCCAAAAACGTGATAATCCCCGCCTCTATAACACCGTAGAGAATCTCGCCATCACTTCTGGCCTACCGATGCCCAAAGTTTACATTATCGACGACGCCGCACCCAATGCCTTCGCCACTGGCCGTGACCCGAACCATGCCGTGGTTGCTGCCACGACCGGCCTGCTCGACATCATGGATAATAAAGAATTGACTGCCGTGATGGCGCACGAAATGTCCCACGTCAAAAATTACGACATCCGGGTTTCAATGATCACTTTTGGTCTGGTTTGTATTGTTGGCTATATCGCTGACCTCGGGGTACGCATGATGTTTTACGCTAACCATGCCGACGACGATGACAATAGTCCGATTGGCTTGATTGCGGTCATCTTGGTCTCGCTGCTTGCGCCTCTTGCTGCCTCGCTCGCCCAGCTGGCCGTCTCGCGCGAGCGGGAATATCTCGCCGATGCTTCGGCTGCTCACCTCACGCGCTACCCCGAAGGCATGATTTCTGCTCTCAAGAAGCTCGACACTCATGCTCGGCCCATGAAACACCAAAATCCCGCCGCCGAAGCGCTTTTTATCAACAATCCGCTCAAAAAAGGCGCGATCAACAACCTTTTTAGCACCCATCCTCCGATCGAAAAACGCATCGAAAGGCTTGAACATGGCAAAACTCAGTTCTAAAAAGGGTCTCAAGAAGCGCCTATCGGCCCCAGAAAGGCAGGGAAAATCCAGGGCGCCGAAACACCCCAAAACGACCAAAAAGCGCTCGAAATGGCCAAAAATCGCCTCTAGAGCAAAAAGTCGCTTCAAAAACTCTAAATTTGGTAGCAAAATTGTTGCCAAAATTGAGCAAATTCAGACCAATCGGAAAAAGCATGTTCATCTCCACCGCTCTTTTCAGCGCTCCTACCGCGAGGACTACCGCCGCCCGACTCAGACCCCAGGCCTGCTCAGCCACGCTATGACCACTTTTAAGCTCATTTTTTGCCATGCTCGCGTGTTTTTGCCGTTTGTGCTAATCATGGCGATTGCTTATGTGGTGGCAGTCGGCTTGCTTAGCGAGGAGACTTATGCTGACGTCCAGGCTTCAATTGACCAGACCAGCGACGACCTCGCCATCGGCAAGCTCAGCAATCTCGCCAAAGCCGGGATTTTGCTCGCTACCACCGTCATGACCGGCGGTCTCGACACCGGCATGAGCGAAACCGGCAATACCTTTATGATTATCCTTTTCTTGATTATGTGGCTCGTTACGCTCTATCTTTTGCGTCACTTTTTTGCTGGCGAAAAACCGCGCCTACGCGACGGCCTCTATAACGCCCTGACGCCGCTCATTTCTACTTTGGTAGTTTTCGTAGTAATTTTCATCCAGGCTATCCCGCTCATGTTGCTTACAATCGCTTATTCCGCCGCCGTCACCACCGATTTTCTCGCCACACCTTTCTATGCTCTGCTGTTTTTTATCTTTGCGGCCTTGATGTTACTGCTGAGCGGCTACTTGCTTTCTAGCTCACTCATCGCCCTCATCGCCGTCACCACGCCCGGGATGTATCCCATGCGCGCTCTGTTTGCCGCTTCCGATTTGATGGCTGGCCGGCGACTGAAATTCATCCTGCGCGTGGTTTATCTGCTTGTGGTTGTGGCGGTAATCTATGTCTTATTAATGATACCGATTATCTTGCTCGATCTCTGGTTGAAGGGGATTTGGAGTTGGCTCGAAGGGATGCCGGTTGTGCCGTTCTTCCTCATTCTGACTACTTGCTTTGTTTTCATTTATGCTACAACCTACCTCTATCAATATTATCGTTGGTTGCTAAACTATGGAGACCAAAATGAGCAAAAAAACTAGCAAACCGTCGGCTTCGAATTTAGATTTGAATTCGGACGCAGCCTTAGGCGCGGATTCGACTTATTCAGCGGCAAAACTTCGCATCGCCAAGCTGCGCGATCTGATTAATGATTACCGTTATCATTATCATGTCTTGGATGAGTCGACTATGTCCGAAGCGGCGGCCGATTCTCTGAAACACGAGCTTTCTGAGCTCGAGAAGCAATATCCCGAGCTCATCACTCCCGATTCGCCCACCCAGCGTGTGGCTGGCAAGCCACTCGATAAGTTTGAAAAAATCACGCACCAAAGTCGGATGATTTCGCTGGCCGACGTCTTCTCTGAAGACGAGGTGCGCGGCTGGGTGCAAAGCATCGAAAAGCTCATTCCCGGCGGCCAAGTGACGGAATATTTCACCGACATTAAGATGGACGGTCTAGCCTGTTCGTTGCATTATGATGGCGGTTTGTTGAGTCTGGCGGTCACGCGTGGCGACGGGTTGGTTGGCGAAAATGTCACCATGAACGTCCGCACCATCGAAAACGTTCCGCTCAGTATTAGCGAGCAGGGGCATGTCGAGGTGCGCGGCGAAATCGTGATATTTAAGGCCGATTTCGATGCCTTGAATGAAAAACAGCAAAAAGCCGGTTATAAACCTTACGCCAATCCCCGCAATCTCGCCGCCGGCAGTATTCGCCAGCTTGACCCGAAGGTGGCGGCTAGCCGTAAACTGAAATTCATGGCCTATGACCTGGTTGAGCCAGACCTCGAGACTCATAGTGCCGCTTATCAGAAGTTACGTGAGCTCGGTTTTCGCACTAGTGGGGAAGAGAAGGTCTTTACTCGGCTCGAGCGCACTGAGAAAGAAGCTCAGGCTAAAAACGCTCAAAACACCGCAGAAGAGGCAAAAAACACCCTATCTCTTCATTATAGCACAGATAGCGAAAAAAGTCAAGAGAAAACCGTTCAAAAGCCGGCTAAAAGTGCTCCGGATAACAAAAAAACCCCAGTTTGTGAGCCCAAAAATCAGCCTACAAACCCATCGGAGAGTGTTTTTGGTGAAATTTCTTATCTTGAAAACTATCGCAGTAGTCTGCCTTTCAACACCGACGGCATGGTGATCAAAGTGAACGATCGCCGAGTTTATCAAAAACTCGGGATCGTTGGTAAAACACCGCGCGGCGCCGTTGCTTTCAAATTTCCGGCTGAGGAAAAAACCGCCCGCGTGAAAGACATCGTGATTAGCATTGGTCGCACCGGCGCCGCCACCCCAATCGCGATTTTTGACCCGGTCAACATTGCCGGCAGCACGGTGCGTCACGCCAGCCTACATAATGCGGACGAAATCGCCCGGCTGGATGTTCGCGTCGGCGACACGGTCATCGTCTACAAAGCGGGCGACATTATTCCCCAAATCAAACACGTCTTAACCGAGCTTCGGACCGGTAAAGAAGTGCCCTTCGACTATGTCGGGGCGCTCAAAAATCAATATCCTGAACTAACTTTTGAGCGCCCCGACGGCGAAGCCGTTTACCGTATCAAAGGCGAAAACGCTGACTTGGTCCTAAAACGCGGCATCGAATATTATGCCTCGAAGCCGGCCCTCAACATTGAAGGTCTGGGCGAAAAAAACGTCGAAGCCTTAGTCGATTCTGGACTAGTCAAAGGTCTGCCTGATCTCTATCGTCTCAAACAATCTCATCTCCAAAAGCTCGAGCGTTTCGGCTATCTCTCGGCTAAAAAGCTGGTCGAAGCCATTCAAAACACCAAGCGCCCTGAACTAAGCAAGTTCCTCACTGCGCTCGGCATCCGCCATGTCGGTACCCAAACTGCTGTAACTCTGGCCGACGGTTTCGGCAGCCTTGACCACCTCGAGCAAGCCACCGAAGAAGAGCTCATGGCTCTGCCGGACATTGGCAAGGTTGTGGCTGAGTCGATTCTAGCTTGGTTTGCCGATGAAGACAACACGAAGATGCTCGCCGAAATGCGTGAGCTGGGCGTAAATCCGGTTCACGTTGACAAAACCACCCTGCCACTTTTCGGTAAAAGTTATATCGTTAGCGGTACACTTGATAGTATGGGTCGTGAAGAAGCCGAAGATAAACTCCGAGCCCTTGGCGCTACTGTTACCAAAGGCGTCACCAAAACCACTACTGCGCTCATCCTCGGCGCTAAACCTGGCAGGAGCAAAACCGATAAAGCCGCCAAACTTGGCATTCCCACGCTGAACGAAGCCGAATTTCTCCAGCTAATCTCGCACTAGCGAAAATACCGCACCGTAAACTTTGCCCCTTTCCCTAGTTCCGAATCTACCGTAATCTGTCCACTGTTCGCCTCGATAATCGCCTTCGCGAAAGCCAGCCCGATCCCCACACTCGTACCCAGCTTATCATCCTTATGCTTCTGCGTTGAACTTTCTACTCTATTCTGCACCCGATAAAACCGCTCAAAAACATGTCGCATGTTATGCGCGCTCATGCCAGGGCCCTGATCCTCGACCGTAATTTTCAGAAAAAGTGGACAATTTTCCGCGCGTAATATAACTTTTTGTCCGCTTTGACTATGCTCAATTGCATTTTTCACAATATTCGACAGAGCCTCCGTTTGCCAACGGGGATCAATCGTGATCCCCGCCGCCGCATCGCCGCCAAATTCCAGTTCTACACCCCGCAGATCAGCCAAAATTTCCAAATTCTGTCGCACCTTGTCGAACAACTCCTGCACCGTGACCGTTTTGTTATGCATTTTGAAAGTGCCGTTATCTAGTCGCGCCAAGTTTAGCAGAGTCGTCGCCAGGCTCGACATTGATTGAATTTGTTGACTCATCAGCCGCAAAAATTCCTGTCGCACTTTTGCTGGCATCTCCGGGTCTTCATAAATTTCATCAAGCATAATTTGTAAAGAAGTCAGCGGCGTTTTGAACTGATGCGAAATATCGGCCAGCGCTGTCTCGAGATTTTCTGCTAATTTCTGCTGACTTTCCGCCGCTTCACGTAGCAAAACCGTGATTTTGTAAAGTTCGTTAGTCAAAATCGACAGCTCATCTTCGCTATTTTCTTCCAGCTTCAGATCGTAAATTCGCTCGCTTAAATCTTGCACATAGCCCACCAAGTCCGTCATCTTTTTCGTCAAACGTCGATCGCGCCACCAAAAATATCCTCCCAGTGCCAAACTTAAGCCGAACAATCCGCCCATTAAAATTACACTCGTTCGAGCCGCTAACTTTGCTGCGCTTTGGCTCGCAAAAACGCCGTCTTTTATGCCATACTTTTGTAAAATTTCTGCTCCCAGTACACTTTCTTTGTCATTTACTAAATTCTCCCGTATGCCTTTATCGCCTTTTTGCAAAATTTGCACAATTTCTCCCGCATCTACTTCAGGATACTGCTCAGCAATCAGTCCAACAATCCGACTAATTTCTTGGCGGCTTTGATCTTGATAAATCTTTTCGATCGCTCCAAAAGCCAACGTTGTTCCAAGCAAAACCAAAAATAGCATACCAAGTACCGGCAAAAAGATCTGTTTTAGGCGACGAGACATTAATTTTCTTCCTCAACTTTTTCGCCCAAATTTAAACGATAGCCCAGATTTTTCACCGTCAAAATCGTCTCCGCGCCCAGCTTCTTGCGTAGCCGTTTAATATAAACCGAAACCGTATTATCGTTCACGATGCTGCCCGAAGCTGACCAAATTTCATCCAGCAGACGTTCACGCGTGATAATTTGACTAGGCGTTTCGAGCAGGCACTTCAGAATGCGACTTTCTAGTGCCGTCAGATCCAGAGTTTTTCCTCGCCAAGTCACTTCGCGCGTTTCCGGACTCAGCCGCATGGCTGCATTAGTAATCTGTCGAGTTGCCGGCGGTTCTTTACGCCGCAAAATATTCTGAATGCGTAGTAGCAGCTCGCGGTTATGAAACGGCTTCACAATATAGTCATCCGCACCTAGCTCTAGGCCATGCACGATATCCTCTTCGCGGTCCTTCGCTGTCAAGAAAATAATTGCTGTTTGTTCCTCCGCCCTCCTCACCTGCGCTAAACCTACATTCTTCGCTGGAGGCGCATTTCGGAGCTGCTTGGCTAGTTGGAACCCGTCGCCGTCCGGCAAACCGACGTCGAGCAATACTAAATCAAAATTATCCGTCAGTAGCTGGCGCGCCGACCGTGCATCGCGCGCCACCGCTACTTGATATTTTTCCCGCTCCAAGAGATATTCCAGTCCTTTTGCGGTCAACGGATTATCCTCAACTAGTAGAATTTTCACCATATATAATATATATTATACAACTTTCTCTAGACATTTTCATCCCGAATCGTCTCGATGATGTTTTGCTTCTCGACTTGACGGACCGAATAGGTCATAATTGCCCAAATCAGAGCTGCCACCGCCAGCACGGCAATCGCCATCGGCCCCCAAGGTATGATGAAGCCAAAGTCCACCGTGTTGGCAATCGCTCGATAAAACCCATAGGAAATCAGCAGCCCAATCGGCAGACCAATCACCAAGGCCTTCCCACTATACATCAAACTCTCCAGCCGTACCATCCGGTTAAACTCTTTCGTCGTCATGCCGACCGATTTCAACATCGCAAATTCTTTCGACCTGAGCGCAATATTAGTCGTAATCGTGTTGAAGATATTTGTCACCCCGATCAGCATCACTACAATCACAAAACCGTAGAGAAAAATCGCGATCACGAGATACATCCGCTGTTGCTGCGCCATCATTTTTGGCACATTTTCAATGTACGAGGCTTCGTAGTCCGGATTTTGCTCGCGCAACTGCTCCGCAAATTCCGCTACCTCGTCCACATTTTCTACATCCGCAAAGAAACTAATCCATTTGCTCGGCGCCATTTTGTCGCGTTGATAATAGTTTTCCGCCACAAAAATGCTCGGTGTCCGCCCACTCCCGAATGCTAAGGGTGAAACATCCGTCACCTTTGTAATCGGGATTTCGACTGTGATAGTACTCTTATCGCTATAGCCGCCATTTTCGTCGATATCGGTGCTGATTTCCGCCGCGAAGTTTTCGCCTTCTTGCGTTCCAAAGGTACGTTCACTGACGTAGCGGCCACCCTCCTTTGGCGTCAAAGCATAGTCGCTCATAATCGCTACTTTGTTATAATCCTTCACTTTGACTCCAAGCGACTTGGCGTATTCCTCAAACGCTGTTTGGTCCATGAAATGAATCGAACTGTTCAAAGAACTTGCTGGCCAGTATAGTGCATAATTTTTCAGATCGAAACGTTCGATTACTGCCTTATCCATTTCGCGCGGTGCATTCGTAATCGCGAAGTTGAAGTCGACATTGTTAAATTGCAGGTCTGTCGTCTTGAAGGCATAGCTCATGAAACTCGACAGCCCCACAAACGTCGCCACGGACAACACAATTGAAATCACCGTCGTGCGATATTTTTTGCGACTGCGTTTGATATTTTTGTGCGCGATTACTCCACCCATGCCAAACATTTTTTGAACAATTTTCGGCGTGTGGAGTTTTTTCGCCTTAACTTTGAAATCTTGATTACCGCGGATTGCCTCGATGGGTGACATCCGGCCCGCCCGAATCGCCGGCATCAATGCCGCCAGCAGCACCGTCGCTAGGCTTAGTATAATTGTCACCACAAAAATCCACAGTGGCATGTTGAACACCACCTGTGTATCTTCCGTCAACATGTCGATTAGCAGAAAGTTCACCGTGCTGGTCAAAATCACAGTCGCGAGCACCCCGAGTAGGATCCCGCAGGGAATTCCGATTGTCGCAATCACTACGCCCTCAAACAACACACTGCGCCGAATCTGCCGTGGCGTCGCCCCCACACTCGCCAGCATCCCGAATTGTCGCGCTCGCTCGGTCGCCGAAATACTAAAGCTGTTCCGAATCACGAAGATACTCGTCACCACGATAATTGCAATCACGATCGCCGCCATCCAGTAGAGTGTCGCTAGTGCCACGTCTCCCATCACCATCGCTTCATAACGCAGTAGTTCGCCGTTCGTCCGCACGTTAATATCGAGCCCCGTTTCATCCATCAGTGTCGCCAGGATATTCTCCTCCATCTCGGTATATTTTCCGGGCTCCGCGTAGCGTACAAAAATATTATATTTCTCGCCTTTTTTCGGCGTTACCTCGTCCAACTTTTCGTACCAATCGCTCATGTACGGATCATGCAAATAAGCCGATTGATAAAGTTCATAAACTTCCTCGTCTTCCACTGCCTCGGCCTTCACCGGCTTTGAATAGAAAACGCTTTCCACCCCCACTTGATTTTCCACGAACTTCAAAGCTTCCGCCGGCACATTTTCATACATGTCGTGATAGTCGCCTACGTTCGCGCGGGTGTAGTTGACCATCATCTGCTGAAAACTCGTCACCATTCCGGCCACTGCCAACATCAAAGCTGACGCCAAAATCACACCGACAATCGTCACGATCGTGCGCCGCTTATTTTTCTCTAAATTTTCCATTGTCAGGCGTTGTAGCACTCTCATCTTCGCACCTCCGCCGTTTTATAATTGTTCATCTTTGATAATCTGACCGTCCTCAAACGTGATCACCCGGTCGGCCTGCTTCGCAATTTCCAGATCATGGGTAATGATAATAATCGTCTGGTGGTATTTTTGGTTCGATAGCTTCAGCAGGGAAAGAATCTCGTCACCCGCTTTCGAGTCAAGGTTGCCAGTCGGTTCGTCCGCCAGAATAATCGCCGGATCATTAATCAGCGCCCGACCGATTGACACCCGTTGCTGCTGCCCGCCCGACAACTGATTCGGCAGATGCCTCGTCCGCTCACTCAATCCTAGGACCTGGATCAGCTCCTCTAGCCGTTTTTTGTTCACCGCCTTACCATCCAAATCTTGCGGTAGGGTGATATTTTCCTTCACATCCAGAATCGGAATCAGATTATAGAACTGATAAATAATTCCAATTTGTCGCCGCCGAAAAATCGCCAAAGCATCGTCTGACATTTTATAAATATCACGCCCGTCGATCAAAACTTTGCCACTGGTCGGTCGATCCACCCCGCCCAATAAATGCAGCAGCGTCGACTTTCCCGAGCCACTCGCACCCACGATGGCCACAAATTCCCCCTCCTCCACACTAAAACTCACGTCATCCACCGCCCGGACCTCATTCGAGCCCTTGCCGTAGATTTTCGAAAGTTTTTTCACCTCGAGTATCTTCATTTTCTCCTTTGTTTAGATTATATCTGCGATTTTACCGTCGTAAAGTGACAAACAGGTGACAAGGCTGCAAAAAAATCCCCGAACCATCATTTAGTTCAGGGATTTTTCAATGTGCTTAGCCTATCTATGCGCGCACCTTCGACACGCGCAATGTTGCTGTGGTTGTCACTACTAAGAGCGTAATCGCAATCGACGCCGCGATAACGAGCGCGATCAGAACTGCAATCATCGACGTTTCGCAGAGTGTACCCCCAAGCACCGCCAGACCGTAAGGGATATTATGCTCCCAATATGCCTCAGCTGTAGCCATATAAGCTACGCGATGACTTTTAGCGTGCGGCAGAATCGCGGAGCCAGTGCCGACGCCCTGAACCATTCTAGGGTCTTGCAGGATGTCTCGATCGATGATGAATGGCTTAAAGAATTTGCTGTTCCCAAAAAACGGGAATTCTACATCGTAGTCAAGCTTGCGCATCTGAACAGCAGTTTCCGCCGTTACAATCGACTGCATGCAATACTGTCCGCTCTTGCCAGTAACCGTGCTGCAAACCTGAATCGGCAAGGACTCCTCGCCTGTAGACTTTATGGTTAGGAACTCTCGGTCTTCATACGCCAGATCGTTGTCTAGCTGATACCATTTAAGCCAGCCGAGTTCGTGATAGCTAACCACGTACTTCACTAGGAGTAGAACGAAAAATGCCATGTATACAATCCGCCAAAGGTTTCCTCGTCCTGCTGTTACTATCATTACTCCATTTGCCTCTCTGCTGTTATCTTTCATTTTCTTCCTCCTTTTTCTCTAAGAAAACGCCCCCGAAGACAAGTCCAGACTGGACTTGTTATTATCGCAAAACGATAATAACAATCAGCGCCATTAAACGAAAACGCTTTTTTAGGCTAAATTTTCGAGGTGCGAATCCATACAATAGACTCTATCCTCATTGTAGCACACATTGCCAAAAAAGTCAATACTATTTACGCTAAAACTCCAAAAAATCCAACAAAATCACCACATTCTTGACCAAAATCCCAAAAAACCAACAATATAGACATTGACAAAAGTAGGTTTCAGTGCTACAATAAAAGAGATACTAAGCTCATCGTAACTTAACAGAACTTGGCTGAAATGTAAAGGAGGATATATTTATGAGTAATGATCAAATGATGAAACCAAGTGAGCGTATCGGGTATGACGTCACTGAAAGCGATTATCAGTGGCATCAGCAGTGGGAAAAGGAGAAGACTGGCCTAATTCATCAAGCACTCCAGAGTATTAACGAAGCTTTGCTGTATGTAGGCAATGCGAATTACGCGCATTATTTCACCTATAAGCAGCTCAACGACGCTGATGCCGCCGCCAGACTTTTCTACCAAAAAGTCAAGCAAGTTCTCGAATCCAATCGCGGCATTTTCGAGTCATGTTATCGCGAAATCTGGGATGACTGGCATGAAAGCATTGATGAAATTTCGCGCATCGCAGAACCCGTTCTGCCGTTGCCGCCTGAAATGAATCCTATCATTGGTCTGTGCGGGGAATTCGCTCGAATTCCCGTATGGATGGTCATCCATACGAACGAAAGCCTAGATGCTAAAATCTTCCTGCAATGTCCAGAAGATCCAGCGTCTAAGCAACAAGATATGGCTGCTGGTGGACGCAGTATTTATCAATACGAATACCTTCTTTTCACGGCAGGCTGTTTTTGCGTGCCTAGCCTAAATTACCATGGCTTTACGGAAGAAAGTATCAAGAAGGATAAGTTCGCCAGGGTCAATCATCTGTGCCATGTTGGTTCAATGACTCACAGTGCGGGATTCTCTTCCAGCTGTAGCGGTATCATGAATCAGCTATCGGTAGAACGGCTATTCGAGCTGATCAGCCAGTTAGAGTTCAATGTAGGTCTGACCAAGGCTTACATCCTGTGCCAACTGAATAGAGAATTACGGTATATAGGGTGCCTCGCTTGTAGTAAAACGGACAATCCAGAGAAACAGCGAAGATTCCGTGAATTGTTTGAGAAGTTTAATGACATCATAGGAGCGGCAGTAGCTCAGTATGCCAAAGGCTGGCTCTTTGATCAGTGGAATCAGTTAACCTAGCTCTTTAAGCAGAAACCACCCCTCAGAGGGTGGTTTTCTCGTGTCGGTTCAGTATTATAGTCAGAGAGTTTGTCTGGCGGGTCAATTTTTACCGAAATTATGTTATAATTACCCTATGCCCAAGTTCGAATTAGTCTCCAAATACCAGCCCACTGGCGACCAGCCCTTCGCGATCAACCAGTTGACCGAAGGCCTGAAAGCTGGTGTGCATGAGCAGACTTTGCTCGGTGTGACTGGCTCGGGAAAAACTTTTACCATGGCCAATATCATCCAAAATGCCCAGAAACCTACCCTGATTTTGGCGCATAACAAAACCCTAGCAGCTCAACTTTACGCCGAATTTCGCGAGTTTTTCCCCAAAAATGAAGTGCATTATTTCGTCAGTTATTTCGATTATTATCAACCAGAAGCCTATATTGCCTCGACTGATACGTACATCGAAAAGGACTCCGCCATCAACGACGAAATCGACCGCTTGCGCCATGCCGCGACCGTGGCACTCCTCACTCGACCGGATACGATTGTTGTCGCCTCAGTTTCCTGTATTTATGGTATTGGTTCGCCCGATCATTATACTGAGATGTCTTTGCCGCTGGTGAAGGTTGATGGTCGTTGGCGGATTGCTGGCTCGAGCAATTGGTGGGGCGATTTGGACCCGAATTCGAACAATGATGGCGGGATTTTCTCGCCTAAGCTACTGGTTGACTCGTTGACCCAAGCTGACAATTCGCTCAGTCAGCAGAATTTTCTCATCTATCTCGTCGCCATGCAATATCACCGCAACGATATGGCGTTCGAACGCGGCAATTTTCGCGTGCGCGGCGACACCGTTGACCTCTATCCAGCCAGCGGGGAATGGGCTTATCGCTTTGAATTTGCCTTCGATACACTTGAAGATGTGCGGATCATCGACCCACTCACTGGCGAAACGCACGAAAAGCCGGAGCGGATTCATATTTTCCCCAATACCCACTACGCTACACCAAAGGACCAGCTTGAACGCGCAATTATTGGCATTGAGCATGAATATCAGGAACGCCTGAAATATTTTGAGCGTCATGAAAAATATCTCGAGGCCCAGCGTCTTTCGCAGCGCACGAAATATGATCTCGAAATGTTGAAAGAAACTGGTTTTGTCAAGGGGATTGAAAATTATTCGCGCCATCTCGATGGCCGTCGTCCTGGTCAGCCGCCTGCGACTTTGATTGACTTCTTCCCGAAAGATTTTCTCCTGATGGTTGACGAAAGTCATATGACTTTGCCGCAAGTACGCGGCATGTATAACGGCGATCATGCTCGGAAATCAACTTTGGTTGAATATGGCTTTCGCCTGCCTAGCGCGCTTGACAATCGCCCACTTACTTTCCCAGAGTTCCAGAAACATATTTCTCAGGCGATTTACGTCTCTGCCACGCCGGGCCCGTACGAGTTAGAAAACTCGCCCGAGCCCGCCCAGCAGGTCATTCGACCTACTGGTCTCCTCGATCCGGAGATCGAGGTGCGTGGCAGTGATGGCCAAATCGAAGACTTGATGGACGAGATTGAAAAGCGCATCGCGAAGAACCAACGTACGCTCGTGACGACTTTAACTAAGCGCATGGCCGAAGATCTGACGGATTATCTCAAAGAGCGCGATATTAAAGTGGCTTATATCCATTCCGACATTGATACGCTGGAAAGAGGGGATATTTTGCGCGACCTCCGGTCTGGAGTTTACGATGTTCTGGTCGGTATCAACTTGCTGCGTGAAGGTCTTGACCTCCCTGAAGTTTCGCTCGTGGCCATCCTTGATGCCGACAAAGAAGGTTTTTTGCGCTCGGAGAGCGCCCTAATCCAGACCATCGGTCGCGCCGCCCGCCACGAACATGGTAAGGTAATCATGTACGCTGACCATATCACCGAAAGCATGGAAAAAGCCATTACCGAGACGAATCGCCGGCGCGAAGTCCAACAGGAATATAATATTGAGCATAACATCACTCCACATTCTGTGAAGAAAGAAATCTCGGTTGGCCTTCGCGCCCTCATCCCTGAGAAAGAAGAAGCCACCAAGCTTGACTTGAAGCGCATTCCGCGCGAAGAACTCCCCAGCCTGATTAAGGAACTCCAGTCCCAGATGCAGCTCGCCGCCTCCAACCTCGATTTCGAACAGGCCGCCCTGCTCCGCGACCAAATCGACGAGATCAAGGCTCAGCAGTCCGGCCAGAAAGGGAAGAAATAATGCACGAGATTCATAAAAAGATCAGCCCAGAATATTTCGAAAAAATTCTTTCAGGTGAAAAGACTTTCGAATATCGCGTGAATGATTTTGCCTGCGAACCAGGCGACATTCTCGTGCTCGAAGAATGGATTTACGAAAATGGTTCCGATAGTGACGCCAGCCAACGTCATCCTACTGGTCGCACTTTGCGCAAAAAGGTCGGCTATGTCGGCAGAACTAGTGCCTTTGACTGGCTCGACCGTCCGGACGTCCGAGCTGACTTAGAAAAATGCGGCGCCCAAATCATCTCGCTTCTCGACGAAAATTGACGAGTGATGTAGTTTCCCGTATAATACATAGTAACTCTTATGAGTTCGCTCATAACGATCTTTAGACAAAAAGGAGGTGTAGTGTCTTTATGTTCTTAGAGAAACGACAACAAGAATTTCGCGAGCTGCTTGCCGAATACGATTCCTTGCGAGAAGAGCTCAACAAGTACGGGGATTCCACATATCAAAGCTATCGTCTAGTCTGCTTTACTCCTGTCCTAGTAGCCATATTATTTTTGACACTTGGCAGTGGTCTTATCCTAGTTTTTGGCGCGTTAGACCAAGAATTTGGTGGACCACAAAACCCAGGACTTTGCCTTATTTTCGAAACTATAATATTTCTCGGTCTGTTTATGCTCGCGATAGCGCTAGTCGTACCAGTTTATTGCAAAGACGATTCGCTCAGTTTTTCTCACTTGGCGATATGGAGTTCTTGCAAAGACAAATCGATAACCTTAGAAGTCGAATCTATCGCCTGCGCCAGACCACACCACGCTAAAAAGCTCCGCCAGTACTATCGGCGGAGTTTTACTATCCCAAAAACCAAGATTTTCTGCCAAAACTATTGACAAAAATGGAAAGGTGTGCTACAATGGAAGTAGGGGCCTCTCATAAAACGTGAGATAGCTATTTAAAACATACTTTTTGAAAGGGGGACGACGATATGTTGTTCAATCACAGATGTTTCGATCTTTATAATGCGGGCGAAGGTGACTTAGAAAGTCTACCGAAAATGCGTTCACTACTGTCTGGAGTGAACCAGCATTTCTTCGAGCGACGCGGGAATATCGAAATTATACCAGTACTTGATCGTAATGCCCCGAAGCCGATCAACAACGGTATTAGTGGTATAGTGCTGGCCAAAGCCGGTCATTTCACTTGCCATACTTTTAGCCAGCGCGACGTTGCTTTCGTAGACTACTTCTCGGCCCGTGATGATCTAATAACGGACGAGGCTGCGAGTGAAATCGAAGCCTTGCTGTCTGAGTTATATCCGTCGGCGCGCATTGTGCCTTGCACGGAAAATCTCGGCGACGGCTTTGGCCGCCAGGTGATGATCGAATCGAAAATGTCACTCTGCCCTAAGCGAGCCTGCGCAATGATTCAGGTCATCATGCGTGAAATTGGTATGCACGAGCTTTCAGCCAGCAAGATGGTATTCGGCGAAGGTTATTATGACATCATTCAACCGATTACCGAATCGCACATTAGCATTCACCAGATCAAAGATAACACGTTGTATATCGACGTCTTCTCTTGCCGTGACTTTTCCATGGAATCACTAGTTGGCGTACTCGATCAGTATTTGCCAGGGTATGGCTACCGCAGCATTACGCGCGGTTTTGAATTGACAGACAAGACCTTGTGAGCTGGGCCTATCAGAAACTCAGTGTCAGGTTTGCAGAATATCTCTCGACTATTATTGGTCGGGAGATTTTTCTTGCTACAACCAGCCCAAAAGTCGCCGGTGTCTTAAAGGGCTCTCAAAAAACCAAGCGACTGTCATTCATAAAATCGCCCCGACTTGCCCAGCCCGATTTTCACTCTTTACAACTCAAAAATTATTCGTTATTATATAAGAGTAGAGTCGGAGCTGGTTATTATTAGTGCACCGACAAGATAATAATTAAAAGGAGAAAGAATGGCAGAATTTGACCGTTCCAAGCCACATATTAACGTTGGTACGATGGGCCACGTTGACCATGGTAAAACTACCTTGACGGCTGCGATTACGAACGTGCTCGCAAAGAAACTTCCATCGGACGTAAACAAGGCTGTTGCCTACGACCAGATCGACAACGCCCCAGAGGAAAAATCTCGCGGTATTACAATCGCAACTTCTCACCAAGAGTACGAATCTGGCAAGCGCCACTATGCCCACGTTGACATGCCTGGCCACGCCGACTACATTAAAAACATGATTACTGGTGCTGCGCAGGTTGACGGTGCCATTCTCGTCGTCGCGGCGAACGATGGTCCTTTGCCTCAGACTCGTGAGCACGTCCTTTTGGCTCACCAGGTGAACGTGCCAAAAATCATTGTTTTCTTGAACAAGATGGACCTCGCTGACCCAGAACTCGTCGAGCTCGTCGAGATGGATGTCCGCGAACTTTTGAATAAATACGGCTACGATGGTGACAACACTCCAATCATCAAGGGTTCTGCTGCTAAAGCTCTCGAAGGCGACGCCGCCAACGAAGATGCCGTGATGGAACTCGTCAACGCCATGGATGAATGGTTTGACATTCCTGAACACGATCTTGACAAACCATTCTTGATGCCTGTTGAAGACGTCTTCTCGATCAAAGGTCGCGGTACCGTGGCTACTGGTCGTATCGAACAAGGTGTGATCAAATTGAACGACGAAGTCGAAATCGTTGGCCTTAAAGACACTCAGAAATCAGTCGTAACTGGTATCGAAGCCTTCCACAAGACTCTCGATCAAGGTCAAGCTGGTGACAACGCTGGTCTCTTGCTCCGTGGTATTGAGCGCGACCAGGTTGAGCGTGGTCAAGTTATCGCTGCTCCTGGCACGATCACTCCACACACCGAATTTGAGGCTCAGGTTTACATCTTGAAGAAAGAGGAAGGTGGCCGCCACACTCCATTCTCCAAGGGTTACAAGCCACAGTTCTACTTCCGCACCACTGACGTGACTGGTGAAGTTGAACTTCCAGCCGACAAAGAAATCGTCATGCCTGGCGACACCGTCACCTTCAAGGTGAAATTGCTCGAGCCAATCGCTATGAACGACAACGACCGCTTCGCTATCCGTGAAGGTGGTAAGACCGTCGGTTCTGGCGTCGTGACCAAGATCGAAAAATAAAGGAGACGAGTGAAAAAGATGAGCAAAGCTCATCTTTTTCCGAGACGACGCATATTTTTCTGACAGCTCTGACGACAAAGAAAAGGACTGCCCTAAGGCAGTCCTTTTTGTTGAACCATCAAAAAACTTCCCGATTTGGGAAGTTTTCCGTGTCTAATACGCTTACAGCAATAGCTAGTCTTTGTCTATTTCTTTCTGAAGTGCCGCATAGATCGCCTCATCATGTGCGATAAACTGTTCCAGCATATCAAGCTCATCTTCAAGATTAAAGACATAAGCCTTGGGACGAAAATTCCCAGCCCGTTTCTTCCATTTTGGTTTGAAGGCATTACTGGCGTTGTATAGCTTTTGGTGAGAGGCATATCTGCAATATCTCATTTCGCCCTCTTCGTGCCCGATATCCAAATGATTACCAATGCGCTCTGCGCGAGTCGTTAGCTCCTCTAGCAGAGCCTTGATGTTCTCACTCTCCGCTTGATCCTCTGTTTGACCCTTCATCATCGAATCACCCGTCAAACCCACATCCGGTTTCAAACAACGCACTGCCAAATCCAGCGTTAATGCCGCGTTCAAAATCGCATTTACGCTATCAGCCGCCAGATTGGTTCCGTGCTCATCTCTCGACAGATAAAACTCCTCACGCCCCGGATTATAATACAGCTCTACACCAAATCTCTTTGCGGTATAAATCAAGGCCGTCGTGGCGTCAAGCCGCGGATCATTCGGCTCCCAGGCTGGACCCTCAGCAGTCAGCACTTCCCGTACATCATCTTCATTCTTCAATGCTATCATCTCGCACCCTCCTTTTTGAATAGTCCAAAACCACCTCTCTCGAGCCAGTCTTGGTCCTATCCAAAAATTTTCCGCTACTCTACTAAAGAGCTAAGATTGAACCGCCTGGCCTTTATCAAGGCCAGGCTCTAAGTTACTTAGATGGAAGCAAAGTGGCTGCTAGCAGCACCGACTGAATTGTCCGATGACGGCAATACCTGCTCAGCCACTCCTGCGCCGATATTGATGGTAAACCATCATAACCAACTGGCTGAACGCTCGCTAAGGCCGTATCTTCATGCGACAATAGCAAGTTTTTCGCTCCATCCATATTCTTGTCGCCGTTTTCCACGCGACATACCCCCTTTCGTAGACCAAAAGGCCTACACTACCATTGTATCACACCATAACCATTTTGTCAAGAGTTTTGTTGACTTTTTAGGATCTTAGTGCTAAAATTACCGTATTAGCGTTAAAAATCGCCCTAAAAACTCATCGACGACCCGTCTAGAGGTCATCTGAAGTTATAGGGCAAGAAAGGAAAATATGACTGAAGCCAAAAAAGATGAAGGCTTAAAGATTCGTATCCGCCTCAAGGCCTACGACCACCGTATTATCGACCAGAGCGCCAAGCAGATCGTCGATACTGCAATTCGCACCGGCGCTACCGTCTCTGGCCCTGTGCCGCTGCCGACTAAGCGCAGCACTTTCACCGTCGTGAAGTCGCCACACGTCTACAAAACCGGTGGTGAGGCTTTCGAAATGAAGGTCCACAAGCGCCTCATCGTCATCTCGAACGCTACTCCGAAGACGATTGATTCGCTCCAGAACCTCGCCCTCCCGGCCGGCGTTGACGCAGAAATCAAGATGTAAAATCCAAGCATCTCAGCAAAAATGGTGCGCGTTTATCGTGCACCATTTTTTCATCGGGATGGTCAACAAAATTATTTAGTCAGAAACCTAGCAGTATTTAATAATCGCTTGCTACTAAACAAGCGTGCATATCTCGGATCATCTTCGGCTTTAGAATAGCAATACAGAGCATAAGCACCGTCCGCTATATTCCTCGTCCCTTCGCAAAACGCACGTACTTCAACACCAAAGGCATCAGATGTACGCTCCAATACATTGAAAGACGTGCGGATGCTTGAAGAATTAGTGCCTGGGAAAGTCTGAAAGTCAATGTTCAAGCTGCTTTCTTCAAGGAAACACTGCTCTTCGCAGGAAAGCTGTAGATCAGTCTCCGCCACGAAGGTGTACTTCAGCCAACGCATATCCGAAGGATTAGGGCTCTCGTCGCATGCCAAAATCGTGGCCCGCTCTCCTGCTTGCACTTCGAGAGGAAAATATACCTGTACCTGCTCAAGACCACGGCCTTCTTGTTGCGTAATGCTAAGCGGAATACTGATTTCGTACTCCCGACCTGCTTGCCAGGTTTCTGCTGCCATGTTAATATCCTGGAATGACTCGAGGAAATTAGCAAATTCCGGACTCTGCCTATCGGCTATTTCCTGCAGCTCCATGCCCACAATATCGGACGAATCTCTCGCAAGTAGTATGTAGCCAGACAGACTATGTCCTATCTTGATGATTGGCGCCGCCACAGAAAACATTGCACTTCGACTAGCGGCCAATATATCAACTATCAGTACCGCCAACACAAGCAGCACCGCCTTTACCATTTCTATCCGCCTCAACTTTTTCATTTTTTCTCCTCCTTTTCTGACAGATAAAATGAGGTGAAATAACTAATTTCGGCTATCACGCTAAAAATTAAGTTGCCTAAGTCATTATTCCACCCCACAAGATGCTTACACTCTCATTATAGCACACATTATCAAAAAAGTCAATACATTTTACGTCTTTTACCCAATAATTACAATAAAAAGCACTTCACCCACTTGCTCACTTGTACTTCATTCGGTCTGAAAATAATGTGCTATAATAAAGCCATGACTCTAGTTATGCGGTTAAAAAAGCGCTTTTATTTCGTTGCGGCGGGATATTTCCGTTTTTTTGCTGGCTTTGCGCTCCGTCGCTGGCATCCGCGCGTGGTTGCAATTACTGGCTCAGCCGGCAAGACGACTATGCTCCATCTGGTCGAGTTTGAGCTGGGCGAGCGTGCGCATTATTCCCACGATGCTAACTCGGCCTTTGGTATTGCGTTTGACTTGCTCGGCATGCAAGGCATTCGCGGCTCGAAGTTGCGCTGGCTGCGCCTGATTTTTGAAGCGCCGATTAAGGCCTTATTTTATCGTCGCCAGGGGGAATTTTATGTGGTCGAGATTGACGGTGAACGTCCGCATGAAACTGAGTTTTTGGCTAAATGGCTGCGTCCGGAGCTGACACTTTGGGTTTCGCTTGGCCGCTCGCATGCTGTGCAGTTTGAGCGTGAGGTCGCGGCAGGGAAGTTTGCCAATATTGACGCTGCGATTGCACACGAGTTTTCAACTCTGCCAAAATATACTAAAGAATATGTTTACATCGACGGCGATAACCAGCTGATGCGAGACACTTGCGCAAACATTGAGGCTAAAGTGGTGGAATTTCATAAAAATGATCTTGAGCGTTATAACGTCTATCCAACTCGCACTGATTTTGTCTTTCCTACCGCTTCTTTTCACTTCGCTCAGCCTCAGCCGAAGGACCTCGCGATTCAACTTCTTATGCTCGAAAAGCTAGTCAAATATCTTGAATTACCGCTCAAAACCGACCTTTCAAACATGCCCGTGCCGCCTGGGCGCAGTTCTTATTTTGCTGGCAAAAATGGCCTGAAACTGATCGATAGCAGCTATAATGCTCATCTGATTAGTGTAGCGAGTATTCTTGAAATGGTGCAGAATCTGCACGCCGGGCATAAATGGCTGGTGATTGGCGATATCGTCGACCAGGGCTCGCTAGAAGGCGAAGAACATCAAAAACTGGCCGAAATGATTGCCGCCACGCATCCCGAAATGGTCATCCTGGTTGGTCGCCGTACGAAGGAATATACCGCGCCGCGCCTCAAAGAGCTCGGCGTTACCGTCCGTACTACGCTCGATCCGCATAAAGCCCTAAAATTTATTGAAGAAAACACTACTGGTGACGAAACTATCATCTTTAAGGGTAGTCAATATCTAGAATGGATTATCGAGCAGCTATTAGAAAATCCGGCCGACGCCGAGAAACTGCCACGCCGCGAAAAAGCCGCCGTGCGCCGGCGCGAGAAATGGGGGCTTAACTAATGGTTAACACAAAGAAAGCTGCGCCCTCCTCCGAGTCAGTGAAATCTGCAAAAACTGCTCAATCCACTAAAAATCCGCGTACCTTGAAAGCTCAGCAGCCCATTAAGGGGCAAAAACTCTACATCATCCACGGCTGGACCTATACAACGGCACCCTGGACCCAAACTATTGCTGAATTAGAGCGCCAAGGTCTCGAAGTTGAAATGATTAATGTCCCAGGTTTGACGGCTCCTTCGAAAAAAGTCTGGACAATTGAAGATTATGTCCATTTTGCTGATCGTAAAATTCCAAAAGGCGCTATTGCGCTCGGTCACAGTAATGGTGGTCGTATTCTGCTAAATTTGCTGAGCAAAAAGCCAGACAAGCTTAAGCAACTTATTTTGCTTGATAGTGCTGGAGTTTATGAAAGCGATACGAAACGCGATGTCGCGCGTAGTATATCGAAAAAGCTCGGCTTTTTGAAAAAGATCCCTGGTTTGGCACGGATTTGGCACAAGTTGACTGGCGCTAGCGATTATGCTCGTGCTCCAGAAAATATGAAAAAAACTCTTTCCAACATGCTTGACTCGGACAAAAAACTCGATCTTAGTAAAGTTAACGTACCGACTTCAATTCTTTGGGGTGCAGCCGACAGTGTGACGCCGCCTCACCAAGCCGAAATTATGCATCAAGAAATTAGAAATAGCAGCTTGCAGATTTACCCAGGCTGGACCCATGCACCTTATCTTTCGCATCCTGGAGAATTAGCCAAAGCTATTCTCGAAGCTATCAAACATCCGCCTGAAGCCGAGCCAACTATTAACGATACCACCAAAAATTCCGCTGCCCTCGCTCTTAAAAAAGCTCCCGAACCTGTCTTGAAGGCCAAAGGTTCTGGTAGCGCCGTGGTGGCAGATGTGCCGACTAAGCTCGTGCTAAAAAAAGGCGAAAAAATTACTGAAGGTATGATAGCGACCGACGCTGAAGGTGCTGCCGTGCGTTACGATAAAAATCTTGAGCAGAAACCACAGGTTGTTACGAATGTTCAAGCTCAGTCCGCTTCGCAAGTACTGAAAAAGAGTCAAACCGAGAAGGAGCCGCCGAAACTCGCCAAAGCCATGCATAGCGCTCGCGATGCCAAGGAAAACGGTACTGGTATTCTCGAAGAACTTTCCGAAGGATTGAAAAAACCAGTTGAATTTGTCGCTACTGAAGTGGAAATTGCGACCAATTCTGGCGCTGATGCGGCCAAGAAGCGCGCCATTACGTCCGCCCAGGTGCCAAAAGTCAGTAAAATCGAACGAGTCAAACGTAAAGTAAAGGGGAAGAAATAATGGTTTTTCTAGGACAAGCTTCAAATTATCGTCTCGGGCGCGCCTTTAAGCAACTATTTATTCGTGGCCGTGCGAAAGATAGTGTCAATCTCCGGGTCATGTTGGCGGAAAAATATCATGTTGAGCCGCCTAAAACTGGCGAAAAAGCCGACCGCGTGGCGCTTTATCATACTGGTCGTTCGGCTCTGGCAGCTGCGCTGGTTGCTACAGCGCCCAAAGGCAGCAAAGTTATTATCCCAGGGCTGACCTGTATCGCGGTAGTGCGCGCGGTGCGAGCGGCAGGCTGCGAACCAGTTTTCGTCGATATTGAACAAGAAACATTCCAGTATGATCTCGATGCATTGACAAAAAAGCTGGAAAACACGACTGATATTAGTACTATTATTGTTCAGAATACTTTAGGTATTACTATTGACATGACGGCGGTAGAAAAACTCGCCAAAAAGCATAAAATTAACGTTGTAGAAGATTTGGCGCACTGCGCTGGGCGATTTTACCCCGACGGCCGCGAGGTAGGAACAGTGGGGGTCGCGGCGGCGCTCTCCTTTGGCAAAGGTAAAGCGGTTGATACAATTTCGGGTGGAGCTTTGGTGCTCCGCAGCGCCAAATTCCCCATGGCAAATCAACCGCTTCACCTTCCTAGAAAAGGCGACCGCCGCCGCGACCGCTGGTATCCTCTGCTGGGCGCCATGATGCGCCAAGGCTACCGTATGTGCATCGGCAAATTCGTCACCGGCGCCTTTCGTTGGTTCCGTTGGATTCAGCCTTCAGCTGACGCTGAGCTTAACCTTGATGTAAAATTGACTAATTGGCAGGCCAAATCTGCTCTGAAACAGCTTAGCAAACTTCCTCAAACTCCTTTGCGTGAGCCAGTTTTGGTTCGTCAGCGCGAAAAAGTCCTCGAAGAGCTCTATCAGGCTGGCTATAAACTCGATGAGATTTGGTATGACACGCCAGTCTCACCCGAGCGTTATAAAAAAGAAGCTAATTTTCCCGCCAAAGAGTGCCCAAATACTGTCAAAGTTGCCAAAATGATGGTTAATTTACCAACTTGGTATGACGCTGAAAAACTCGAACGCGCGCGCGAAATCCTCGCTTGGTATGAGGTTAAACATGACAAGTAAAGAACGCGAAGTTGCCTGGGAAAAAGTCGAACAGACTTTTCCGGAAGCGAATTTTCTGCAATCGCCAGCCTGGGCAAAAGTGAACGAACTGATTGGTCATAAAACGATTTTTTTGCCGCTCGAAGCAGGTTGGTGTCTCGGAATTGTGAAAAACGCTAAGCGTGGCCGCTATCTTGAAATCGGCGGCGGGCCGTTGATTGATTGGCAAGATGGAAAGGCTGTCGAGGAGGCGTTCGCAGAGATCCGCCAGGTCGCTAAGCAGGAAAAATGTGCTTTTGTGCGCTTACGCCCGCAACTGCGAGCCAGTGCAGAAAACCTTAAGTTGCTTGCATCACTTGGCTGTCAGAAAGCGCCCATGCATCTGCACGCCGAACATACTGTGATGATTGACCTGACCAAAAGCGAAGATGAGCTTCTCGCCAACATGCGCCGCCAGACTCGCTACGAAGTGCGTCGTAGCGAAAAGCTGGGAATCGGCGTCTGGCACAGTAACACTGAGAAGATTTACCATGAATTTCAGCAAGTTCAGGCCGAGACTGCCGTTCGCCAAGGCTTTGTCCCGCCCAACCTGAAGACTCTACTGGCCGAACGTGCAGCTTTTGGCGACCAAGCGCGTATTTATGTCGCCGAAACTCATGATAAACACCCGATCGCCTACGGCCTGATTTTCTGGTCTGGCCGCGAAGCGGAATATTTCGAGGCCGCATCGACCGATTTGAACCGGAAATTACCCGGCGCTTATGCTTTGCAGTGGCGCGTGATGCGCGATTTGAAAGCTCTCGGTCTTAAGCGTTATAACCTCTGGGGCATCGCCCCGAAGGGTGCGAAGAATCACCGCTACTCTGGCGTCACCACTTTCAAAACCGGTTTTGGCGGCGAGGTAGTGGAGTTCATCCCCGCCCAAGATATTATTATTAGCAAAATCGGCTATACGAAAGACTGGCTAATCGAGAGCGTCCGTCGCAAAGTGCGCAAACTATAAAGTATCATGAAACTGTGAAAGGAGAACAATGAAGATTACTGATGCTACTGACCGCAAAACTTGGGACGAGTTTGTCACCAGCCACCCTGAGGCCAATTTCCTCCAATCGTGGGATTTTTATGAATTTTATCGCAGCCGCGGCAACCAGGTCGTGCGCCGGGCCGTCTTGGACGGTGCTGATCAAATTATTGGCGCTTACGCTGGTGTCGTAGAAAACGCCAAGCGCGGCCGTTATCTCGCTATCGCTGGCGGTCCAATTCTCGACTGGAGTGATGACGAGCTTATCACGGTTGTTTTTCGCGATATAGAGCAGCAAGGCAAGGAGCACAGTTGCGTCTTTGTGCGTGTGCGCCCGCAACTCGAACAAAAGTGTGGCGAAAAACGCTTGCGCTGGCTAAAAGACGAACAAAACATCTCCGTGCGTCGCGCCCCAATGTATCTTTCGGTCGAATTTGCTGGCATTCTCGATCTCGAGAAAGACGAAGATGAGATTATGAAGGGCATGCGCCAACGTCTCCGCCGCGCCTTGCGAAAAGGCGCCAAAAACGGCATTATGATTGAAAAAAGCACCAACCCTGATGATATTAAAGAATTTTACCAAATTGAACTCCAAACCGCTGGCCGACATCAATTTATTGCCTTCTCTGAAGACTTTTTGACCAAGCAGTTTGCTGCTTTTGCGAAAAATGACGAAGCCGTCCTCTATACCGCGAAATATAACGGTGAGATTTTAGCCCAAAATTTCATGATTTTTTATGGCAACGAGGCTTCTTATCACTACGGCGTTAGCTCTGAACTCGGCACCAAAATGTCCGGCGCGCCTCTGCTTCACGTCGAAGCAATGCGCGATGCCAGAAAGCGCGGGATCAAGCGTTATAATTTCTGGGGCATCGTTGACGAAAATGATACCAAACACCGGTTCTATGGAGTTTCTTGCTTTAAACGTGGCTTTGGGGTTGAAGAGTTGCGCTACACTCCAGCTCAGGACATCGTCATTCACCGTGCGAAGTACCTACTCAACTGGACCGTCGAAACCATCCGCAAAAAAGTCCGCCATGTCTAACTAAAATCGTTCCAAACATCAGCTAGCTATGTTATAATGAATATCAAAGTTTAGGAGGAAATTATGGCGCATATCAAGCGTAAATATATCGATAGCCACTGGCTGATGTTTATTTTTCAAGGGGCAATTGCGGCTCTTTTTGGCTGCGTAACGTTATTCACGGCCTGGGAAAAACCCAGCTCGCTTATGCCAGTGATTGGTATGTCGATACTTTCTTTGGGTATCGTCGAGTTCGCCAACGTCATCTACCGCAGCTACAAGCGCCATGGTTGGCTAGTTTCAATCCTGGTCGCGCTTTTCGATCTCGGTTTTGGCATTGCGTTGTTGATTTTGGGCAACGAAACTTCAGTGTGCCATATTATTATGCTCTCGGTTTACGCCTTGTTGCGCGGGATCTTTGAGATTATCATCGGTTTTCGCACAACGGTAGATCCGACCGATCGCTTCATCTGGGTACTCTGTGGGGTCTCAGGAGCCATTTTTAGCGCCGCCATCCTCAATTCCGCTCATCTCGGCACAATGAATTTTGTCCGATTCTTTGGGGCCTATATGGTCATCCTGGGCGTTTTAAGCCTAGTTTACGGTGTTCACAATCGCACCCAGGAGCATGATGATCGTGAGGCGCGTTCTGAGGCCGCTCAGAGCCGCGCTAAGGAAAAAGCTTCACTAGGTGGCTCTAAGAGCCAAAAAGCCGCCAAAACGGCTCTAAATAGCTCTAAAGACCAAAAAGCCAATTCTAGCGCCAAAAAATCTGCCAAAACTACCTCCGAAAAGGAAGAAAGCGACCTTATCGAGGCAGAATAGCCCATTTTTCGGAAAACATGCTATAATAAGGTTCCAAAGGAGACTCTAAAAATCTATGAAATATCGTATCCCGACCAAAGCTATTATTACCGATGCTGGCTTCGCTAGTCGCTATTTGCCCATCACTAAGACCATCCCTAAAGCCATGTTGCCACTTGGCAACCGGCCGATCATGCAATTCATCGTTGAAGAATGCGTCGAGGCTGGTATCCAGGAGATTATTATTGTCGCTACCGCTGAAGGTAAGCCAATCTACGAAGACTATTTCAACAATTCCGTCAACCGAATCCGTAAACAGCTCGCCTCCCAGGGCAAGGAAGACCGTTATGAACCGGTCCAAAAGGTGCTTGATTTTCCCAAAATCACCGTCATTGAACAAGATCCATCCTATCCTTATGGTAATGGCTCGCCCATTGCTTCCGCCCAGCGTTTTATCCGCGACGATGAAGCCTTTGTTGTGGTCTACTCCGACGATGTGGTGTTTGGCGGCTCCGATGTCAAAACTTTGATTGAGAGCTACGAGCAGCATCCTGACGCTCGCGCAATCATTATCGCTCAGGAAATGCCGCGCGACGTGCTCGACAAATATGGCGTCATCAAGATCAAGGATGAAGAAAAGCGCACCCTCGACAACATCGTTGAAAAACCCGCTATCGAAGACGCCCCGTCCAATTTAACGAGCTATGGCCGCTATTTGTTAACTCCGGAGGTTTTCGAATATCTCAATCCGAGCAACACTGGCCTCGACGGGGAACTTTGGACCGTCGACGCAATTACCAAGATGGCTGAACACGGCGATGTTTACGTCGAGACTACCGCTGGTGAATGGATGACTACTGGAGATCCGAAAAATTATTTCCTTGCTCACCTCAAATATGTCCTTGACCACGAAAAATACGCCGACGACGCCAAGGATTTTGTCAAGAATCACTAATAACAAGTTCAAAATATTCTTAGGAGGTAAAAATGAATATTGCAGAATGGATTTTGGTCACCATCTTAGCGGTTACTCTGTTTGTCTTTCTCGTCGTGGCGATTGTACTGGCGATCAAATTAATCATGCTAGCCGACGAGGTTGGCAAAATCGTCACCACCGGACAGGGAATTGCTGCTAAAGCAGATGATATTGTCGACAACGTCAAAGGCATGACATCGGTCGGCGGTATCGTCAAGACTTTCGCTGGCCGGGTCATGGAAAATCAAGAACGGCGCTATGCTGCGGCTGATGCTGCCCGTGAACAGGCCGAAGCGGAGGCGGCCGCGGCTGCGGCTGAAAAAGCTACCCAGGAAGCCGCCGCCAAGAAAGCCGAAGAAGCTGCTGTACGAGCTGCCATTCGCCGGGCTGCGGCCGAGCAAGCCGAACAAACCACCGCCGCGAAGACCACGACGACCAAAGCTAAGAAGCCCAGCCTTAAATCCAGCCCGAAGAGGCAAAAATAAGCGGCAACGCAGGAATATAGACAAGCACGAAAAAAGGTACGGGCATGCCCGTACCTTCCTAAGCTTAGGAAGTCAAAACCGACTTCTTTTGGATTTAGAGTTGCACATTAAACAGATTTCTTAGCTGATTGACGATATCATCGGTTTCGGCATTGATTAATGCCGCTTCGTTCACCTGGCTTAGTCTTTCCAGCTCGTCTGTGCCGTGCAGATTATAGCCAATTGTATAAATTGGAATATTGAGTCCGTCCACGATATCAATGACCCGCTTTAACGGATAGCCAGTATTCCGCTCACCGTCCGACAGGACGAAGAGCATCAACTTTGTATCTGGTACTTCCTGTGCTTTTTCGTAAAGCATATTGAGCGCCACCAAAGTCGCATCATGAGTTGCCGTCCCACCATTAGCGGTCAATGAATTAGTTGCTCCCGAGAAATAAGCTCGCTGCGTCTCATTAAATTGCTCGATGTCGAGGTTAACATAGACGCTATCGGAATACGAAACCAGGCCAATATAATTATCACTACTGATATATTGTGCCGTCGCAGTCAAGGAATCTTTCAATGCCATGAGCGGTTCTCCGTCCATTGACCCGGAAATGTCTGCCACAAACACTGCAATCACTGGTTTGCCACCGTCTTTGTTCATTTTCCAGATTTTCTGGGCTACTAAATAGCCAGCACCATCCAAACCACCGATCGTTGTAGTCTGACGAGAAAATGCTAACACTATTGAAGTAAGCGTTATACTCATAAAAATCAGATGGATATGCAGTGCTGGTCCAATAGTGACCAACGTAGCTTGCAACTCTCAAAGCGCCATCCGTTATACTAATTACTCCGCCACGAGTTAGATATATAGAAGATTAATAGATGTTTACATCCTCCTATCATCGATTTGATTACCAGTTCGCATTTATCTTGTGCTATAATAAACCTATGACGGAGGTAACGAAAGGTAATGAACCGCTGAAGGTGAGTGATTTTGTACACCTTCATAACCATACTCATTATTCTTTGCTTGATGGCTTGACGAAGATCCCCGAGCTGGTTGATTTTGTGAAGGAGCAAGGCATGGAAGCCGTTGCTGTCACCGACCATGGCACCATGAGCGGCCTAGTCGAGCTTTATAAAACTTGCCATGACGCTGGGATCAAGCCGATTCTTGGTCTCGAAGCCTATGTCGCGGCACGCCGCAAGGAAGATCATGATCCAGCGCACGACAAACAGCGTTTTCATATCACCTTGCTCGCCATGAACAACCAAGGCTTCCAAAATCTCTGCCATCTGATGTCTGAAGCCGAAATTCATGGCCGCTATTATAAGCCGCGCATCGACCATGCCTTGATGGAAGAAGCTAGCGAAGGAATTATTTGCCTCAGTGGTTGTGCTGGTTCGGAAATTTCTGAAGCGATCCGTGCCAACGATTTGAAGCGGGCGCGCGAACTGATTGACTGGTATCACAACCTTTATGGCGACCGGTTTTATCTCGAAATGCAAGACCACGGCCACCCTGATTCACCTACTCATTGGGATGTCCAAAATCAGATTAACCAGCAGTTGATGAAATTTTCCGAGGAAACCGGCATTCCGCTAGTGGTGACTTGCGATGCGCACTATTTGCGCCATGAGCAGCAAGACACGCACGAAGTTTTGCTCTGCGTCGGCACCGCTTCGAACCTCTCGAATCCTAACCGCATGACCTTGAAAGACTTTGAGCTGCACGTCATTCCGCCCAGCGAGATTATTCAGCGCTGGGAGAAAGTTTGTCCCGAAGCCGTGCGCAATTCGCGCCGCATTGCCGACCGTTGCGACGTTGATCTGCAGCTCGGTCGGATTTTGATTCCGAAATTTCCTGTCCCGGAAGGTGAAAACGAGAAAACTTATCTCGATAAACTGGTGTTTCAGGGGTTAGTTTATCGCTATTGTGGCTATAAGCTTGAAGATACGCTTGAGCTCACCGTGCCAGAATGCCGTAAGCTGCTCGAAGAAGCTGATAAAACCGAGGAGCGCCAAGATGAGACGAAAAAAATCCTCCCGCGTATCGATTACGAACTCGGCGTGGTCGACAAGATGGGTTATAATGGCTACTTTTTGATCGTCCAAGATTTCATCAACTGGGGCAAGAGCCAGCGTATTGTCTTCGGACCTGGTCGTGGTTCTGCTGCTGGTAGCATTTTGGCCTTCGCACTCCGCATCACCGAGCTCGACCCGCTCAAATATGACCTGCTTTTCGAGCGTTTCTTGAACCCAGACCGTATTTCTATGCCTGATATCGACACCGACATCCAGGATACACGCCGTGATGAGGTGATTCAATATTGCACGCGCAAATATGGTGACGCGCGGGTATCCAATATCGCAACTTTTGGTAAAATGATGGCTAAAAACGCTGTGCGCGACGTGGCTCGTGTGCTTGAAGTGCCTTACGCGGAGGCTGACCGTTTGGCGAAGCTAGTGCCTGATCCGGTCCAAGGTCATCATGTCCACCTCGAGGACGCAATCAAAGATGTGCCTGATCTGCGCAACGAGTATCAAACCAATCCAATTTCCAAGGAAGTGCTCGACTTTGCTAGTCAGCTCGAAGGTACGATTAGAAACCACGGTGTCCATGCTTGTGGCGTCATCATCGCGCCAGACGATTTAGAAAAATTCCTCCCGCTCGAAGTTTCCGCCAAAGGTCCGATCGCCGCGCAATTCCCAATGGGGCAAGTCGAAGAAATGGGCTTGCTGAAGATGGACTTTTTGGGGCTCTCCAACCTCAGTGTGATTAATAATGCCCTGCGCATGATTCGCAAAGTCTATAAGGATGATATTGACCTTGTGCATTTGCCACTGGACGACCCGAAAACTTATGAACTCTTGCAACGTGCTGAAACCACTGGTGTCTTCCAGCTGGAATCGGCCGGCATGAAGCGCTATCTGAAAGATCTACAGGCTAACCGTTTCGAGGATATCATCGCTATGGTAGCCCTTTATCGCCCGGGGCCGATGCAATTTATTGACCAATTTATTCGCCGCAAACACGGACAGGAGCCAATCACTTATCTCCATCCCGGCCTGGAAAACTCACTCAAGGATACTTACGGCATCATGATTTACCAGGAGCAGTTCATGCAGATTTCGCGCGAATGGTGCGGCTTTACTGGTGGTCAGGCCGATACTTTGCGCAAAGCGGTCGGTAAGAAAAAAGTTGACCTCATGAACAAGGTGAAGCCGCAGTTTATCGAAGGCGCGATGAAAGTTGGCGGTGCCACGAAAGAAATTGCCGAAGAATTCTGGGTCGAGCTGCTTGATTTTGCGAACTACTGTTTCAACAAATCTCACGCTGCGTGTTATGGTCTGGTAGCGTATTGGACGGCTTATCTTAAGGCGCATTATCCCGACGCTTTCATGGCGGCTTTGATGACAGCTGATATGCGTTGGACTGATCGTCTTGCGATCGAAATCACCGAGTGCAAGCGCATGGGCATTCCAGTGCTCGGCCCGGATATTAATGAATCTTATGGGGACTTTGGTATTGTTGGTACGGAAGGGAAAATCCGCTTCGGTCTTTCCGGTATCAAGAGTATGGGAAAAGCTCTAGTGGAAGACTTTGTCATCCCCGAGCGCGACAAAAACGGTCCGTTCAAGTCGGTCTGTGATTTTGCTTCACGTGTCAACGCTAGCAAGTTCAACAAAAAATCTTGGGAAGCCGCCATTAAAACTGGTAGTTTTGACCGCTTTGGTGATCGTAGCGACTTACTGTTCAATCTTGAAAGCATTCAGGCTTACGGTGCCAAACGTCAGAAAGATGCTGCCAGTGGTCAAACCGATCTCTTTGGCGCTTTGGGCGATGCGGGCGCCATCCCGGAGCCCGCTATCAAGCCCGCACCAGCCAAAGTTTCGGAAAAGGAGCAGTTGCTCTGGGAGCGTGATCTCATGGGGCTTTATATTTCTAGCCACCCGCTCGACCGCTACGAAACATATTTTGATGAGCAAACTCATCCGTATGAACTAGTCACCGCCGAAAATGATGGCAAGTTATTGGTGATTGGTGGGCTGATTAGTGCTGTGCGCACGATTATCACTAAGAGTAATACTCGCATGGCGTTCGTCAAACTGGAAAACAAAATTGCTGAACAGGAAATCATCGTTTTTCCGAGTTTATACGAAGAAGTTGGTGCCAAGCTGGAACAAGATGCCGTAGTCAAGGTGACTGGACGAGTCAACGCGAAGGACAAAGATGGCAATATTAGCTCCGAAATGAAGATTATTGCCGATAAAATCGAGGTAATACCAGATGAAGTTTTGGACAGCTATCAGTCCACCGGGACCAAATTACCAATTCCTAAGGCTGCTGCGCCGCGGCCCACGCGTCGGAGTCGCGCCTCAGCGGTCAGCGCCGGTGGCATGCGTGGCGATGGTGGAGGTTATGCCCGCAGCGGCAGTAGCTCTGGCGTGACTCCAGCCGCTGAAGAGCCGCGGCGTAGCATTACTCCTCCGAAAGATCCGCGTCGGGAAAAGCTTTATATCTTGATCGAAAATCCCGCCGATACTGAGACCTTGAACGAAGTGCGCCATCTCTGCGAACTTAACCCTGGCGTCCAGGAAATTATCCTCGTGCTTAAAGACCAAGGTAATAAACGCCCGATCAAGCTGCCGTTCAAGGTTGAAGTTGACGACTTGACTAAGCCACTCGCTAAATTGCTGGGCGAAAACTGTGTCAAAGTCCAGTAGCTAGGCTATTTTTGTAGTATAATTATAAGTATGGAAGTTAATCAGGAAACGATTCAACATTTAGCAGAGCTATCAAATTTTGCCCTCTCTGAGTCGGAAAGTGCAGGCTTACAGTCTAATATTCAAGAAATTTTGACTTATATTTCCGAGCTCAACCAGCTCGATACTGAGGGAATTGAGCCGACTTATCAAGTTTTCGAAATGGAAAATATTTGGCGCCCGGATGAAATCATGAAACAGGATGCTAGCCCAGATGAGTTGCTCTCATTGACGGAAACGGTTGAAAAACATCAAATCAAAGTGCCGAAGGTGTTGTAGGAGGATTATGAAGATCGCAAGCCAGGAAAATAGCGCTGTTGCCATGGTCAAAGCCGCACTAGAGCGGGCAGAAAAATACCAACCTGAGTATCATATTTTTAACTGGATTAACGAGCAAGCCCTTGACCAGGCTCAAGAAATTGATCGTCGGATCGCCAGTGGCGAACCGGTTGGTCGTCTAGCCGGCGTGCCCTATGCGATTAAGGATAACTTTCTTGCTCCACTCGGCGAAACCACGGCTTCCGCCCATATCCTCGAAGGTTTCACGAGCCCAGTCACCGCCACTGCCGTGCAAAAACTCGAAGCTGAAGGCGCAGTTCTGATCGGCCGCACCAATCTCGACGCTTTTGCCCACGGCAGTTCAACCGAAAACTCTTATTTTGGTCCAACCAAAAATTCCAAAGATCTCAGTCGCGTCGCGGGCGGTTCGAGTGGTGGCTCGGCCGTCGCAGTGGCGCTTGACATTGTTCAATTCGCCACTGGCACCGATACCGGCGGTTCAATTCGTCAACCAGCCAGCTTTAACGGTGTTTATGGACTCAAGCCAACCTATGGCGCTATTAGCCGTTATGGCGTGGTTGCCATGGCTTCGAGTACTGATTGTGTCGGCTTCTTTACCGGTAATCCTGACGATCTAGATTTGCTCATGGAAATTACGGCTGGCCAAGACGCCAAGGATCTGACATCTTTGCCGGATTTTTATGCTCAGAGCCAAGCAAAACCGGTCAAAAAGGTCGGTATCATCAAAGATTTTGACAATGAGTCGATTGACGCGGAAATCCGCGCCGCCCTGAAAGCAAAAGTTGAACAGCTGCGCGTCTCTGACGTTGAGATCGTTGAGCTCGAAATGCCAGCCTTGAAGCATGCTCTCGCAGCATATTATATTATTGTTCCAGCCGAAATCGCCAGCAATTTGTCGCGCCATGACGGTATTCGCTATGGTTTTCGTAGTGAGTCGAGCAGCCATCTCCAAGATTTGTATTGTAATACACGCGGCGAAGGTTTTATGTCGGAAAACAAACGCCGGATCATGATTGGCAATTTCGTTTTATCTTCTGGCTTTTATGATGCTTATTATCTCAAAGCCGCCAAAGCTCGCACCGTAATTATTAATGAATATGCCAAAGCTTTTGAAAAATGCGATCTGATTTTGACGCCGGTTAGTCCAAATCCGGCCTTCGAGCTCGGCAGCAAAGTCAACGATCCGGTCGCCATGTATCTTGAAGATGTGTTCAGTGTGCCGCTCAATTTGGCTGGTCTACCAGGACTTACGGTGCCAGCCGGTCAGACGAAGCAGGGCCTGGATATTGGGCTCCAACTTGTTGGGCCGCGCCGTAGTGATCGAACCTTAATTAATTTTGCCAAAGAAATGGAGGAGAAATAAAAAATGTGGCCATCATTAGTTTTCTTAGTTATTGCAATTGTCGCGGTTGGTCTTTTGATGCTGGTCGCTATTGCGCTTACCGGCAAGCGCAGTCATACTTTTAACGTTGAAGAGTATCAAACCCGCTGGCTCAAAGTCGAGAATGGTCTCGTACGAGATGATCCGCGCAGTTATAGTCTCTCCGTGATTCAAGCCGACAAATTGCTTGATAAAGCACTCAATGAAATGGGACTGCCTGGCAAAACGATGGGCGAGAGACTGAAGCGTGTCTCTGACCGTTTTGAAAAACCGAATGCGGTATGGTCTGCTCATCGTATTCGCAACCAAATTGCTCACGAACATGATTTTGATGTTGATTATGCTCAGGCTAGCCGAGCACTAGCCGCCTTTAAACAAGCTCTGAAAGATTTAGGAGCCATCTAAATGACCAAAGAATATCTCCCTACCATCGGTATCGAATGTCACGTCCAGCTTTGCACCAAAACAAAATTATTTTCTGAAGTTGATAACGACGCCCGCCTCAAAGAGCCTAACTCTTGCGTATCGCCGGTTGACTATGCTTTGCCAGGCATGCTACCAAGGCTTAACTCCGAGGCGATTCGGCTTTCAGTGTTGGCCGGGTTCGCCCTCAACGCCGAGATTAATCTCGAATCACGCTTTGATCGTAAGCACTATTTTTACCCTGATCTGCCCAAAGGTTACCAAATCACTCAGATGTATCATCCGATTATTGGTGCTGGCTATGTCGAGCTGCCGAGCGGTCAAAAAGTCCGCATTGAACATGCTCACCTCGAGGAGGACGCTGGCAAACTAAGTCACGAAGCGAGTTATAGCTTGGTTGACCTCAATCGTGCCGGTACGCCCTTGGTCGAAATTGTCTCCCAGCCCGACATGCATTCTGCTGCCGAGGCGCGCGAATATACGAAGGAGCTTTGGCGTGTGATGACTTATGCAGGCGTGACTTTTGGCGATCTTTATAATGGCAACATGCGCTTCGACGTTAATATTAGTGTTGCTGAGACCGGCAGCGACCAACTTGGCACGCGTACCGAAGTGAAAAACCTCAATTCTTTCCGCAATGTTGAACGAGTAGTGGAATACGAGGTAAAACGCCAGATTGAGCTGCTTGAAAAAGGTGAAAAAGTTATCCAAGAAACTCGCGGCTGGAATGATGCTACCGGCGAAACAACTGGTCAGCGCAGCAAGGAAGAGGCAGCTGATTATCGTTATATGCCCGAGCCGGATATCCCGCCCGTTCGCTTGACGGAGGCCGAGATTAACGAGATGCGTGCTGAGTTTCCTAAGATGCCAAAAGATTATCGTGCCGACCTGACTACCGTAATCGGTGCAGGACAAACCGAAACCTTGCTTGATTATCAGCCGCTGGTGCAGAAACTTGATGAGCTGGGTGACACCAAAGCTGTGAAAAAAATCGCCAACTTGTTTTCATCAGTTCTTTTGGCCGAAGAAAACACCAGCCTGCTCAATGATGAATTGCCCAGCAAAGAACAGCTGCTCGAGCTTGTCAGAATGAATGATAATAAAGAACTTTCTAGTACGGCGACGAAAGAAGTTTTTCTCAAATTCTTTGATCCGGAAATGCATTATAAAGACACTTTGACTATCGCGAAAGAACTCGGTGTCCTACAGGAAAATGATCTTGGCGCGCTCGAAGCGATTGTTGACGCCGTGCTCGCGCAACCCGCAACAAAGCAGGCTCAAGACGATTTTCGTAGTGGTCAAGAAAAAGTCCTCGGCTTCCTGGTTGGCCAAGTAATGAAAGAGTCCAAAGGCAAGGCTAACCCAAGCGCCGTCCAAGATATTCTGCGAAAGAAGTTGCAATAATGTCGACGAGCGGGAGCCGCAAAGCTCCCGCCTCCAAAAATGCTCATGGCATTTCGGCGGTCCAATCATGGTTCGAGCAACACGTCAAGCTTGACGGCAAACCATATTTCTTGGATCAAGACCAGGCCCGAGCCGTTACGGATTTACATAAAAACACACTCGTAACGGCTCGGGCCGGCTCCGGCAAAACCCGCGTTATCGTCGCCAAAGTCGTTTACCTTATTAGCCAGCTCCACTACTCCCCAAGCGAAATTGCGGTTTTCATGTTTAACCGCACTGCCGCCGCCGAAGTCAACGAGCGTATCGCGGCAGTCGAAATTGACGGCCATCCGCTTATTAGCACCAACGCCGCCCCACCCACTCTCGCCTCGACTTTTCATAAATTCGCTCTCACCACCGTGCAGGAAAGTGGCCTGCGTCCAGAGATTATTTCCGACGCTACGCAGCAAAACCTGCTTAATAATCTACTGCGCGAAGTCACGGCCGACCAATACCACTTTTCGCCTCGTGTCTACCAAGATTTAACCAAGCTAACAGCGGGTTTCATTACTCGTGCCGGTCAAAAATACCCCGGGTCAGCCGGCCTAGCCCAGCTCACGGCTGCGACTAACGCCTATCTCAGAAAATATCAATCCTCGCCCGACAAACGTTTCTTCTGCCAGGTCCACCGCATTGCCCTGGAAGTTTACACGAAATATCTGCAGAGCCTGAAGTCACCGTTACTTGATTTCAATTTATTGATGGCTCGCGCCGCTGAGCTGCTTAAAAACGTTCACCCTAACCCGCGCGTTGAACGTCTGAAATATCTCATGGTGGACGAATATCAGGATTTTTCCGACCTCTTTTATAATCTGATTTTGGCGATTCGCTCGCATTGCCCGGGCGCCAAGCTTTTTGCCGTGGGCGACGATTGGCAGGCGATTAACCGCTTTGCTGGTTCGGACGTCAATTATTTTCTTAGTTTCCCGACTTACTTTCCCGAGGACTCGACCAGCATCCCACTTGCCACCAACTATCGCAGTTGTCGCCGCATTGTCGAAAACGCCAATCGCTATATGCTGACCCACTACGATCCCACGGCGCTCCCCGCCAAGGCTCATAATCGTAAATCTGGAAAAATCTACCATGCGAACCCTGAGCGCCTCCGTTTTGACGCCCGCGACAGCCTCGAAGATGGCCTGGGCGACGGGCTATATCAAACAATTTTGGCCGGAACTATGCAACTCCCCAGCCCTAGCAAAGTGCCACCAAGCGCCGCCAGGCTCCTCAAGCAGCTCACCAAAATTTGCCACAAGCATTCCGGCCAGTCGATTATGCTGCTCCATCGCCACAATTTCACCAGCTTAAACGGTTTAACGCTCGAAGTATTGGCGCATGCACTAGAAAAGGCTCTCATCAGCCAGTCGATTATGACGCCGGATGATTTTGCCCGTAACGTCCGCTTTCTCACCATGCACCGCTCGAAAGGTCTCGAGGCAGCTGTGGTAATTATTCTTGAGGCTGACGCTGATATTATTGCTAGCGCCCACCCACACGCCACGATCTTTGAGATTTTCGGTGATACCCGTGCCGCCGAAATCGCCGACCAGCAGCGTCTGCTCTACGTTGCCATGACCCGCGCGAAGGAGCGCCTCTATATCCTGAGCAGCGATCCGAAACCACTCATCTAGCCTAAAACCATCAAAATCACCATAGCCACCAAAATTTCTTCGAAAATCGTTCAGCGCGAACAACTGTCCGTCACAGAAGACATCATGACATGGGTGGAGAAAAGAGAATGGCGGACAGGTGTCCGCGAGAAAAGTTCGCATAATTTCCCCCGCTCTTTCGGGAAATATGCTATAATCTAAAAAAGTCTATTTTTTAGTGCGCAAATGTCGTGAGTGAAGGGATTACTCTGCTTTGTGTCAGATAAATTATATAAAAGGGAATCATCAAAATGGCAAGCGAAGTCAAAGATCTAGCAAACCTCCGCAATATTGGCATCATCGCCCATATTGACGCGGGCAAAACTACCACAACCGAAGCGATTCTTTATCGCACCGGCCTCAAGCACAAAATCGACCTAGTCAAGGGCGGCACTGGTGGTGCCACTACGGACTGGATGGAACAGGAGAAGGACCGCGGCATCACGATTACTTCCGCCGCTGTTACCGCTCACTGGAAGGGGCATAAAATCAATATCATCGACACTCCGGGTCACATCGACTTCACCGCTGAGGTGGAGCGTAGCTTGCGCGTGCTCGATGGCGCCGTGGTAGTTTTCGACGGCAAGATGGGTGTTGAAGCTCAGTCCGAAACTGTTTGGCGCCAAGCGACCAAATATGGCGTCCCGCGCATCTGTTTTGTCAACAAAATCAACCAGATTGGCGGCGACTTCTACAAATCTCTCGATAGTATTCATAAGCGTCTTTCGAAAAACGCCGTCGCGATTCACTTGCCCATCGGTTTCGAGAAAGATATTTGTGGCGTAGTTGACCTGATCGACATGAAAGCTTACACCTATAATGATTACGCTGATCACGAATTGACCGTTGGTGAAATTCCTGCCGATATGCTTGAAAAAGCCAAGAATGCTCGCAGCATTTTGGTCGAGGAAGCCGTCGCCGCTGATGAAGATTTGATGGAAAAATTCTTCAACCAGGGCGAAGAAGCCATCACCGAGATCGAACTCAAAGCCGCCTTGCGCAAGCGCGTTTTGGATGGCGATTTCTATCTTGTCACCGGGGGTGATGGTCGCGGCGTGATCGTCGAAAAAGTGCTCGACCTGGTCGCCGATTATCTGCCTAGCCCGCTTGACCGTGATCAAGGCCAGACCGTTGGTATCGATCCGAAGACCGGCAATGAAGTAGTGCGCAAAGCCAGCGATAGCGAGCCTCTAACTGCACTTGCCTTCAAGATCGCGACCGACCCCTTCGTTGGCAAACTTATCTTCATCCGCGTCTACGCCGGCAAGATTACTTCCGGCAGCACTGTGCTCAACGCCACCACTGGCAACAAAGAGCGCATTGGTCGCATTGTCCGCATGTTTGCCGATAAACGTGAAGAAATTTCCGAAATCACCGCTGGTGATATTGCCGCCGTGGTTGGCATGAAAGAAGTCACCACCGGCACCACCATTTGCGATGTGGCACACCCAATTCATCTCGAAGACATTACTTTCCCAGATCCACCCGTTTCTATCGCTGTCGAACCGAAGACCAAATCCGACCAAGAGAAGATGGGTCTCGGTTTGCAGAAACTGGTCGAGGAAGATCCAACCCTTCGCGTCCACACCGACGAAGAGACTGGCCAAACTATCATCTCTGGCATGGGTGAGCTACACCTCGAAATCGCCATTGACCGTTTGAACAAGGAGCATGGCGTCGAAGCTAACACCGGTGCTCCGCAAGTTGCCTATCGCGAAACCATCCGCGGCACCGCCGAAGCGCAAGGTAAGCACGTCAAGCAGTCTGGTGGCCGTGGTCAGTATGGTGACGTCTGGATCAAATTTGAGCCGAACGAAGCCGGCAAAGGTTTCGAGTTTATCGACATGATTAAAGGCGGCGTTGTCCCGCAGGAATACCGCAAGCCCGTCCAACAAGGCGTTGAGGAGACCTTGAACAGTGGTGTTATTGCTGGCTATCCGGTGGTCGATGTTAAAGCCACGCTCTATGACGGTAGCTATCACGATGTCGACTCCAGCGAACTCGCTTTCAAGCTCGCTGGTAGTCTTGCCACCCGCGAAGGCGTGAAGAAAGCTCAACCAGTTCTGCTTGAGCCAATCATGAAACTCGAAGTGACGACTCCAGAAGAGTTCATGGGCGACGTGATTGGCGACGTCAACTCTCGCCGTGGTCGGATCGATTCTATGGAAGACCTCAGCGGTGGCGCCAAGCTGATCAAAGCCTTTGTCCCGCTAGCCAACCTCTTCGGCTACACTTCTGACCTTCGCAGCATGTCGCAAGGTCGTGCCGCCAGCACTATGGAGCTCTTCGGCTATGAGGAAGTTCCACCCAACGTTGCACAGGAAATCATAGAAAAACGCAACACGAAATAAGTAAAAGGTCCCGTGAGGGACCTTTTACTTGATGAGAGCCGTTCCTCTGACAATTAGCCTATCCGAAAGCCCAAGTCATTCTCAGCCCTCGCCTTGTAATTTTGCCAAAATCCCAAAAAGGTATTGCTTTTTTGGCAAAAGTGTGCTACAATAGAGGTATCCTAAGTGGCGATAGGGCTGATTTTGAGGCATCAATAACGCAAAATGTATAAAAATACCGTAAATTTTCACAAAGCAAGGTATTACAAAATTTTGCAAAAGCCCCAATCCTAGCCTAACCGCCAACTTAAGGAGCTAGTCCTTTAATATTAGAGAAGGAAACTATCTCCTCGAGCGCTGCCTCGGGATATGCAGCATGCAACATTTCTCCAGAAAAATCGAAAGGGGGTATAATCATGGAGAAAAAAATTGTACGAATCTTAGTTTTGGCCTGTTTGGCGCTCATCCTGTCGGGTTGTGCTGGCCAGGCCGATTCGGGAAAAGACATCGTATCGGATAACTCGACTGAATTACCTGGCCCGGACCATACAGACGGTACTGATGGTGCGCAGACTGATGTTAGCTCGGTGCGCGGACAGCCTTTTGGCTCTGCCGAAACTGGTATCCAAGGCTCTCTAACTGTTGACCGGCCAACCTTCAATGACCGCTCAGCTATCCGGCGAACTGACGCCAAAAGTTACGTTGAAGCTTATGATAAACCCGACGCCACTCTTGCCAGTCTCTATCACGCCTGCTCACTGGACAGTACGACTCTTGCCATCGTCATGTCAGCTTTCCCGAAGTTAGTCTATGACCTAGGGATTGTCACCGAGAATAGCTCGGAAACCAAAATTGATCCGGACGAGCTGTATGAGGCGATCACTTGTTGTGCGCATAGCGGCGAGACGAGGGAGGCTTTGCTCGAATGTCTTGAACAGGAAATTTGGGATAATCCCGAGGTCGAGACGAAGTTTTCTTTAGAGAAGGAGCGGATTGAAGTGTTCTGCCCTTTTACGATTGACAAGTTACAGTCCGTGTCGCCCATTAATACGGCGATTGCCAAAACGCAGATCAGCGATGACCAGCAATATCTTGTAACCATCAAGGTGCCATATACGGACGATGGCGACAAAAGCCATGACTCTGGCACTTTTAACATGTCAGCAAGCTTTTATCGCTTGACAAAATAACCGCAGCGCCCAATCCTTCTCGCCTTAAAATAGCCCCTGCCGAAGCAGAGGCTATTTTTTCCGCAACTTCCAGTCTGATACCCAGAAATCGGCTACCTATTCGCCAAACGGATGCATCAGCTTCAAATCCGGTCGATCTTCGGCAATCCGCATCAACTCGTTATACTTTGCGATGCGCTCCGAACGCGACAGCGAACCGGTTTTGATCTGGCCAGTTCCCAGCCCAACCGCAAGGTGTGCAATGCTGGTATCTTCCGTTTCGCCCGAACGGTGCGACATTACTGTCCGGAATCCAGCCTGTTTTGCCATCATAACTGCGTCAATCGTCTCAGTCAATGTACCAATCTGGTTCGGTTTGATCAAGATCGCATTTCCAGCCTTTTCCTTGATCCCGCGCTCCAGGAGTTTTACATTGGTCACGAAAAGATCGTCGCCAACCAGCTGAATTTTCTTCCCGAGCCGCTCGGTCAACATTTTCCAACCTTCCCAGTCATTCTCGTTCAGGCCATCTTCAATCGAAACCACTGGATAATTCTCAATCACCCACTCATACCAGTCAATCATATCACCCGAAGTCTTCCACGAACCATCAGTCTTCAACTCATAATGATCGTTGTTCCAGAATTCCGACGCCGCCACGTCCATCCCAATCGCGATATCTTGACCCGGTCGATAACTGGACTCTTTAATCGCTTCCATGATACAGTCGAGCGGTTCATTATTACCTTCACGCACTTTCGGACCATAACCGCCTTCGTCACCCACGGTTACCGGATAATCGCGCTTTTTCAAAACTTGTTTCAAGGTGTGAAAAACTTCCGCTCCCATCCGTACCGCTTCGGCCATTGTCCCAGCGCCGACCGGAATAATCATGTATTCCTGAAAATCCGTGCACCAATCCGCGTGCGCACCACCATTCATCACATTCATCATCGGCATCGGCAAGCACATTTCGCGCGTCGTCCCTGCAATCGCCGCCACATATTGATAAAACGGTATGCCCTGAGCCTTTGCCGCCGCCCGCGCTACCGCTAGCGAGACTGCGAGCATTGCGTTCGCACCCAATTTCGACTTGTTGTCGGTCCCATCCAGGTCAAGCATTAGTCGATCGACCTGCGCTTGGTTGGTTGAGTTGCCCACTAAGAGGTCATTAATTTCGTGGTTCACGTGCCATACAGCTTTCGAAACGCCCTTGCCACCATAATGACTTTTGTCGCCATCACGCAGCTCTAACGCTTCACCACTTCCAGTCGATGCGCCTGAAGGTACAATCGCCCTCCCCGCATGACCAGATGACAAGAAAACGTCAGCTTCGACCGTGGGGTTGCCGCGGCTATCCAAGACTTGCCGCGCTTTGATATTTTTAATCGTAAATTTATCCATAAGTACAGTATACTACACTCTGGCGGAAAAATAAGTCTGCCTTTTTCTATGTAAGCATGTTATAATTATGGTAAAGCATAAGCCAAGAAATTTTAAGGAGGGTGAATGGACCAAGACCCGAGCGATCAAGCTAGTCAAAACGGTCAGACTTTGGATGCTAATCAAACTGACGCCGCTGATGCAGTGAGTGAAACTGTTGTAGGAGCAAATAATACCGAAACTCCCGCAGTTCCCGAAAGCCTTGCTCCGGCTTCAGAGAACAATGAGGCGATCATTGCCGCCGCTCTGAACGAGGCTGCCGCGCCAGCCCCAATGCAACCCTTGATGATGAGCAGTGCAAAACCAGCCAAAAGCCGCCGCACTCGCAAGCAAAAGGCTACTGAGAATGACGATGAGCACCCCGCCGCCACTGAAGCAAAAACAAAGCCTACTCCCAAAAAAACGAAAATGAGCCGAGCCGCTAAATCGAGCGAGAAAGCCACTAAGAAACCGGTCAAAAAGTCCAAGACTGGTCTCATCGTCGCGCTGATTTTCGTTTTTCTCTTGCTGCTCAGCCTAGCCGGAATTGCAATTTGGTATCTAGTATATTATAGTAAGCCGGAAGTTGCCACCTTTGACGCGATCCGTCAAGCACTTTCGGCCGAAAACGCCGGTGTTAGTGGTCAAGTTTACTACGAATACGATAATGAGGGTTCTAGCGCACAACTGAAGAGTGTCACTCTCGATTTTACTTCTGTCTCTAGTAGTATCCCCAATAGCCTCGATGCGACTATGCGAGTCGATCTGCGTGACGATCCTGATTTTAGCTTATCGCTTGGTGTGGTCCAGATGGAGGATGGCTTAGTTTATCTCCGGGTTAGTGGCATCATAGATGCCATCGACGCCGCCGAGCTGGATAGTGACTTAAAGAAAGAAATTTCCACAGCGCTTGAATTGGCCGAAGAAGTTGACGACGAATGGTGGGAAGTTTCACTCGTCGATGTAATGAAATCGATGGGTGCCGATCGCGATCGGACTGAGCTTTATGATGACATGTGCACTTGCTACACTGAGACGATGAAATCTGGTTGGTCGACGGAATTGGCTGGGAGCTATGATAAGCATCGCTTTGCCGAAGTCGAAAAAGTCAATCAAGTTGATACTGACGGCCACTGGTTCACTTATCAGCCCAGCTTCGCGAGCTCACTTTATAAGGTCAGTTTCAACAAGCGTGAGCTCGCTAACTTCCTCAATGAGCTACCTGAGGGCCAGACCGCTCATGATTTTGTCGATTGTTACAATGAAGCCATGAAAACCTACATGAAGAGCCAGGGTTATACCTCGCGCTATCGTAGCAGCTATCTGCTTGACACCGACGACATTGATGAAATTTCCGCTTATGACCTCAATATACCGAAAGAAATGAATTTCTATATTGAAGTCTCGGATTTTGGACACCGCTTGAAACGGTTATTGATGAGCTACGAGCCGGATAATGACAGTGGCATCACTCAGCGCCTCTCGGTCAATCTCGCTTTTGATTATCGCAAGGTCGTGGTGTCCGCGCCCACCAGCTATAAACCGCTGACCGATTTGACTGATGATGACCGGCTAGAAGACGCTATATATGAACTACGCATGACACCATATTACCGCAACCGTAGTTATCAAAATAATTATTATGATTACAGAAACTTTGCACTATAAACAGGAAACAAAAATACCATGAGCTTTTTCAAAAACATCAAAGACAACGGACTCGCTAAGGCCAATAGCGCCTTGGCTGCCGCCCGCAGTCGCAAAACTAGCGATAAATTCCTCGACCCCACCAGCGAAAATCCACTACTGAACGAGGAAAATCCTACCGACCGCGCTGCCACGACCGACCAACGCAATCAGCGTGAGCAGTATCCCGCCGAGCAAACCGCTAACGCCAACGATTTTGCTGAGCAGAATTATAACACTCCGCTGGTTGAGGCGGGCGAAGATACTTTTCTGGCGCTTGACATTGGTACGGAAAACGTCAAGGCCGTGATCGCTCGCCGCGGCGAAGGCGAGGATCTGGAGATTGTCGGCATTGGCCGTGCGCACCAGAACGCTAGCAATATGTATGCCGGCGCAATCGCTGATATTCCGAGCGTCGTCCGCGTTTGTGAAAAAGCCCTCAGCGCCGCCGAAAAAATCGCCGGCGTGACCAGCAAATTGACTGTGGTTGGCATCGCTGGCGAGCTGGTCAAGGGTAACACCACCACGATTCGTTATCGCCGCAAAAGCGGCAACAAACCGCTCACCGAGCAGGAAATGTCGCTCATCATTCAGCGCGTCCAGGAGCGAGCCGGGGAATTAGCACGCAAAGAAATCGCCGACGAAACCAACAATCCTAACGTCGAAGTTCGTTTGATTAATTCCGCTATTGTCAGTATTAGCATTGACGGCTATAAGATTTCCAATCCAATTGGTTTTAAAGGCACGGATATTGTGATCCAATTCTATACCGCTTTTGCACCATTAGTGCATATTTCAGCGATCGAAAAAGTCTGCGCCGAGCTCAGTCTCGACCTCCTAGCAGTTGCGGTTGAACCATTTGCGGTTTGCCGGGCTTGTTTAGGCGATAATCTCGATAGTGGTTTTTCTGGCATTGTCATGGATATTGGTGGCGGCACTACGGATATTGCCGTAGTTGACGACGGCGGCGTCGAGGGGACGAAGATGTTTGGTATTGGCGGTCGCAGCTTCACTCACCAAATTTCCGAGTTGCTCGGCGTTGATTTTGAGACCGCGGAGCGTTATAAAATTAACCTCAGTAATCCCGCCAAAGTCCCGCACGAAATGCGCGAAAAAATTGATCTCGCTGTCGAGCGCAACCTGGCAGTTTGGCTCTCCGGCGTCGGTATTACTCTGGAAGAATTTAACCTCTCCGATATGCTACCGAGCCGCATCCTGCTGTGTGGGGGCGGCGCGGGTTTAAATGAGCTCCAAGAAGTCCTCGCTACCACTGACTGGTTTAAGGAGCTACCATTCTCGCGCCGCCCCACCGTCCACCTGGTCGAAGCGGCCGACATCCCTGGCATTACCAACCTCACCAAGACCAAAATCGACCATTCCTTCGTCACCGCCCTCGGCCTGCTACGCGTCGCCATGGACACCTTGGCCGGCGCCCCCGAAGAGACCGGCATCCGTGCCAAACTCGCCAAGTTGCTCCAAAATTAGCTAGTCGTCGCAGAGCCCAATGACCTTGTGCCTCATTCTAATAGGTAATCTTTGCCGATAACTGACCGTTCTGATCAGGCTCCAATCCTTCAACCTTTAGTATAAGCGGTTCATGCTGCTCAACACATTGTCTAACTTTACTTAAGAACTCATCCGTTAAATCAAGACTAACCTCGATTTTTGCCGAACTCAACAGTTCCGAGGCTGCCATCTGAATCAAGCGTTGCCGATTTGCTTCAGCTTACAAAGCTCTGCGCCGATTGTTATCCATAACTGCCATCATAACCGCTGTGTCCATAAAGCAAGTATAACAGGAACGGCAATCCAAGTAAATAATCAGGATAAACCAAGTTAAAATAAAACATCTCCGAATCTCCTATATATCTAACTCGTGGCGGGTACATGGATATGACTACTGGCTCTTTGAGTTA
>CAOJGQ010000007.1 GCA_948435375.1 uncultured Candidatus Saccharibacteria bacterium
GCGCCTCCTTCGTTAGAACAGAATCGAAAAACCAATAGCTGGCAATCAAAATTAATATGTAGACTTCATTGCTTCTTTTTAGTCTTCTTCACAAACTCCTCTATGAGCGGCACATACTTCAAATACCCATTCCACATACAAACATTCGCCCCCCTAACATCCTTCGGATCACCCCATTCTCCCGCTTCGCGCGACGGTTCATAAAGTTTGGTAAGCAGCGCCCCACCGTCTACCCAATCTCGCCGCAGCCCCGTCGACGTTACCGGCGACTGCAAATTCTCAATCTGCCCAATCCACGCTCTTCCTCGACTATCCCGATCAAAAGCATAAAGATATTCACCACTGTTCGACTTATAACATTTTACGAAAGTCGGCCCAACAAAAACCGTCGTTGTGCTATACTTCGCGACTAAATCATCAAAATTCGGCGCCGTCTGCACGTTAATCGACTGCGTATAAGGTGGCTTCTTCTCCCCCGAAATCATCTGAAAATCATGATTGTACGGCTCCCCCGCTACCTCTTCATAATAATTTCCCCGCATCTGTCGTGCTGCCAAACGCTCGCTATATTCCTGCGACGAACTATACCCCCGCGTCATCCCCGCGAACAAAAAATCCGTATTCCGTTCCGCCATCCGCTGCGCTCCATATTTCGTCTCCAACTGCGCCAAAGTCTGCTGCAGCTGCACTGGCAAAACCAGGGAGTTTTCACCGTAACCATAACCAAACTCACTAATCTGCAAACTATTCGGCCGCCGCACATAATCCGGCAACATTTTCCAAAGCCCCGTCGTCAAATCTCGATGATACGAATTCAGCGCCACCTCCCCCTCCTCCGTTGGCACATACGAAATCACCACCGGCTGACCCGAATCCAGCTGAAAAATCTTCGACAAATAGATCTCTTGCTCATCAACTTTTGTCTCGTATTCTGGCGCCAATCCCGCCTTCTCCAAATGTTGCACGTTCAGCCGATATTCACGCCCATTCACCTCCCAAGGGTCACCATCAATCACCACTTTCCCGAGCAGGGAATCACGTTTTGCCTCATATTCTTTCTCCCCCAACTCCGCCCTCAGGCCCACGAAATCCTCTCCCACCTGATTCGCCACCACTCGCGCCGTTTGCGCCTCAACTTTCCGCCCAAACTGTTCATCCGCCTCTCGCTTCAACGCCTGAAACTGTCGATAATACTCCAACCGCCGCCCATACAAAGTTTCTTCAAGTCCATTCGCCGCCTCCACATAAGCCCGCTTCTGTTCATCCGTCGCTCGCTCATCGATCTCGCGCAAAAATCGCCGCTTAAAAGTCTCATAACCAATCGGCGTCCGAAAATCCAACCGCCCCTTCACCGGCTTCGCCAATAAATTACGCATTGTCGCCTCATCGACTTTTCCCCAATCTCTCAACCCATTTCCGCTCGCCACCGCCAGAATCTGCCTCTGCATTGGACTCTCATCAATCTTCTCAAACATCTTCTTCGGTCCAATCTTAATCGACCGTAGTGGATCCCGCACTCTGAGCAGACATGCTTCCATATCTTTATCTTGAATCTTATCAATCGCCAGCTCATCCAAAACCCTCTGGCGCATCTTTTCATTCACTTCCGCATCAAAACTCGCCAACGCCTCTCCCCGCTTGTTCTCCACAATCTCTCGTCTCATCGCCGACCATTTCGCCGGATCAGCATCAGTTTGTTGCGGGTCAAGGTCAATCTCATTTTCCCGAATCGAAAAATATTTCACCAGCTTACGCTGAAAACGCTCCGCTCGCGCCGCATCTGTCTCCTCCGTCTCGCCCACCCGCGCCACTTGCTCTTCTGCCTGCACGCCAGCAACCTCCGCCGTCTCTTTCGACCCCTTCGGCTTTTCTACGCCATTCATACTCGGCCTCCCAGCCCGCAACCTCTCTAACATGACCCCATTATATCATACTTCACCAAAATATCTCTGCCACCTCAGGAAGAAAAACCAGTTTTCTCCATTCAGTAATCTTTTCCCAAATTTCGCCAATTTTCCATCAAATTTCTCCCAATTCCAAAAATATTATAAGAAATTTGGATTCAATTCCAAAAATATTATAAGATTTTTGGATTTTTACTTTATTTTTTGAAAGTTTTGCGTTATAATTATGGTCAATATGATTAAGCGATATTTATCCGACATTATCAAATCTAAACTCCATGACGAAAAAGCCATCATTATTTTTGGTGCTCGCCAAGTCGGAAAAACTACCCTGCTCAAGTCTCTTTTCGGGCGTGAAGACACCCTCTGGCTCAACGGCGACGAAGAGGAAGTTCGCGCCACATTCGACAATCTCTCTGCTAGCTCCCTCGACGCCATCATTGGCCAACACCAAATTTTAATCATTGACGAAGCCCAACGCATTTCCAACATCGGTCTCAAACTCAAAATCATCCACGACCATTATAAAGACCGGCTCACCCTCATCGCCACCGGCAGCTCGTCCTTCGAACTTGCCAACCAAATCAATGAACCGCTAACCGGCCGCAAATGGGAATACAAAATGTACCCCCTGTCTTTCTCCGAACTCGTCACAGCTTACGGTCTAATCGAAGAACGTGGCAGTCTCGAAAAACGCCTCCTCTACGGCTGTTATCCCGAAATTGTTACCCATCCTGAGGACGCCGAAGAGCGCCTCAATCAGCTTGCTCATGACAATCTCTATAAAGACATTTTGCGCCTCGACGGCATCAACAAACCCTCCAAGCTCGAAAAACTCCTCCAAGCCCTTGCCTTTCAAATTGGCTCCCAGGTCAGCATCAACGAACTTTCCGGCACCGTTGGTCTCGACAACAAAACCGTCGAAAAATACCTTTCTCTCCTCGAGCAATCTTTCATCATCTTTCGCCTACCGAGCTACGCTCGCAATCTCCGCAACGAGCTTTCCGCCTCCAGCAAATACTATTTCTACGACACCGGCATCCGCAACGCCATCATCGACGATTTCCGCCCCATCAACTTACGCCAAGACATCGGCGCCCTCTTCGAAAATTTCATTATCGCCGAGCTGCAAAAAACTCCTCGCCGGTTCAAACAATTCTTTTGGCGCACCAGCCAACAACAGGAAATCGACTATCTCACGGTCGCTAATGATGCCATTGAAGTCACCGAAATCAAATGGACCGAGAAACCGGGCCTCCGCCTCCCCAAAACTTTCCTCGACACCTATCACCCCACCGAAATCCACCAAGTTCACCAAAACAACTACGCTGATTTTCTCCTCAAAAAGCAAAAAATCCTCAAAAATCCAATTTTATTATAAGAAATTTGGATTCAATTCCAAAAATATTATAAGATTTTTGGAATTCGCCCCATTCCACCCCGTTCAGTCTAATTTCACTCTAATTCCCTCAACTCTTACCCATTTTCCGTCAAAACCACTACAGCTTCGAACTTTCAGCAATTTTATCCACAATTTCCTGCCTCGACATTGCCCGAATATCCCTAAACCGCACCAGCGGCAACTTTGCCTCCGCAAAAATCCGCTCCACCTCTTTATCTCTAATTCTCCTCTCATTTTCTTCATGTGACGCGTCGTCCAGCTCAATCGCACAAACCACTTCCACACTAACAAAATCATATCCATACCTTCTTATTATACCAAGTCCTCAATATATCCAATTTCACAATCAGAAACACACCTACTAAAATCTCTCCAAGTCTCCTATATATCTAACTCGTGGCGGGAACGTGTATATGACTACTGGCTCTTTGAGGGACGCGGGCAGCAATGGCTACTACTGGGCTATCCCTGCCTACCCGTCAGAGCTCTATGCGTACTATCTCTATTTCACTAGCGCTAACGTCTACCCATCGAACGACAACGATCGTTGGCGCGGCTTTACGGTCCACGCCCGACAGGAAAGCTCCGCTGCGCTCGATAACGAACCTTTTCGACATCAATTCTACTTCTAGTTATACCAAATAAATTTTGGGAACAAAAAGGAACTAATTTGGATTCTATCTAGCGAAACGCGTCTTACTGATGAGGGAATGAAATTTGAAGATAAAATTGAGCTATTTTTGGAATTGAGAAGCTGAAGCGCGTCTAACTGACGAGTAAAGCTTCGAAAAACAAAAAGAGCCAATTTTAACTCAAATTTTGGTATGCCCGACAGGATTCGAACCTACGACCTTTGGCTCCGCAAGCCAACGCTCTATCCAACTGAGCTACGGGCACATATGTGGATATTTCCGCGAAAACGCTTCGTATCCACCTGACAATGAAAATGAGCATTGCGACTAGTCGCAACACCTATATTGTATCACATTTTTTCCTTCTATAACAGTCTTTTCTATAATTCTTTTCATATATCACAAAAACTCTCAAAAATGCAACCTATCGAGAGGTTATTAGTATTGGAGAGTTACAATTTTTACCACAAGAGAGTTTTTGTGATATAATCAAAGCATTATGGAAGGTAATACAAACTCTGGAAAGAAGCCAAAGCACTCTCGCCTTGAACGCGCCAAGGTGAAACTCCTCGCTTCATACTACGGACACCCCGCGCGCGACCTCAAACTCATCTGCATTACCGGCTCCACTGGCAAATCCACCGTTGCCCATTTTGTCCATGAAATCCTCCGCACCGCCAACCAGCCAGTCGCCATTCTTGCCTCTGACCACACAATCAAAGCCTCCGTTCTCCATAAGTTCCTCAACGATGCTTGGAAAGCTAAGGCTACTTACGCCGTCATTACTGCGCCGGCTACCTCTCTCGCCGCCGAAACTTTCTATGGTCTCCCGATTTACGCCGCCGCCCTCACCGATTTTGTCCCTTCCAGTCTTACCGATCAAGACAAAACCACCTATCTAAACGCCAAATCCAACCTCTTCAAAATGGATCCTGAAGTCGTCGTCTTGAACCGCGATGACACGCACTACCCCGACTTTGCCAAATTCCGTGGCAAAAACGAAACCCTGACCTATGGCGCCTCTTCCGATTCCGACATCCGCGTTGACCATTCGAAGCTCTACCGCAAGGGGACTGAAGCGAATCTCGCTTTCGGCACCCGCGTTTTCACTGTCGCCAGCTTCTTGACCGGCGAGCCTATCGTTTCCTATATGGCCTGCGCCGCCGCCATCGCCACCTCGCTCAATCTCTCCCCCAGCGTTATCGCCGAAGGCATCGCCAGCTACATCCCGAAAGACGCCTAAACTACGCTTAAGCTATTTCTTCTTCAGCTCCCTTAGCGCTTTCTGCGCAACCTTGATATCTTCAAAATCGTGCGCCCCATCATTTCGCAAAATCGTTTTTTCGTGGCCCTTACCCAGGATTAATAACACATCTCCCGTCTCTGCCATCCTTATCGCTTTCTTGATAGCTTTCTCACGATCCAACTCCACGATCAAATCATCCCCCAACACTTTCCCAGCCCGCTTCGCCCCCTCGACAAACATTTCCGCAATTTCCTTCGGATCCTCATCGCGCGAATCGTCCTCCGTAATAATCACAATATCACTATTTTTCCCCAAAATCTCCCCCCGCTCTGCCCGAGTCGAATGATCCCGCTGCCCAGCACCACCATGCACCGAAATAATCCTCGGCTTGTTTTCCACTCTATCTGCCCTGTGCTTCGCTCGAAGCGCCGTATTTTTCGATGAAATTCGAGGAAGAGTCGAGGAGCGGACTGAGCTGGACTTAGCGTCCTGCGAAAGAGCACCTGCAGGCTCTGACAAAGAAGTTCGCGAAAAAGACAAGCTTCGAAAAACCTTCTGAAGAGCGTCCGGAGCATGAGCATAATCAATAATCACCTCAAAATCTTGCCCTTCCCGCACTCTCGTCATCCGTCCCTCAACCGCCGAAAGTGCCAAAATCCCATCCTGAATCTCCTCATCCGCGAGACCCACAAGTTTTCCCACGCCCACCGTCGCCAGGGAATTATACACATTAAACTCTCCCGGGATCTGCGTTCTAATCTTCAGTTTATCAACTTCCGTCTCCCCCTCTTCATCCTTTCGCTCACGCAAATCTCGACAAAGATATTCTACTCCATCCGGCCGCAGCTCCACATCCGTTGCCCTAAGATCACCCTTCTCCACCCCATACCGAATCACCTCCCCCACTTTCTCATACTCCCGCCACGAAATCTTAAGCGACACCATACGCTCCCGCGTCACTTCCTTCGCGAACATCTCGCCACTCTCATCATCCGCATTCACCACGCCATTTTTCGCCTTCTTAAACAATTTCAGCTTCGCCTTGCGGTACTTCGCCATCGTTTTATGATAATCTAAATGGTCATGCGTCAAATTCGTAAACACCGCAATCTCAATCGGCACTCCCATAATCCGATATTGCGCCAAAGCATGCGATGTCACCTCAAGCACCAAAAACTCTGCCCCCGCCTTCGCCGCCAGCTTCATCCTCCGGTTCAAGACGCCCACCCGCTCTGTCGTCATATGTTCAAACTGCTTATGCAGTTCCTCACCATCTTCACTCCACCCCACCGTCGAAAGCAACCCCGTCTTATGTCCCGCCTCATTCAACATTTTCCAAATCATGAAACTCGTCGTCGTTTTACCATTCGTCCCCGTCACCGCAATCACCCGCAATTTCTTCGCCGGAATCCTGTAGCGCAGGGAACTAACCGCCGCCTGTAACCAGTGCCACGGCAAAACCACCTGATTATATCCTGGCAATCTCTGAATTTTTCCCTTGATACTCTGCATATTCATACCTCTATTATACCCCAAAAATCACAATTACAACTCTTCGCCACTCCGATTCTTTTCCAAATCTAACGAACCATATATTATAATAAGCTTATGGATGAAACTATTTTCCGTCAATTTACCCAAAATTTCCAAGCAAGCCACCAAACCACCCCGCTCATCGTCTACGACGTCGACGATATTCTCTGGGATCTCACCCGGCGCATCGCTCTAAAACGCGGCCTCGACCCCGACATCTGCTACGCGATTTTTCGCATCCCCGACAATCCCGAGCTTACTAAAGCCGACCAGGATTACATCATCAAATCTTTCGCCAACGCTGACATTTTCCGCAATATCGACTTCCATCCTGGCATCATCGATCTCCTTCGTCCGGAATCACTCGGCGCCAAAGTCAAAATCAACAGCAACTGTTTTTCCCAAGCCATCGCCGATCTCAAAATCAGCCAACTCCTCCAGGCCATCCCTGGCCTCACCACTGACGACATTCAAGTCAACATTATTGACCACAGCAAAGCTCTAAGGAAACCTCTCAACCCCGAAACCACCATCCTCATCGACGACAGCCCACACAACATCGCCGAATCTCCCGCCTTGCTCAACATTATGCCCAGTCACATCCCTTGGAGCTGTCACCCTACCGCCAAAAAGCAGGTCGCCCATCAAACCGTCGTCTGGCAGCCCAATCTTTCCGCCATCAACGATTTCGTCTACCAAGCCGTTAGCTACCTCGCCAATCACCCTTCCTAATTCCACTAACTCCAAAAGTTACCCAGCTCAGTCACCCCAACCCCATCTCGCTTATCCTTGACCATACCACCATTACCATCTATAATCAAAACGCTACTTAGCGTACATTACCAAAAAAAGGGGGAATTTATCCATGAAAACGTCAGACCGTCCCGTCATCGGGATAATTTGCAAGTACACTACAGAAAACGTCAACCCACATAATATATCTTGTATGATTCGCCAAGAAGTCTTACAGGCTGTCATCGACTACGACGCTCTACCTACCAGCATCGCTCTACCTCACAACCAGCGTCCTAGACAACCCAATGCCTCAACCTTCAACTGTTTAACGTCGCACGAACGCAAAATCTTAGAAGCCCAAATCATGCGTTGCGACGGCCTCATTTTCCAAGGTGGTCAGAAAATCACTGATTTTGAAAACGAAGCTGCTCTTTTTGCTCATCGCAAAAATATTCCCGCCCTCGGTTTCTGTTCTGGGCAAACCGTCATGGCCAGTATCGACACTATTGAAATAGCCAATGTCGACCCATGCGTACACAATATTCCGCACCAAGATTACGTTCATTCAGCCAGTGTCATACCTGATACACTTTTTCATCGCATCATCGGTAAATTAGTATACGTCGTCAATTCGCGTCATTCCAAAGCCATCGTGTCTTGTTCCAAATTGAAGATTTCATCAATCGACAGCGACGGCAATGCCGAAGTGATTGAAGATCCTTCGCGAGACTTCTATCTCGGTACCCGCTTTCACCCCGAATCGCTCTATCAAACCGACCCAGTCATGGATAGTATCTTTACCGCTTTCATCAAAGCAGCCAATTCTTATCATATAGCAAAATCTCAAGACACCGTTTAGGTGTCTTTTTCTTTTCTGGCACTCAACTATTGCAAGTGCTAATTTTGTGTGTTATATTAGAGTTACGAAAGGAGTTAAAGAGTTAATTATGCAACTAAAACCATTATCTGACCGCATCGTCGCCAAAAAAGAGGAAGAGGTCACCCAAACTAAATCTGGCATCCTCCTCGGTGAAGCCAAAGAAAAACCAGCCTACGCCGTCGTCGAATCCGTTGGTCCCGATGTCAAAGTCGTCAAAAAAGGCGACAAAATCGTCTACAAAAACTATTCCACCACCGACATCAAACTCGACGACACCGACTACATCATCGTCAAAGAAGAAGACGTCCTGGCGACAATCTAAACCACATCCAAGATCGAACTTGTAACGCCGTTACAAGTTCACTCCAAAATTACCCCAGTAATTTCGTCCTTTATCATCGTTTACTAGATCAGTTCCACTAGTTTTTCAGCCTAAACTTTGCGGAATATAAAAGAGTTGAGCCTAAGATTTCTCTTTCGATTTTAGCAAAAGTCAGCGTGGTTACGCCCACGGAACTTTTGCGCCCTTCGGGAAAATCGAAAGGGGAATCCTAGCGCGAAACTCCCGATTCCGCAAAGCTTAGGTTGAAAAACAGTTCAACTGAATTAATCAAGGAATTATAAATGGCCAAAAAAATTTTCTACACCAACGAAGCCCGCGACAAAGTTTTGAGCGGCGCCAAACAACTTTATGACGCTGTGAAAGTCACTTTCGGCCCCAAAGGTCAAAACGTCGTGATCGAAAAGTCCTACGGCGCCCCCACCATCACCCATGACGGCGTCACCGTCGCTGAAGCCGTCGACCTCGGCTCAACCGAAGACAACCTCGGCGAGCAAATCGGCGCTAAATTGATCAAATCCGCCGCCGAAAAACTTAACAAAGTCGCCGGCGATGGTACGACAACTGTTACCGTTCTAACTTATAACATCCTCAGCGAAGCCAACAAGCTCATCGCCGCTGGCGTGAACCCCATGGAACTCCGCAAGGGGATCGAAGCCGCTGGCGCCGAAATCATCAAAGGCATTGAAAAATCCGCCGAAAAAATCGCTGGCGACGACAAAAAAGTCGCCGAAGTCGCCTCAATTTCCGCTGGCGACGCCGAAATCGGTCAACTCATCGCCGACGTTATCAGCAAAATCGGCAAAGACGGCGTCGTAACAGTCGAACAGGGTCAAGGTCTCGAAATGGAACAAGAAATCGTCGAAGGCTTCACCTATGACAAAGGCTTTTCTTCTCCTTTCTTCATTACCGACACCAATCGCCAAGAAGCCGTTTTCGAGAAACCACTCGTCCTCATTACTGACAAAAAGATCAGCAGCGCCCAGGAACTCCTCCCCATCCTTGAGCAATGCGCTCAGGCTGGAAAGAAAGATCTCGTCATTATCGCCGAAGAAGTCGAAGGCGAAGCGCTCTCCGTTCTCGTCCTCAACAAGCTCAAAGGTGTCTTCAACACTCTCGTTCTCAAGGCTCCGTCTTTCGGCGACCGTCGCAAAGAAATCATGGAAGACATCGCTATCTTGACCGACGCTACAGTCGTCTCTAGCGACCGCGGCATGAAACTCGAAGAAGTTGGCATGGAAGTACTTGGTTCATGTGGTAAAGTCATCGCCACCAAAGACGAAACCACCATTATCAAAGGTACTGGCGATAAAAAAGCCGTTACTGCCCGTATCGAGCTCATTCAAAGCCAGACCAAACTCGCCAAATCCGACTACGAGCGCAGCGAACTCGAGAAACGCGCTGCCGCCCTGCTCGGCAAGGTCGCCATTATTAAAGTTGGTGGTGCTTCCGAAGCTGAAATCGACGAAAAGAAATTCCGTGTCGACGACGCCGTCGCCGCTACTAAGGCCGCCCTTGTCGAAGGTATCGTTACTGGTGGTGGTGTCACTCTTGTCAATCTTGCAGCTAACCTCAAAGCCGATAATGATGGCGCTAAAATCGTCAAAAAAGCCCTCACCGCACCGTTTATTCACATCATGGAAAATGCTGGCTTAAACTCCCAGGCTCTTCTCGCCGAAGTAGAAAAAGCTAAGGCTGGTCAGGGAATCAACGTCATGGAACCAGAAAAAGGTCTCGTCGATCTGAAGAAATCTGGCGTCATCGATCCCGCCAAAGTGACGAAAGAAGCCGTCCAAAGCGCGACCAGTATCGCCGCCACCGCCATCACCATGGGTGCACTCATCGTCGACATCCCAGAAAAGCAAGCTTCTGCTACTCCTGATATGGGCGGCATGTATTAAAATCCAAACCCAATTTCCGAAAAGTAGCCCCGCCTAGGGGCTACTTACTTTACCATAATGAAATCAATCATCATTATCAGACTCCCCCTTGACATCCTAAAGCTTTCCCCATACAATATCCCCCAGAGTTTTTACGAAAAAGGGGGTATTATCATGCTAAACACAACTCAAAAACTCGATCCTTACGTTCAACATACCTTCTTCTGTCTTTCTTTAGACGACGAATAGCCCTCGTATCGAGGGTTATTTTTATTAAACTTCTCCCAATCTTCTATATATCTAACTCGTGGCGGGTACGTGAATATGGCTACTGGCTCTTTGAGGGTCGCGTGCGACGGTGGCGACTACTGGGGAGTCAGCGCCTACCCGTCGGAGCTCTATGCGTACTACCTCAATTTCAATAGCGCTAACGTCTTCCCGTCGCACGACGACAATCGTTGGTACGGCTTTACGGTCCGTAAAGCCATAAAAACGATTATAATAGGCCGACGGATAGACATAATCATTACTAAAATTAGTATAATAAATATATTGATTAGAAGACGGATAAGCAGTGCTGGTCCAATTATAGCCACCATAACCCACATTTCTCATCGAACCATAAGTCAAACCAATATACCCGCCACGAGTTTTTTACAGAGATAAAACCTCATCGAACTTGTAAAGCCTTTACAAGTTCAACCGCTTCCTTAAGAGTCGCCTCCCGATTCTCAACCGTTCCAAAATAGGGAACCATATTCTCCCGACAAAACTCCCGATTCGACCTATCATCCTCCGCCAAATCATAAAAATGTTCTATAAACTCCTCTTCCGTCCGACCATACAAATAACTTTTCGGCCCAGCCTCTCGAATTGCTTGCCGAGCAATTTCCTCCAGCGATTTCTCTCCGTAGCCTAAACAAATCACCGTGTCATTTTTTCGTACGAGACGCATCACCTCCTCCACCCGCGCAAAACTCCCCTCCACTAACGTCGGATTTCCCGTCATGTTCGCATTCCAATCCGCAAATTCCACTATAAACTTCGGCAAAACTTCTCGTCTAGCTACACTCTCGCGATTTCCCATATCTAGCCCTGGCTGTACCCGAAGAAATCCATTCCGCACTGCTTCAAAAGATATAACGTTGAATTCTGGTTTTTCCGTCTTCAACATTCTCGCGAGTGTACTCTTGCCTGACGTCGGCACTCCCAAAATATACACATTCATACACCTACCTATTATAACTCCAATTCTCATCCCGAAACAGCCCTCAAAAAGAACGAGCGCCCCGCCAATCCCAAAAACTACCCCAGACACTTGACATTTAGTAAAATTTCTATATAATATAGTACAAAAATACAAAGGGGGATTATTATGTATTTCGATCTTTACGAAAATTATCTCATCAGGGAATATGGTTTTAAACGGCTTTTACCAAAAACACTTTGGTTTCTTCTCTCTATTGTCTTGCTTTTCGTCTATGTCATCTCGTGGGAAATCGTGTCTAGTCTAGGTAAAATAGGTACCATTGCGTGTGTCACTAGCTCCACAACACTCTTCCTAACCGAATTCAGAAGAACATTTAGAAAATTCCAAGACTATTACGCCTGCCAAGAGGACGAAAACGGCAACCTAATTTTAAACCCTCGAACGACTAAAAAAGGGCATCTTCGCGCCGGGATGATGATTTGCTATCTTCCTGACCCAGACGCCCCCGACACGCTCGTTCTCGAGAATATCAAAGTTAAAGGCTCAGTCCTTATTGCCGACAAGTGCACACTCCTCCGCCCGAATCGCAAACCGATAGTTACCGAAGACTATGTGCAGCAACTTGCCAAAAAACCAAAAAAGCAAAAAACAAAAACCATTAAACCCTCAAAGCAATTTTTGTTAGAAAATTGCCCAATAGACCAGTGTTAGTTATACTGGTCTATTTTTCGTTTCCAACCCACAAACCTACTCATCACGACTATTACCAACCCCGATTCTCATCATTCCACCCCCATCATCCTATCCACCACCCAACCAAAAATCTCCCCTCACGGAGAGACTTTTGGAATTTATCAAGATTCTCTTTAGAGGCTCATTTCGTCAATCGAATTGATGAGATAAAGCAGGGAATCAGCCCGAATCTTATCATCACGAATCTGACGAGCTGCTTCATAAGCTGGCGCAATCACTGCCTTGTCACGCATCGAGTTCAACATTTCCTGATAGAGCAAGAAACGCTTCTCCGGCTCAACCTCAACCCGGTCCATAATCGGGAAGAGTTCCTTCAAAGCCGCTTCCTTTACTTTCGAAATATCAGCACCGTAACCCATCGCACGACCAAATCCACCCATTGCTGCCGCAGCTGACGGCATAGCCATCGGCTGAACTGGAGCAGTTGGCAATTTCATTGTACTTTGCGCAGCTGGCATCATTGGAGCCGCAGCCTGAGCAGCCGGCTTCGGACCGTTGGAACCACCCTTCTGAGTGATTTCATCGATTGCCCGCTGCAGATCGTTGTCTTTGTTACGATTTTGGTTCATATCGGTTTCCCACCTTCTTTTAATGTTTTACCTATTATTACATGACTGTATATAACCCCCATTATACAGCAACTTTTCTAAATCCGCAAGAACTTTATTAGTTTATCCAACAAGTCAAGCTCCACATTTTCCATCGGCAATCGTCGCCCAAACGCATCGACAATCTCCTCACCCTGCGTCTCAGGGAAGAACACTCGCATCCGCGGCGAAAATCGCTTCCGTGGCGTCAGCACGATCGAAAAATGCCCATTCTCATTCATAATCCCAAACGCCTTAAATTCCGCAAAACTATGTTTCGTCTGCCCCTCAGTCAAACCATCATTATCGAGGGTATATTTTATTAACCGCGGCGGTCGCATCGCATAAATCAAAAGCGCCACCACGCTCAAAACAACCACCAACAAAAAGGTCCAAGCCTGCAACAAAACCGCCAGCCCGACAAGGACCAGCCCCGCTGCTACCAAACCAATATACCACCCTCTTGTTTTATCGCGTACAATATATTCTTCCGCTTCCCAAGTTATTGTCCCTGCCATATAATTATTATATCACACTTCGCCAAAGCTTCATGTTTACATTGTTTTTCAAATCTCACCCGAGTTATTATCGCTTTTCGCCAAAGTATGCTATAATTATCCCATTGGAGGGTTACCCAAGTGGCTGAAGGGGACGGTTTGCTAAATCGTTAGTCTGGGGAGACCTGGAGCGGGAGTTCGAATCTCCCACCCTCCGCCAGGAGTATAAAAATTACTATGCGCCAGCATGGTTATTTTTATACTCTTCGTCAGAAGAGTAGGGAATTCGAACTCGAGTTCGTTATCGAGCGTAGCGAAATTACTTTTCTCCCACCCTCCGCCAGCACTACTTACTTCTATCCTTATAATAATACCCTATAACAAACCCCAGCGAGGAACCCAACAGAGATCCAACTGCACTTAATATTTTTATCACCGAATCCACATCTCGACCCGAAATCTAAGTAAGCACAATTGCGCCTATCAACAAAAAATGTCCGCTCAATATTATCAGCGCAAAAAGCGAACGCCAATCATCCTTAGTTCTTTTTGTCTTTGTGTTAGCCTACTTCTGTAATTTCTGAAACGCATCATCACTTAGCATGTGAAGACTGTCATTTTGCCCACCCTCAGTTATGCGCTGAGGATCTTTATTCATCTACTAGTCACCTTCTGCACTTTCAAGTAATTCAAATAGCCTAGTTGTACTCTCCATTAAACGATTGATCGCTTCAGCCACACTCTTAAACTGCGTTTTCATTGTTTCACGGTCTTCATCATTTGTTAGCTACGGGATAGAATTCTGCATAACCTTTGCACTATCAAAAAGCGACTTTATCGCTTCAATATTGTCATTGATAGCTTTATGAATGCTCTTTATGTCTTTGGCTTCCATAACATCCTCATGTTACATTAAACCAATTATATCAGATAAACTATCCGATATACCAATTTATATGGACAATATTAACAATCCCGCATGCATATGCTATACTTAAATAAACATAAGGAGAACCTCATGCCAAAAGCACCAAAAACCGCCAAAGCCAACCCCATTTCAAACCCTCTCGCGCAACTTTCTCGCTTCATTTTTATCCTTGTCGGTCTCGCCGGTGCCTTCACTTTCTCTGTCCGCATCGCCCTCCAACCAGAAATCAACCTCACCGCCCTCGAAAACGACATGAACAGCTCCGCTTCTAGCATCATGCTCCTCGAGTCCGACCCCGAAGATTCAAGCAGCAAAACCTTCTCTCGCACCTACGGCAACTATCTCGTCGGCGAATCGACCGCTTGGTATGCCGAGCTCCTCGCCCTCACTAATATCAACCTTGCCCTCAACATCCTCGGTCTCATCGCCAGCGTCATCATCTTCGCTCTCGGCCTCCGCCCCGTAAAGCCATAATACCGAATCCGATCATTCGACGTATGAATATTAACCGTGCCAAAATAGGCATAGTATGCTGACGTCGCTAAACTATCGGCTGTACCCAGCCAATAATCAGCATCGATATTCGCGCCTCTCAATGACCCAGTCGCTATCAATACTACCCCGCCACGAGTTAGATATATAGAGTATTTGGAGAGTTTTCGGCTTGGACCGTAAAGCCGTACCAACGATTGCTGAGGTACGACGGGTAGACGATAGCGCTATTGAAATTGAGGTTGTACGCATAGAGCTCCGACGGGTAGGCGCTGACTCCCCAGTAGTTGCCATCGTCGCCCGCGCCCCTCAAAGAGCCAGTAGGCATAGACACGAGCCCGCCACGAGTTAGATATATAGAATATCCATAGATGTTTATATAGTACAAATCATATCTAAAAACATAACAAAAACCTTTACTAACCCAGAGACTTTCAATTTTAATAGAGACAAAAGCTGGGTCAACTTGTAACGGCGTTACAAGTTCAAATCCAAAAACTCTCCAAATACTCTATATATCTAACTCGTGGCGGGATAGTTTATGTATTTTTAGGAGCGCTTAGGCATGCCGGTGATGTAGCTGGCTACTGGTCTAGTACTGTTCATTTTTCTACTTCATATCTATATGATCTATACTTCAATGAAACCAATATTATCCCGTCAGGCGAGTTCGAACGTTGGGCCGGCTTTACGGTTCACGCCAAAAGCATCACCAAATATCATAAACTCCAAACCATCAAGCCAAAAACTACAAATCGCAGAAATATATGCTATAATAGACCAAATAGGGAATTATAATAACTGCGAGATTTATAATGAAAAAACTAGCAAAAGTTGCTCTACAAATGTTCACTGGCGTCTGCGCCACCGTTACACTTTGCGCTGGTAAGGCCATGGCCTTAACCGTTCGCGAAGGGGCCGAAGCCGCCCGTGCGGATGACATGCCCGCCGAATTAATTGGCGCCGACGGCGTCTTCACTCAGCTCACCAACGTCGCCCTCTACATCGTTGGCGCTATCTCCGTTATCATGCTCATCTGGGGTGGCCTCCGCTACATCTTGTCCGGCGGCGACAATAAAAAAATCACCGACGCGAAAAATACCATCCTCTACGCTATCATCGGTCTCGTCATCGCAATCCTCGCCTTCGCTATCGTCAACTTCGTCCTCAACGCTATTGGCAGCGTCACCGTCCCCGAAGCTCCCGCCGAATAATAGACCAGACCTCTAAGTTTAAGCCTATCGCACGATAGGCTTTTTGCTGACTAGAATTTCATCCAGAATCCTAACCAAAATTTCGCCCAGGGCTATTCTTCTAGCGGTTTTCCAGTCGCGAGAATCACTCCAACCAAATTCTCCACCCCTGCTTCCTGCATAGTTTTCGCTGCTGCCAGCATCGACGCTCCCGTCGTCCATACATCATCTAGCAACAAATAAGTTTTCTCCACATCAATTTTTCTCGCCACCCTATAAGCCTGCTCAGCTTGTTTCGCACGTTCCGCCGCCGAAGTCCCCACCTGCACCGTATCCGCCGCCCGCTCCAAGACCATCTCACATTGCCAGCCTCGCCTTTTTGCTAATTTCTTCGCCAAAATCTTCGTGTGATCCAGCCCTCTTTGTCGAACATGCTTACCAATCGTCGGCAAAGGCACCACGACAATTCTTTCCGCCTCCACCCCTAAATCCTCCGGCACCGCCTTGAAAAGCAGCTCTAGTAAAACTTGTTCAATCGCTCGCACCGACTGATATTTATACTCCCGAATCATTTTCGCGAGCGCCCCTTCTCGATAGCTTCCCACATAAAATCTTCGGAAGGGAATTTCACACTCTCGACATTTTTCTTCGCCTTTTTCAACCTTTTGCTTACAGATAGGGCAAACATTCTGTTGTCGCTCCAGCATGTATTTTTTACAACACTCGCAAAATACCGACCCTAAAGCTCCACAACCCCGACAGATATGCGGACAAAATAAGTCGAGCAGCCCAACTTTTGTTGTATTTTTTACATCAAAACCCATAATTACTATTGATTTTACACGAAAAAGCCTTTATAATAAAGCATAACAATATAACGGAGGTAATTCAAGCAATGGCTCGTACTAATAGCGACGACATGCTGATGGAAGATGAACTAGCAGCCGCTTTCCTCGGAGACGAACCGAATTCGACACTCGAGCGGAATGACAAAGCTGCCCTCAACGTTGATGAACCATCAGACGGGGGAGATGATGGGTGGGATACTGCAGACGACTTTCCAGGTCAACTCGCAGTCGATGTTTATGAAACAACCGATAAGCTCGTGGTTAAAGCCCGCACAGCCGGTATTTCCAAATCCGATTTGAACGTGGCAATTTCCGACAACATTTTGACCATTTCTGGCATTCTAAGCGGCGGCGAAGATGAAAACACTACCGCCTGGCATATTCAAGAATGTTACTGGGGCGAATTTTCCCGTACTATCGCCCTACCTGTTCAGGTTAAGGAGGAGGAAGGAACTGTCAAAGCCGAACTCAAGGACGGCGTTCTGACAATCACCTTCGAGAAAGAAAAAGTCGAAGCTCCTCGCAAAATCACCATCACCTGACATTTGAAATTTGCTCACACAGCCAAGAATCGCCCTCGGGCGATTCTTGGTTTCAAAAGAACGGAAATCTCGAGCGAAACCTTGACCCCTTGATTTTTAAACTCTCTCTTGTTAAAATACAGACAGGCCCGAGTGGTGAAATTGGTATACACGTATGCCTTAGGAGCATATGCCGCGAGGCGTGCTGGTTCAAGTCCAGTCTCGGGCACCAAGTCCCCGATCAGAACACAGCAACATCAAGCCAACAATGCTAGCGCCTTGCTACGCTTCTCTTCTCGGACGAAATATACACCGTCAGGGTGTGGCGCAGCTGGTAGCGCGCGCGGTTCGGGACTGCGAGGTCGTCGGTTCAAATCCGATCACCCTGACCAAACAATTTTTAAGACCCTAAATTAACCTCAAAAGGTTATTTTTTGTTCTAACCTTTCTCCTATTTACATTTCAAACGCTTCATGATATAACCACAAATGTCACACAAGAACTTTCAAAATTCATATCCACAGGGGGTAAAAAATGAAGAAAACAATCAAAATCGAAAACGGTCTGGTACTAATTTGTGGACCATCATCCAGCGGAAAAACAACTCTAGCGCGCACGATCATTAACGAAGCGCCATATCACGACCAAATCCTACTTTCCCACGATGAAATCTTGCACGCATTTATTGCCGAGCGCAATCTCCCGACCAAATTATTTATCGATGGTCTGCCGGAAGAACTTGATGCAGAGTTTAAGATGTGCGTTCTTAACACATTGCAAGAAGTATTGTTTACCAAGAAGTTCATAGTTTACGAAAGCCTCTACTGCGACCCACTCAAACTTAACACCATTCTTAACGGCCTACCGCTACTCGGGCTCAATCGCCCACTCACCCTGATCAAACTATTCCCATCAAATGATCTCCACAGTAAGTTCCTCGTCAAAAAATACGGTGTTCTTAAAAATGTCGATATGGATCAGCTTAACTCTCAGCACGCTAGTTTCAAACTAGCTGCACAGCCCAAGTATTTCTCCAGCAATAGGGAATGGATCAGAGAGTACACAGTCAACGACCCACGCAACCTTCGGCTCGATTTCAAAAAGGCCAGCGAAGTCTCCAAAGCATTACTTGCTTCTCTCGAAAACTTTGAAGAATTCTTCGCAAGTTTTCCCAGCTAAGTCTTCATCTAGTGGATTATGACATCTCTTGTAAGAATGTCATCCAAGCGGAGTATTAATACTCCGCTTTTTGCCCTGTTTTTATTCCACAACCAACCACACCCCAAAACTCTCCAAATTTCCTATATATCTAACTCGTGGCGGGCGCATAGATATGATTGCTGGTTCTTTGCGGTACTCAGAGCTTAGCAGCTATGACTGGAGTAGTACGGCCTACCAATCTAGGTATTATACTTACCTTGTCTTTTTAGGTCAAACTAATGTTTTTTCGTCACATCATGATGATCGTTGGTATGGCTTTACGGTCCACGCAAGTCCAACTTCCGATTTCTAGGTTTCTGTTTCTGTTTGACGAAGAAACTATGACTATGACTACGTTGCTGGCTTTAGGCTTTTTGGGATATAAAAGCCTAAAGCCAGCAACGTTAGTCAAAAGAATATATCTTATATCAAACCAGAAACAGAAACAAAAAACAGACCAGGGAACCAGTCTGTTTTTCTCTAAATCACCCTCCTAGAACACACTAGTGAGAATAAAGTTCACCACTGCAAATGCCAGAATTGCCACGATCAAACCAACAATCCCGTAAATAATCGTATTTTTTGCCTTGGCAACCTTACCGGCATCACCCTGTGAAGTCACAAAAGTCACACCGCCCAGGATAATCACGGCCACCGCCACGATGCCAACACACCCCACAATCACGTTTAAGATCGTTTGCACAGTATCCCAAAGATCTGGCTGACCGTCCATCTCGATGTTGCATTCCGCATAAGTACTAGCTGAAGCCCCCTCTCCTCTCGCTGAACCAGCTGGACAACTCACCGCCGCTGACGCATTTCCCGCGCCAACCCCCAGCACGCTCATCATCGCTACCACTCCAGCCAAGACAATACTCTTCACTTTCATCTATTAGCAACCTCTTCTACTTAGTTACCAAACACGTTAGCCAAGACGAAGTTGACAATCGCAAATGCCAAAATCGCCACCACGAGACCAACCACACCGTAGAGAATAGTATTGCGCGCTTTTGCCACTTTCGAAGTATCACCTTGCGAAGTTGCAAAGCTAATACCACCCATCACAATCATCGCCACCGCGATAAAGCCAATCACGCCGATCACCACGTTCAAGATAACGTTCAAAGTATTAAAGAGATCATTGCCCTTCGTCGCATTCTGCTCATATTCGCCACATTGGTCAAAAGTCCCACCGTTCTCTTGACCATTTGGACAAATCACTGCATATGCCGGCGACATCGACGCGATTCCACCTAGACCAACAATAGTCAAAGCTGCAGCAACCACGTTTAACATAAGTTTTTTCATGTTATCCCTTTCAATATTTTCGATTACATTATAGTTAAACTCATTTTAACGCACGTCTGCCAAAAAGTCCAGAACTATTCCAAAAATCTCTATCCCATTACGCTTATATTCACAAAGTGCACGATCGCAAACGCCAGAATCGCCACAACCAACCCTACCGCCCCATAGATCAAGATATCACGCGCTTTCTTCGCCTTCGAAGGATCCCCCGCGCTCTTCGTATACGTAAAGCCGCCATAAATCATCACCGCCACCGCACCAATCCCCACAATTCCAATCGCCACCTCAATGAGTGATTGAATCACCGATGGCGCCGTATCATTCTTCGTCAAATCACACCCTGCTTGTTTCTTCAGCTCGTCGCTCACCCCCGAATCCGGATCACACAAACTTTTATTTCCTGATACAACCTCACCCGCCGCCTTCACGTCAGTAGCCGGACCGCAAACCCCCAACATCGTTATAATTGCTAAGATTACCCCAATTTTTTTCATCATAATGCTTCTCCTACTGAACCTACTACGAAATTTGTAATCACCGCCGCGAGGATCACCACGACGAGACCAATCACCGCATAAATAATCCCCCGCGTCGCCTTTTGCACGCGCCCCGGATCACCCTGCGACAAGAGATATTCCGCCCCGCTTTTCACGATGAAGGCCACTGCCACGATCCCCGCCATCGCGTACGCCCAAGCAAACGCATCGCTTACTCTCTTCGCATTGAAGTCACCTTGATTCCAACCCCCCGCGATATTTATTCCTAGCGCCACCGTTATCGTGTTTACAATCACCGTCGCCGCCAGTGCAATCACCGTCCCAATCACCGCCGAAGTCAACGTTTTCTTGCCTTTCGCCACTTTTCCCGGGTCACCTTGCGCCATAATATATAAATATCCACCATAAATCACGAACCCTACCGCAATATACCCAATCGCCAGGGAAACATCGAACACAATGTTGAGTACAATCGTCCAGACAAACGCCGCCAAATCCGCCTCATCGCCCTTCGCTGGCTGCTCAATCTCACCGCTATCGTTACACAATCCCTCATACCAAGCCTTAAACCCCAAAAAAGTCGGCGCCCCACACTTTTCACCCCCCAACGCTGCCGCCGGCGTCGGCACAAGACTCGCCAAACCTATCATCATCACCCCCAAAAACACCAAAATCTTACCCTTCATATCTCCATCTTATCACATTTTCTTCACTTTAATTGTCAAAAATTCCTAAAATCCACCCACTAAACACCGAATTCCGCCTCAAAACCCCAAAAACCTCCGAAAATCCCATTTTTCTCTTGACTATTACGCTTATGTGTGCTATAATTAAGGTATAGCCCTTTTTGGGCCTCTATTGGGATGTCCTATATGAACAAGTTTAAGCAAAAACTCACGACTATCTTTCTTGCGCTGACTCTGTTTTTGGCGCCTCTTTTCACTATCCTTTCTGCTACCCCCGCCTCTGCTATCCCATTCTTCGACGACACTAACACATCAGACTCTTCAACCTCTACGGATTCGAGCAACCCCGACAACCAACCCGATTCCAACCAGCCGAATACCGAAGATAACAGGGAAACAACCGACGGCGAAAACGAAGAGGAGGACGAAGAGGAAGAAAAAAGTATCTGTGCTGAACAATCCGGCCAGCTCTTTTGGATTGTCTGTCCCGCCACCACTTTTCTTGGCTCGCTCATCGACGACATCACCGGCATCCTCCACGAATTCTTCGAAATCGACACTATCTCTACCGACGACGGCTCGCCCGTCTATCTCGTCTGGCAATACATGCGCAACCTTACCAACATCGTCTTCATTATCTTCATCCTCATCGTCATCTATTCCCAGCTCACCGGCCTGGGCATCAATAATTACGGCGTCAAACGCGTCCTCCCTCGCATCATCATCGCTGTCATCCTTGTCAACCTCAGCTTTATCGTCTGTTCGCTCTTCATCGACATCAGCAATATTCTCGGCAACAGCATCATCGACTTCTGCCAAAGCATCCAGGCCGAACTCTTTAGCAACGTCAATCCTGCCGACTATTCTTGGAGCTCACTCGTTGCTACCTTTATCGTTACCGGCGCCGGTCTCGCTCTCTTCGCCGGCTTCACTGGCGGCCTCGCCCAATATTTCTTTATGCTTTTACCAGTCCTAATCGCCGGCGCTATCGCCGTCATCATTGGTCTCATCACCATCGCCGCCCGCCAAGCTCTTGTCGCCCTCCTCGTCATGATTGCTCCGCTTGCCTTCGTCGCCTATCTCCTCCCCAATACTGAAAAATGGTTCAACAAATGGCGCGAGCTGCTCGGCCGCATGCTCATCTTCTATCCCATGTTTAGCTTTCTTGTCGGCGCCTCTCAGCTCCTCGGTAGCGCCCTCATCATCGCCGCCACCACACCTTTTGGCACCATCATCGGCTACGCCGTCCAGGTTGTCCCGATTTTCTTCGCTTTCTCGCTCATGAAAATGTCCGGCACCATCCTCGGTTCTCTTAACGGCGCTCTTGCTCGCATCGGCTCACCAATCAACAAAACCGCCACTGGCTGGGCCAGCTCACACGCCGAACAACGTCGCCAAAACGCCATCCTCCATTCAAAAAACCCCGGCGCCTATTATCGCCGTCACCTTGACTTCAAAAAAGCTCGTCGCGAACTCGACACTAAGCATGCCGCCGAAGCCCGCCAAAACAAAGCCACCGATCGCGCTCTAACCGACATTTCTGGCAGCCTTGGCTACGACAAAGTCACCGGCCGTCCAAAATTCCGCCTCCGCGCCAACCGCTACACCGAAAACGCCAAACTTTCCAGCTACTATGACACTCGCGCCTCTACCGCAAAGGATGTCTTGAACAACACCATTTCCGAATATGGCGACCATTTTGGCGGAAAATTTGATGAAGACGGCATCAAAGCCAATAAACTCAACGAAAAACATGCCCAAGCCTACCTCCACGCCATGTCCCAAAAATTCCTCGCCGCCAACATTGCTCAGGGTGACCAAGGTTATCTCCTTGGCAAATATCTCGAAGCTAGCACCAATCGCTACAACAATCCCGAAGCTTATAACCGCCTCATCCGCGGCTCCGCTGGTAGCCTCGGCCACCTTGGCGAGAGCTCCATCATGGGCCAAGTCATCTCCGAAAACGCCCGTATTGAGCAACGCCGCCGCAGCGAAGCCCGCATCATTGCCAACAAATTTGGCATCAACAAGCCTCACTTCCGCGGCATGGTGTTTGACTGCGAACATATCGACGACGATGGTTTCGAAACCGACGAAAACGGCAAAGCCATCGAAGATGCCAACTATAATCTCAAACCCGGCAAACAGCACCGCTCCTGGCAACAATTCATCGCCGTTCACAAAGACACCCGAAGAGAAATCACCGCCGAGCAATACAACCGCCTCAGCGATGCCGAAAAAGCCAAATACCATCGCGTCAATTACATGGATATTACCGACGACAAAGGCAAGGTCGTCCAGCAAGTTTTTGCCGACGACGCTGGCTATATGAAAGAGCTCCTCACCGACGACATCACGATTGGCGACCCAATCACTCAGCGCTACGCTTTCTCGATTGGTCGCGGTCTCACCAACGAGGAAAAAGATGTTCTGCGCGAAAAATATCACGTCAATATCCCTGAAGATTACGACGAAGAATGGGCCAAGCGTATCGACGACAACGGCATCATGCGCAGATACCACAGTACAATTTCCACCGCCACCCTTTCCAGCCGCTACAAGGAGCACAACTCCGCCTTCACCGCCATGCTCGCTGCTCAAGCTAACAACGGTTTCATCCGCACCTATGGTCAATACCTCATTAGCAACCTCGATAGTGTCGCCAAGTCCACCAAACCTGGCGCCTTCCTCCAAAACGATGAGTACGCCATTCGCACTTGGGAACGCATCATCAGCAGCGCTCTTGGCAAAAGCGACGAAAAATTCGAAGACATCATACCTGATATGGATATCGAGACTTTCATGAACGTCAACGGTCTCCCGCTTCACGGTCTCCGCTGGGAACAACTCAGAAATAAGGATGGTAGCCTGAAATTCAACGAAGACGGCAACGCCAAAATCGGTTGGAACAAAATCGACCGTACCGATGCCAGCATTACCCTTGAAGACCGCAAAAACTTCCTCAAGCACGGCCTTATCCCAATCGTCGCCCGCAAATTCGTTGGTATGATGGACCGCAACCTCTCTTCCGGCGTTCTTGAAGGCCAAAAGCCTGGCACCTACGACGCCCTCATCAGCCTGCTTAGCACTCTCGAAACCGTTGGTGTAGAAAACCTTAATCCCACCATTGATCCCGACTTCAAGCTCAATCCAGACAACGACATCTTCGACACCCACGATCCCCGGGAATTGCGCGATCGTATCCGCAACACCAAAAACGCTCTCGTTCGCAAAAAGCAGGGAATCGAAGATTGGGACGAACCAGTTTCTATTGGCAGTCAATCTTCTGGCGGCCAAAACTCGAACTCTAGCTCTCGTCGCTCGAATTCCGGTCCCCAAAACTCCGGCTCTAAAACTTCCAACCAATCTTCTGCCGCCAACACAGCCGACCTCTTCAATAATGCGCTCAAGCGCAATCTCACCCATAACGCCCATCAAGCCAGCATGAATGACGTTCGCAATATCCTTGACAACATCTTTGATATTTGTGACGGCAATACTGACCTCGATTCAGTTTGTGACCTCCTCAGTGACTACCTCGGCAGCTGCTCAGTGCTCGCTGCCCAGTACAACAACATCCAAGAAATCATCGACCACTATCGCCCTGGCACTGGTGTCAAATCGCACAAAGATATTGGAGACCGCATCACCCATCGTGACAGTTACGAAGCAGATCTTGTCCAACAACTCTACCACGAAATTATCAAGTTCCTTCAGACTATCTTTGTTGATTAAACGCCAAAACTTGCATCTTCCAAAACCTGTGCTATTATACTCTCCAAGGAGGTGCAATTTTTGGTGGGCTCTATTTTGCTTTCCGCCCAACTATGCTACAATATAAATATCATGGCGACTTACAAAGTACCGCAAGACGTGGAGGCTGACGATAAACTAATCGGACCATTCACCTTCCGACAATTTATCTACCTCATGATAGTCCTGGGCGCAATCACCCTTGCTGTCATGCTTTTTCAGGTTTTCCCGCTCCTCTCAATCATCCCTATACCTTTTGCTCTCTTTTTCATTATTCTCGCTCTCCCAATTAAAAAAGACCAACCTATGGAGACTTATCTCGCTGCACTAGTTTCTTTTTATACGAAACCTAATCGGCGTTTTTGGATTCCCGGCCTCAGCGAATCCACCATTCTCATCACCGCACCAAAGAAGAAAGAAGCCTCACGCACCCGCGATATCACCAGCGAAGAGGCTGGTCATCGTCTCTCTTTCTTGGCCAATATTGTCGACACCGAAGGCTACGCCATCAAAAGCGCCAGCAGCCCCATGCGCGACGAATTCTACGCCGAAGCCGTCGGCGCCAACGACATGTTCGATCAAACTGAAACCAACCGTCTCAACCACCTCATAACTAAAGAACAAGAAGAACGCCACGAAGAAATCGTCAACCAAATGCGCAACGCCATTGCTCATTCCGAACAAGCACACCGCACTGTTGCGTCCATGAACCAAACCATCCAAGGCGAACATACCATCCAGCCGCGCGTCGGTTTTGCCACTACAAACGTCGGCGCTAACGCCAACGCTGCTCAGACTGAGCTTCGTCAGACTCTCACCCCCATCACTCACCAAGCCCATGACACCGCCCTGCAATCCTCCGTCGTCGTTCAGCCCGAAACCAACCCCGACAATCTCCGCAAAATGACTGAACTCGCCCACACTAACAATCTCTCCGTTGAAACCCTCCAGAAACAAGCCGACCGCATCCGTCAAGAAAACGATAACGAGGTCTATGTCTCACTACATTAAGGAGTTTTATGAATCCACAAAATAATTTCCCCCAAAATAATTTACCTCCCCAAAATCAAGGCGTTCCCGTGGGCCAAAATTTCGCTCATCCCGCCCAGCCCACGGCGCCTATTCAAGCCCAATCTTTCGCCGGACCTCAATTCCAAAACCAACCTAATCCCGCCACAACCCAGTTCGCCCCAAACGCCAGCCAATCTATGGTGCCAAATGGCGCACAACCAACCATGCCGAACACCGGCCAACCAGCGATTGCCCAACCTGTAGCACAAGCTCCCGCTCTACCTTCCGTCGCCGAAAACCCCATCTCTACCCAATCCACCTTGCTCATCTCTGAGCTTCGCGACGGTATCGTAATTATGAAAGACGGCTCTTTCCGCGCCGTGGTTGCTTGCCAATCCATCAACTTTGACCTCATGTCCGAACAAGAGCGCGAAGGCGTCGAATATAGCTACCAAAACTTCCTCAACTCCCTTAGCTTCACTGTCCAAATCCTTGTCCGTTCCCAACGTGTCGACATCGGCCCATACATCGAACGCCTCATAAAAATGCGCCGCAATAACGACAACATGCTCCTCGGCGTGCTTATGGATGACTACATCAACTTCATTGACATTCTTTCCCAAGAAGCCAACATCATGGACAAAGCTTTCTTTATCGTTGTCCCATATTATTCCTCCGCCGACGCCGAAAAACTCGTCGAGCAAACCAAAAACCTTTTCAAAACCTTTGGCAAAAACAAAGCCCCCAACGTCACCCGTATCAGCCGCGACGATTACGACAAAGCCGTCGACGAGCTCAACAAACGTGTTGATTCAGTCATGTCTGGACTTTTCCAAATCGGCATCCAGTCCGCCCGCCTCAATACCAAGGAACTCAGCGAACTCTATTATAACTTCAACAACCCTGACACGGCAGTTCGCGAACCGCTCGTTGATTTTTCAAAACTAGCCACCACATATGTTCGGAAAGGAGATCGCTAATGGCTCGCAAATCCAAAAAAGTCCAACCTACCGCCGCTGAAATTGCGGCTCAATCCCAAGCCGCTGAAGAAGCCGAAGTTCAGCGCGCTTTTGAGCAGGGGATTACTACTCTACGCGACCTTATCTCGCCTAGCTCAATCGAAATCCACTCTAGCTATTTCCGCCTCGGCACTAAATACGGCCGCACGATTTATGTTTATGGCTATCCTCGCACTCTTTTCACCGGCTGGATTTCTCCTCTCATCAACATCGACGAAGTCCTGGATGTTTCCATGTATATTTATCCAGTCGAAACCACCGTCGTTATGAAAAACCTCCGCAAGAAGGTTACCCAGCTCGAAGCTAGTTACAATGTCAACGCCGAAAAAGGAAAGGTCCGCGACCCAGAGCTTGAAGCCGCCATCAAAGACGCCGAGGAGCTCCGCGACAAACTCCAAGTAGGTGAAGAAAAGTTCTTCCGTTTTGGTCTTTATATTACCTTGTGGGCCGACTCGCTTGACGAACTCAATTTCGTTCAAAGCAAAGTCGAAACCATGCTCGGTCAACAAATGATCTTCAGTAAGATCGCCACTTCTCAACAAGAACAGGGAATGAACAGTACCATGCCCGAATGTACCGACCAACTCCAAATCCGCCGCAACATGAACACTGGCGCTATCTCTACCAGCTTTCCTTTCACTTCCGCCGATCTCACCCAAGAAAGCGGTATCCTCTATGGTATCAATATGCACAACAGCGGCCTTGTCATCTTCGACCGTTTCACCTTGGAAAACGCCAACATGGTCGTTTTCGCCAAATCTGGTGCTGGTAAATCCTTTGCCGTTAAGCTTGAAGCCGTCCGCTCCATGATGGTCGGCACCGAAATCATCATTATCGACCCCGAAAACGAGTATCAAAAGCTCTCCGAAGCCGTCGGCGGCAGCTACATCCGCCTCTCGCTTAACTCCGATGTTCGCATCAATCCTTTCGACCTTCCAAAGGTCGTCGACAAAGAAGACGCCAATGACGCACTCCGCTCCAATCTTGTCACTCTACATGGACTTTTCCGCTTAATGCTCGGCGGCAACCAAATCGCCGCCAACGGCCAAGTTGTTCCCGCCCTCACCGCGAACGAAGAAGCTGATCTCGACCAAGCCCTCATCGATACTTACGCTCGCGCCGGCATCACCAGCGACCCACTCACCCACCAAAGTATTCCTCCTACTATTATCAACCTCTATGATACCCTACTCCACATGGGTGGCACCGGACCAGGCCTTGCTCAACGTCTCCGCAAATACACCAGCGGTACTTTTGCCGGCATTTTCTCTCAACAATCTAACGTCGACATCAACAATCAAATGGTCGTCTTCAATATTCGCGACCTCGAAGACGAACTCCGTCCCGTCGCCATGTATATTATTCTCTCGCATATTTGGAATGTTGTTCGCGCTGAACAAAAACGCCGCATGCTCATCGTTGACGAGGCTTGGCAGCTCATGAAATACGACGACTCCGCCAACTTCCTCTTCAGCCTTGCGAAACGCGCTCGAAAATATTACCTCGGCCTCACCACTATCACCCAGGACGTCGAAGACTTCATGAGTAGCAAAATGGGCCGCGCTATTGTCGCCAACTCCTCCATGCAACTTCTTTTGAAACAATCAGCCTCCGCAGTTGACGTTCTTTCCGATGTCTTCAAACTCACCGACGAGGAGAAAAAGCGTCTCGCCAACTTCCCAGTTGGTCAAGGTCTCTTCTTTGCTGGTGCCAACCACGTCCATATCCGTATCATCGCCTCCGAAACCGAAGAATCACTTATCACTACTAAACCCGGAGAAAAGTAAGCTATGCCTGCCGAAGATCTTCTCAAAGCTGGAGAAAACCGCGCTCTTTCGAGCGGGGAAGCACCCCTCTATACCGGCAGCGGCAAGCCCGCCGCCAAGCTCAACAAGCGCGGCTTCAAAAGCAAACGCACCCGCAACGCTATCGTATCCCTCGTACTCACCATCTTGATGGGTGGAGGTATCTTCTTTACTATGACCGGTAATACCGCTATCGTCGGTCAATTCTCATCCAATATAATTAATCAAGTCGGTAACGCCAATTATAGCGCCGACGTCAACCGTACTGTTTTTCTCACATCTTATTTTCTCCGTAATAGCGCCTCTGAAAACTCCCTCTACAAAAATATTCCTGATTCCTTAAAAGAGACCTTCAGCAAAAATGGCATCGAAATCGAAGGTCCTGCGGGAAATCAAACCTTTCGTTGGAAAGGCGAAACTTATCAAGCCGATCAACTGAAAGCACTATACAAAAGCAATCCTGATTTTCGTAAAGCCTATTCTAGTTCAACTAAAGTTCGTAGCTCAAATTTTTACAGCAAGTCCACCAATGGGCTCATGCAAAAATGGGGAGCCACCCGCAACAACCTTAAAGACTTCAAATCTTCTAATGACAGCGACGCTGATGCTCAAAAATACCGTGAAATCCAAGAACCACATTTTGACACCAACGATAGTACCGCAGGAGTCACAAAACAGCATGAAGTTGACAAAAGAGACGAGACCGGTCAAGTCATAAGAGACGAAAACGGTAATGTTATAAAAGAGACTGTCTACGAAATGGACTCAAAAGGCAGTTCCGGCAAAGTCGACGCCTCTTCTGGCCAAGTCACCGACGTCGCCAAAGCCAGTGCTAAAAGTTATATCGAAACAGCCTCCCGCGCAGCAAGCGCCAATGCCACATATTGCGCAGCGTACCGCGTTGCTAATATGATTTCTTTGGTCACCTCCAGTCTTGCCACTTATTCCGCCATCAAACTCGGTGTTAGCGTTATGGAAAGCTTCAGCAAAACCCAGGTTGGTGAAGGCGAGTCTTCCGCAATAAATACCGTTTTAAATCGTCTCATGGAAAACCGCACCGTCACAATCACTGATTACTCCAAAGTCGACAGTTCAAACTACCAAGATGAAAACGCCGGTCAGGTCGAACTTACTGGCGCTGCTATCCAAGAACCAGGGCTCGCCAGTATTGTTTCTGGTACCGTTCTCGCTGCTGGCGCTGGCAAATATTTTTCCAATGCCAATATCAATACTACTGCCATGAAAACTTTTGGCACTAACCAAAACCGTTTTCAAAGTTGCGCCATTGCTCAGGCCGGCGCCGCCGCAGCCTCATTAATCTCAATCGCAGTTACTGGAGGTATTGCTAAAGTTGCTAGTACTTTTGTTATAGATTTCGTCGGCGGTCTCGCTCTTAATACCGCTATTAGCGCCATCCTCGGTTTTGCTATTCCAACTGTCGCCCGTCTCCTCTTCACTAACACATTCGATTCTTCCGTTGGTATGGTCCTAGGCGCTGGCATTGCTATGGGTCTTGCCGCAACTAGTGCAAAGCTCGCTCAAAACACCGGAGCTGCCTACGCCAATAAAGAATTGAATAATAAATACGCTAGAGAAACCGCCACAACTATCGCCCTTGATGCCGAAGTTGATCGACTAAACCGCAGCCCCTTCGATACATCATCTCAAAATACTTTTCTTGGTTCTATCGTCCATAGTTTCATTCCATTCCAAATTTCCAGCAACGTCACCCCAATTAAAACTCTCACCTCTATCACTTCCAGTTCTCTAGCAAAACTCAACAAATCAATTTTTGCCGCCGGAGCAGTCGAGGGGTTCACCACTACTTATGGCGACTGTCCCGACGCCGACGACAACGGCATGTCTGGCAATATTTACTGCACTGTCAATCTCGCTCATGACACGTCTACTAACGACCTAGCACCCGACGACCCAACCTATTTGCGTGTCCTTCAAGAAAGTGGTCTTGAGATCGATGAGAACGGTAAGCACAAAATCAAACCCAACTCTGATCTTGCGAAATACATCAGCTTCGTCGTCAAGCGCGAATCCGAGCCTGGAACCATGGATGCCAATATTATCGCCGCCATCGAAGAAAGCACCACGCATGGCTTGGACAATCCAATTACCAATAGCCTACCAGTCGTTGGCGACATCGTTGACATGATTAGCGCCCTCATAGATTTAAATCCCGACACTGTCGCCTGGGCTCTCGGCACCAAAAACAGCAACGACCCCAACGTCAACCCTGAATGGGAAACCAAATACAAATACCTTGCTCAGTATGTTTCCGACATGAACGATCTCACCAATCTCGGCGTCAGCGATGCAAACAACGCCATCGCCACCTATATCGAAGAATACGAAAAAGAACACCCCGTCGACAATTCTCGCGCCGGTTACATTGCTCGCATTTCTGGCATCACAAAACAAGACGCCGAGACTGTTCTTGCTCTTGTCGATTACTATGAATTCCTCGACGATTACGACAGATCGAGCGTCATCGCCACTGAAGACCAGACCAACCTGAAAACTTCTTCCGTTATTATCGCTGAAGCCTCTTCTGACCCCATCATAGAGTCTACCCCACAAACCGCTCTCCATCTCTCCAGCCTCGCTCTCAATCTCAACCAGCCAATCTATAACGACCTGCGCAATCGGAGTTATGCTGTATGATTAAAACTGAAAAACTTGAGAGGGAAACTAAGTCGAAAAGCAAACGAAAATCCCGTTCAATCCTCCTCGAATCCTCCATCAGTTTTGTCGCAGCTATCGTTTTAGTCACTGCTTCAGTCACACCCGTCCTCGCCGAAATCTCTGAAAACGAATTACATGTATATTGCGATAACGCCGGCGCTTGTTATTACAACCCTTTCGGCAACAACTGCGAAACCGTAGCTGTCGGCTCCGCCAGCGGGGAAGCTTCAGCCGGTCTTTCGCCGCAACAAGCCGCCTTCGTCGATATGTATCATGACATTGCCGAACAACTCAGTATCGCCTACGGCATTCCTTGGGAAACCGTTATCGCGCAGGGAATCGTCGAATCTGCCGCCGGCACCAGCAATTTCGCCGTCCAACGCAATAACTTTTTCGGTATCGGCGCCTTTGACAGCAACCCCAATAATGCCTATTCCTATGATACCCCCACCGACGGCTGGCGCGGCTACTACGAGAACATCCGCAAAACCAGCACTTACCGCGCGCACGGCGTCTTTCGTGGCGACAATATTACCGACCCCTACGCCTATCTCCGTACCATCAAAGAAGCTGGTTACGCCACCGACCCCATCTATGTCGAAACTATCTCCAAGATTATTGCTGCCGTCGAGGAACGTTCGAAGGAAAAAGGCTGGAAATCATCCGCCGAACTCGCTCAGGAACACCCTGAGATGCTCGAGAATGCCGCCAAAAATGCTGACGGTAGTGGTTCAGACTCTGAAGCCCCCGAGCTCACTAGTAACGCAGTTTGTATTTCCGGTAGCGGCAATGGCGACATCAACCAAACCGCCCTCGAACTCAGCTGGCCCGAGCGCGGTCATGATCCTTGGAATGATCCAAAGCCCGAATATGCTCTAGCCCTCCAGGAAACCGGCGTCAACAAACTTGGTGACAACTGTTCAATGAACGGTAACAGCTGCGACGCTTTTGTTGCAACCGTCTTACGCTATTCTGGTGTTGATCCTGACGCTCCATGTTGTGGCGCCGAAAACTTGCTGAATTATTTTGCCAGCCACCCCGAAAAATATGCCGAAATCCCTAATACCGGCAATTCGTCCAATATGGAACCTGGTGATATCCGTGTCCGCGGTGGAAACTCAGCTCATGTTGAGTTATTCGTTCAACGCGAAGATGGAACTTATGGTATTGCCTCCGCTTCTCACTGCGACCGCACCGCCGACCACGGCATCGGCTATTACTCCGACTCTTCTTACCGTATTTTCCGCGCAGTTCAAAGTGTTAATAACTCCAGCAAAGAAGATGACGACGAAAAATAACCATCTAATCTTTAAATAGGGAATTAACAATATGCCAACCAACAATAACTATCCAATCAAAAAAGCGCCAACCATCGACCAGCACAAACGCAATGTCCAAATCGCCATCATCGGCACTATTGTCGCTTTTATTGTCCTAGTTATCGCCGCAGTCATCCTCTTCATCCAAGACACCAAACGCACCGCAACTTTAGAAATCACCGTTGCGCCTTCCTTTGCTAAAGTCGAAATCGACGGCAAAACCTATAAAACCAGCGGCGTCGAACGTCTCGAACCCGGTCATTACTCCGTCAAAGTTTCCGCCGACGACTTTACTCCTAAAGAGACTGAGATCGATCTTACTGGCGGCGAAACTACACAGCTTATGCTCGCCCTCATGCCTACCGATGGCTCGATGCAATGGTATATAGATCACCCCAGCGAAATGATGATCTTAAATACTATCGGTGACGCCGAAGCTCTCAAAACCGCTAATAATTATCACGAACTTTACCCCATTTCTAAAGCTCTCCCCATCATTGTCGTTGAAGTTGACAAAACCACTTACGCTTGGACTGAATATCGCATCGACGGCGGTACTTTCGAAGAATGCAAAAACAAAAATTTCTGTGTCAAAATCACTGATTCCACCGGTGGCAACAAAGACGCCGCCTATGCCAAAATCCGCGCCAGCGGCTACAATCCCGACGATTACGAAGTTATCTACGAATACGTCCCTGTTCAACCGCTCGAATAGCAACTCTAACTCACCTTCACCATTTCTTCCTCGCCCACGCTCGTGAGTATGATTTGGTGTTCCTGAAAATTCCTCACCAAACATTTTTGCCGCTTCTCATCTAGTTCCGAAAACACATCATCCAGCAATACCACTGGTTTCTGCCTAAGTTCTCGAATAATCATCTCCGCCTCAATAAATTTCAACGCAATCACCAGCGACCGCACTTCACCTCGACTTGCCGACCCATCCGCCTTTACTCGGTTAAACTGAAATTCAAAATTGTCCCGGTGCACCCCAAAACTCGTGTGTCCTAAAATCCGGTCCCGCTCAAAGTTCCGTTCCAACTTCTCCAAAAAATCAGTCTCGTCCTGCACTTCACTAATATATTCCAACTGCACCTCATCCGCATTCTCCGCAATCGACTGATAAGTCTTCGTAATCCGCTCGTTGACTTCTTGAATCGCTCGCGCTCGCGCCTCATAGAGTTCTACACCATATTTCGCCAAAAGCACGTTCCAGGAAAACATATCGTTCACCTCTGTCATTTCTTCTTTTAAGAGCTCATTTCGCTGCTTTAGCGCCTTATTATAGCGATTTAGCGCCACACTGTAGCCTTCATCCAGTTGTCCTAAAACTCGATCAAAATAATTCCGCCGACTCGTCGGACTCGACCCCACGAGATTCAAATCATCCGGCTCAAAAAGCACAATCGGATATTTATTTTTTTTCGGCAACCTCCGCGTTTTTTTATCCTCAACCAAAAATTCTTTCTTCTCCCCATCAAACACCACCGCCACCTTTCTACCATCCTCATATTCCAGTTCCACTCGATAAAACTCCGCTCCTCGTCGCAAAATTTCCCGGTCCACCGCCCGAAAACTTTTCCCTTGCAAAGCTTCATATAAGGCTTCTAAAATCGAAGTTTTTCCACAACCGTTTCTCCCAATCAACTTAGTCGTCTGCGGCTCAAAATCCACTCGGAACCCCTCATGACTCCGAAAATTCATCAATTTTAGTCGCTTGACCACCATATAATATATTATCCCTTCAGCGGCATCACGATATGCACATATTTCGTGTCCGTCTCATTCTTCAGCACCACCGGATCCAACCGATTCGCAAAGCCCAGCTTCACCTTTTTACCCTCTAAAGCATTCAGCGCATCCAGCAAAAACCTCGAGTTTAGCGTCACTTTTCCATCCACCTCCACTTTTGTTTCAATTTTCGAAGAGTTTTCCCCAAACTCATTCGCTACCGACGCCACGTTGAATACCCCCGCCTCCGTATCTGTACTACAAGTAATCGACCCGCCTGCCTCTTTCGCAAACAACGCCGCCAGCTTCGTAATCCGCACTAATTCATCTTTTTGCAAATCCACCATAATCTCCGACTCTTTCGGAATCAACTGTCGATAATCGGGGAACGAACCATCAATCAGTTTCGAAGTAATCTCAACCTCCCCTAAACGGAATCTCACCTGCGCTTCATCAAACAAAATCTCCACCTCATCAATCTCATCCCCCAGACTCCGCATCACTTCCTGCAGGGAACTAGCCGGCACAATCGCTGCCACTTCATTCTCAATCTTCTCCACTAACTTCCGCTCTGCTAAACGATAACCATCCGTCGCTGCGAGATATAGTCCCCCCTCAAACGTATTAAAATACACACCGGTGAGCGCCGGCCTTGTCATATCATTACTCGCCGCCACCATGACCTGCGCCAATCCCGCCTTAAAAATTTCCGCTGCCATCACGAATTTTACACTCTTCTCATCGTCAATATCCGGCAACTCCGGAAAATCCTCCGCCGAAGCCCCATTAATCGTCGAATTATACCCACCCGCTTTAATTACTACCTTATCATCGCCACTCGCCTTAATCTCCACCATCTCTTTGCGCGGTAAATTACTTACAAATTCTGCCATCAATCTCGCTGGCACTGTCACCACCCCATTCTCACACTGCCCCGCCGGTAAATAACTCACTACCGCCATATCCAAATTCGTTGTGGTCAGACTAACTTTCTTATCATCAACTCTTATGAGAACATTGCTCAAAATCGGTAAGGTCGCCCTACCTCCTGCCGCCACTCTACTTACATTATTTAGTGCCTTCGCCAGCTTATCCTGCGCAATCTTAATTTCCATTTCTTTTCTCCTTCTAATTTATTAGTAGTTATAGTAGTAAGCTATGTGGAAAATGTGCAAAACCTCCTCCCAACCGCTGTTAATTCTCTGTGCAAAACCATCTGCAAATCTTTCCACCGTCTTGCCGTATATGTGTAAATCTGTCCTAAAATCTGTGCAAAACTAAGTTTTCCACCGAACAGTGTAAAACTTTTGCGCACATTTTCCTCACACTTTCTCGCAAACTTTTCCACAATTTTTCCACAAAATCTACCGAACAAACCGAACAATCTAAAACCCGAACACGTGCCAAAACCCGAACACAAAATCCACCCGAACAAGCCAAGAAACCGAACAAATAAAAAAACAAAGCTTTTGTTTTGGCTTTTTATTTGTGAGGATTCGCGGACTTGCGGATGAAATCCGCACAAGTCCAAAAACCGAACAATTTCTACACCCTTATCCATAAATCTTCTCTCTAAGTTCCGCGATTTGATCACGTAGTCCAAAATTCAGTTTCAAATCACCATCAATCTTTTTAATGCCATGCATTACAGTCGTATGGTCCTTCACTCCCACTTCCAGCGCAATCTTCGGCGTACTCATATTTAGTTCTTTCGAAAGTAAATACATCGCCACCTGCCGCGCATTCTTGATGTGCGCCACCCGACTTTTACTACACATCTCCTTCGGCGTTAGTTGATAATATCTCGCCACTTTGTCAATCACTTGTCGCGGTGTTGCTGTTTTATTTTGTCCGCCCCGCGCCGTGCTAACATAACCCTCAGTAATTGCTTGTAGCGGCGTCATACCTTTCAGATCCGCCACCGCTAGCAAATGCTCAAACTCCCCCTCGAGATCGCGAATATTCGTCTTCACATTTTCCGCCAAATACTCAATCGCCTGATCCTCAATTTCCACCCCCTTGAACTCCGCCTTCGACCGCAAAATCGCACATTTATCCTCGAACTGCGGCAGTTGCAGATCATACGCCCCACCCCAAGTTAGCCTTGACGCCAATCTTTCATCAATCGTCTGAATCTGGCTCGGCAAACGATCCGAAGTCACGATAATCTGTTTATCCAGTTGATGCAAAATATTAAATATATCAAAAAACTCTCGCTGCGACGCATCTTTCTTGATAATCATCTGAAAATCATCCACGATCAAAACATCAATCTTCCGAAACCTCTGCCGAAATTCATCGCCCTTCTTATGCTGCAACGACTTGATAAAATCCGAATAAAAGGTTGAAATCGGTGTATAATACACCCTCAATTTCGGATGTTTTTGCGTAATCGCATTCCCAATCGCCTGTACTAAGTGCGTTTTTCCGAGCCCTGGCCCACCATAAAGGAAAAACGGATTGAACTTCTTACCCGGATCCTCCACAATATTTCGCGCCACACTCACCGCTAAATCATTATTCGATCCAATCACGAAATTATCCAAAGTATATTTCTGATTCAACCCCGTCTGGAAATTCGCCGCCAGGGAACTAATCTTTGATTCCTGTTTCTCAACTTCGTCCGCCATCAGAATCGGCGCCGGCTTTTCGCGCGGCTGAATGCGCGGTTTTGTGCTCGCCTGCACCACATATTTCACCTCACGCGCTTCCACCCCGTTATTACTTAGCGCCGTTTTCAAAACCTCTGTATAGCGCGCTCTTAGCTGGTTCAGCTTAAACACGTTCGGCGCCCCAATCGTCACCGCGCCATTCTCTGCGCTTACCAGTTCCGCCCCCGTGAACCACGTCGAAAACTGCTCCCTCGGGATTGATTGCTCAACCTCGGCCAACACGTTTTCCCACACGTTCTCCCGCACGGCAGACATAAAAACAGTACCTCCTACACGCCCAATTAACTCAACTAAATTAACTACCCCTATTATAACAAATTCCCCCGACTTTTCCACAACTTTCTCCACCTAAAGAAAACATGTCATAATATAAAACCTCACCTATTGGGGTGAAGTTTTCCACAACCCACCAGATTTACCTGATTAAGATGTGGAAAACTTCTTGAAAAATGTGGAAATCTGCGGTATACTAGAACAAGATTTTGTTAAATTATCATTAATCAGAGAAAGAGAAACTTTATTATGCCAAAACGTACGTACCAGCCACACAAGCGTCAACGCAAAGCTGAGCATGGCTTCATGAAGCGCAACAGCTCTAAAAACGGCCAAAAAGTCCTCAAGCGTCGCCGGATTAAAGGTCGCGCCCGCCTTTCTGCTTAGGCCCAGCCGCTAAAAATGCCCAAACCGGGCATTTTTATATATAATATATATTATGTTATCGCAAAAATACCGTTTCCACTCTCGTGGCGGAGTGAATCACGTTTATCGGGCAGGGAAGACTATTCGCACACCCGTTATTTCTCTTGCTTTCGTACCCAATGGCCGCGGCAAACAGCGCTTCGGTGTCGTCGTCTCGAAAAAAGTCCTAAAGTCCGCCGTCGGTCGTAACCGTATTCGCCGTCGGGTCTACGAAGCTATGCGTCTCGAACTCCCCGAGTTTACTTATCCAATGGACTGTCTCTTTATCATTTATAGCAAAGCCGTTCTTAAGATGCCGTTTCGCGAACTTCGCCGCCTTTTACGCGAACTGCTCGACCGCAGCCTTACCGAGTTATCGCCAAAGCACTAAGAGCATCACTAACCCCCCACTAAATTCATCATCTTTCACGAAACTATTACTTAACCTTGTCCACTTTATCCCGTCCCTCCCCCGTGCTATAATAGAATTATGTTTGAGTTAATTGATATGTTGATCGTCAACCCGATCGCGAACATCCTCTTTGTTATCTATGGTTTAGTGGGCGACTTTGGTCTCGCTATTATCCTTTTTGTCGTTTTGGTGAAAATCTGCTGCTGGCCGCTCATGAAGCGCCAACTCTATCAGACCCGCCTCATGCGCAAAATTCAACCCGAGCTCGCCGAGATCAAGAAAAATTGCAACGGCAACAAACAGCTCGAGTCTCTCCAGATGATGGACCTCTATAAGCGCAACAATATCAAACCTTTCCGCTCTCTCCTTACTACGCTCATCCAATTACCGATCTATATCGCCCTTTTCACTGCTGTCCGCGCTATGGCTACCCCGACTCCGACCGACAATCTCGACACTCGCGCCTATCCCGTCGTCCAGGAAATGAGCCGTATTCAGGAAGTTGCCAGCCAACAATCTTCCTATCTCGACGACCTCGGTAGCGGCGACAACTCTCGAGTTACCTCCGCCTACTATGGTTTCGAACCTTCGCTCTTTGGCGTAGTGAACCTTAACGCTCGCCCCGGCTTCGGTTCAGTTAGCGAATGTCTTATCCTCGCTTTTGCTCTGGCTGCTGCCCTAATCCAGTACTATACCATCTCCCATCAACTCCCCTCGAAGAAAACAAAGAACTCCCGCACCTTCCGCCAGCTTATGCGCGAGGCTGCCGATGGTAAGGAGCCTGATCAAGCCGACCTCAATGCCGCCATGACCGGTCAAATGTCCAAAATCACCCCACTCATGATGCTTGTGGTTATGCTTAGTATGCCCGGCGCTCTCGTCTTCTATTACATGATTAGTAGTCTCTTTAACAGTGCTCAGCAAAAATACATCCTCGCAAGGCATACCGAAGACATGGAAACCACCGCCGACAAAGCTATCATTCGTGAGCTGAAGAAGATCGAAGAGGCGAAAATTATTGCCGATCCGAAGAAAAAAGCCACCAAGCGTGGCGGTAGTGATAATTCTGGTGCGAAAATCACCCATATCAAAGCTAAGAGCAAAGGTGGGCGCCTGAAGAAAGTTCATAAGAAAAGGAGTTAATATATGAATAGAGATGAATCAATTCGTTTCGCCACAAAATATCTCGAGGATCTTTTATCCTTCTTCGGTATCAACGTCGCCGTCGACTCTACCACCGATGATGAAGTAATCCAGCTTGCCATCCCGTCCACTTCTATGAATTCACTCCTTATCGGTCGAGAGGCCAACAACCTCCGCGCTCTTCAACATATCGTTTCGATGGCCCTCTCAAGCAAAGCCGCCGAGCTTACTCGCGTCAATGTCGACGTCGCCGATTACAAGCGCCAGCGCGCCGACCGTATTGCTGAGCAAGCTGAAGATTGGATTCGTGAAGTGCGTCAAACCGGCCATTCTAAACGTCTCAATCTCAACGCCGCTGATCGCCGCATTGTCCACAAAGTTGCTGCCGACTATTCCGATATCGAGACTCATTCCGAGGGCGAAGGCAGGGAACGTCAACTCATCATCGAAAAGAAATCAACTAGCTAACTAACTAACCCAGATAACCCAATCGTAATACATTATATGGACATTGTACTTACAATGTCCATATTTACACCCCATAAACACCATACAATTTACCCATTCTATACCCACAATGTATATACGCTGTGGGTACATTTACCATACATTATTCTCCCGTCGGCGTATCTGTCTGCCCAATCACGATTACAATATCGGCTGTTCTTGGCGTAATCCCGCCCGGCAATTCCTCGCGCCCTCGCACCTCAGTGTCATATCTCGATGCCATAGCTTCGCGCGTCAGCGACATCTCCTCGTTCATTATGTAGACGCAATATTTCGCCTCGCAACTTCCGGTCGCCGCATCACCAATCAAAGTCACTCTGAATCCGTCCGCTTCTAGGCGCTCCTGTTCTGTCCCCGCCAAACCTTGCGCACCCGTTGCATTAAAGACCGCAATCTGTGCCCCCTCGCGCACCGCCGGATCACTACTCAACATCTGATCAACGTAAGCCTGAATCTGCGTATAGCGCCCCTCACCCTCCTGCGGGATGACGTACGAAACCCCGCCAATCGTCGCCGTCTTCACATAATATATATTATTCTCATAATCCACCAACGGCACCTGTCGAATATTATTCATATCAAATTCTTTCACAAAATTCATGCCATAGCGAATATTTTCCATACTAAAGTTCATCCGCAAATTATCACCCAAAATATTCACCAGGTTAAAGGCCTCTGCCACTCCAATTCCATTATCGATCACCTTTTGCACAATTCCTTCGACGATTTTTTGCTGACTATTCCCGCGCGTGAAATCTCCACCTGTTGTTCCGTGCCGTGCTCGCGCCAGCCCCACTGCCTCTGCGCCCGAAAGTTGCGTCGGTTCACCAGCCCTAATCACCGTACCAGTATAATTCACATCATTTACATCTTCATCCAAGGTTACTGTAATCCCGCCCAGTGTATCCACGATTTCCACCACCGACCCCCAGTTCACATGCACATAATACTGAAAATCTAGTCCAAAAATCTCACCCACCTGCTCCATCAAAGCCTTCGCCCCCGCCTCTTCATTATTGCCGTCCTGATTATTACACCAGAAAACCTCATTCACTTTGCCTGCCGAGCAAGCTGCTCGCACCTTTAGATCTCTCGGCAGACTAATCAGCGCCACATCCTTCGTTTCTTGATCAAAACTAATAATCATAATCGAATCTGTCAGCTGTGCCCCGTCATGTTTTTCGCCATCAAAAGACGACCCTTCCATGTCAAAACCTTCCGTCCCAAAAACCAACACATTTGTCCGCCCGTGCTCGTCCGTCTTAAACGGCTCACCTTCCGAAACCAGCGCCATGAATGCATCGAAAATCCCCGAATTTCCAGCCGTCAACCGGGAAATCAACCAATCCCCCCAAATCAGAAATACAACCAGCGCCACTACAATTAGCCCGCCAATAATCTTCAAAACCAGCTTTAGTTTTCGGTGTTTCTGTGCTGCCTTTTTAGCCTTTTTCGCTGCTCGTTTTTCCGCTTTGCGCGTTTTGCGGTCCTTTTTTGGTTCCTCTTCTTTCACTTCGTCCGCCATCTCCTCATCTCCACCATCAGCCAATTCTTCTGCCACCTCTAGTTCATCCACCTGTTCCGTTTCGTCGATCGCCCCCAGCGCTTCCGACCAGCCGTCATCTGTCACAACTGTATTTTCAAGCGCCTCGCCAAACTCCACTTCCTCAACCGGCTGCAAAACCCCCAAATCACGATTTTTTTGCGGCACCATATCATTCATTGTTCGTATGCGCCGCCGTTGCGGTTTTACATCCATCGCTTGTCGAGGTGTGCGCCGTCCGTTCGCTCGTGTATTCATCTTTTTCGGCGTATCAGCACTACCAACACTCCGTCGACCCGACGCGCGCACTGCCAAACCATCAATACTTGTCTTCTTCTGCATCTTTGACTTATTCCACCTCGTAAACTATACTTATTATAGCATATGAAGAATAAATTGACCAAAAAACAATCATTAATCATCGAATTCATTACCGAATTCACCGATCGCCAAGGTGTTTCACCGTCTTATCGCGAGATTGGCACCGCGCTCGGTCTTAGTTCAGTTTCGGCTGTGGCTGAACATATCGATAACCTCGTCGCCAAAGGCGCTTTGAAAAAAGTCCCTGGCGCTGCTCGCTCACTCGAAGTTGTGGACACTTCTTATCCCGAAACTACCGAACTCTTCAAATTCCGCCTTTCGAGTGCCGAAGGCGACGAACGTGAAATCCTCGAAGCCGCTGCCAGAATCCTTGGCCTTGAGCTTGACGATAAATAGTTAAGTCAGTAACTATCTACCAATCTCGGCTTTTTGGTCCTTTTTGCCGTCCGTCAGCACTTGTTTTGTAAAATATGCCAGCAAGAACACTTCAACCAGTGCTAGAAGATGATAGTCGAACCACCCTCCCGTCGTTCCTGCGAACGACATATAAGTAATCACGGCGCAAATATTAATAAATAGAATAATCGTGCCATGCTTGCGATAAACTAAATAATACAATACTCCTAAAATTTCCGCCACGAAGAGATAACGTTCATGCATTGATGGCAAGAAAAAGGTCATCACTATTGCAAATAGCAGTACCAACTCTAAAATTTTCTCGTTATCGAGAGTGATTTTATTATGCAAAATCACCCACAAAATTAGTGCGCAAACCGCCACTGTAAGACCAATCCCAAACAAGCTGAAATAATACGCATCACCACCCAGAATCTGGAAAAAGTTCACAAAATTCAAAGTTAAATAGCCCGCATAGGTCTGCGTCTGCTTGAAATATACCAGAAAACAATCTAGTAGCGGATAACCCGCCAGAATCGCCGGCAAACACAAAACTAGGTGAGTTAAAGGAATCAACAAAAAGTTAAAAATCGAAAATTTCCGTTTCACGAGATAAACAACTAGAAAAATCGGCAAAATAAAGATAAATTGCAGTTTGAAAGCAAAAGCCGCTCCTAGCATTATGAAAGATAGGGAATAGCGCTCTCGTAGTAAAAATGTAATTGCCAAAATACAAAAACTCGCATAAATCGAATCACATTGCCCCCAATAAGCCCCGTTCAAAATCACTTGTGGCAAAAACAGCGTCACCACATAGGCAATACTTGCAAAAAATTTCTTATCCTTTTTCGCAACCGTATATACTAGAAAAGCCGCCGCACCTGCCAGCACTAAATCAAAAATCACTGACACCAGCTTGATTGAATATAACGAGTCCATCGGCAAGTAAGTCAAAAATGCCAAAACCGTCATATACGGAGCATTATAATCCCCCGGAAAGTCCGCTAGCGCCGCAAAACCACCACCCTCTTGCAAAGTCCGAAACCATCCCAACAAAAAATCCGTAAAATCAATCGACTGAAAACTCCGCAACTTCCAACGCACCATCATCGCTATCACAGTCAACACTACCAAAACAATCGCACGATAATGCTTTAATAAAAAATCCACCACAATATTTTCATATTTGCGAACTTGCTCACTAGCCTTTCGCATACTTTCCCGCATACTCATAACTACCCCATTTATACCAAAAATCGTCCGCTCCGACAACCCCAATTCTAACCATAAACAAATTACTTAACATAATTAAAAATCTGGCAAATTTTCCCTTGTTATTCATGATTTGTTGTGCTAAACTCGGTTTAAGAAAGGTAAATAATATGAACACAAACAACCAAAAGCGTGCCCATCGCACACCTGTTTATCGTCGCCCAGCCGTTATTATAACGTTTATCGCCATCCTGATAATTGTTGCTTCTATTGTCCTTATTATTTTTATGAATCTCGATCACCCCGAGACAAACAATACAGACCAAACTGCCGATAACTCTTCCTCTGCTACTTCCTCCAACAGAACAACCTCTTCCACCTCCACTTCCGCTCCTGAAGATGATGGCTGGGAGAGCAAAGCTCCACAGTACGAAGGTGAAAACGTTAATACTAACCATGAGTTATCTGGTACAATTTTGCGCAAAGAAGCTGACTCTAACGCTCGCACCCTCACGGTTTATGCGATGATTGATCAATATTTTAACGAACCCGGCTCTTGCATTTTCTTGCTTAAAAAAGCCGATAACGTCGTCTATCGCACCGAAGTCAAAGCCGAAGCCGACATCACAACCTCTATCTGTGACCCTATTACTATCTCTACTTCCCAAATTGACCCTGGCACCTACGAAATCGAAATCCAACTTTCTGGCAATAATAAAACTGGCATTATCAAAGAGGAGGTAGAACTATGAATTTCCGACAATATATAAAATATCGCAACCCGCTCGTTATCGTTTTTGTTTTCTGCGCGGCCGCTGTATTCACTTTTCTTGGCATCAAAAACCTCACCCGTTCTTCTGCCGCCTCCACCGCTGGTTTCAACCCAGGGAATATCATTAGCGATGCTACCATGAGTAATTATAACTCCATGTCTAAAGACGATATTCAACGCTTCCTCTCCTCAAAAAACCCTTGCGACAACCGCAACCGCAAACAATTTGAAAGCCTCAGCGCTAGTCAACCTAATTTAAAATGGCATTGGGAAAACAATCATTTTGTTTGTCTCTCCGAAGAGCGTTTTGGCGACGGCCCAAACGATATTGGCTCTGGCCAAACTGCCGCCGAAATCATCTATAATGCCGCTCAAGAAAATCGTATCAACCCCCAAGTCCTCATTGTTCTGCTTCAAAAAGAAACCGGCCTCATCACTGACAAAATCCCTAATAGTGGGGACTATCGCAAAGCCGCTGGTTATGGTTGCCCAGACACCGCAGCTTGTGACTCTAAATACTACGGCTTCAAGAACCAAGTCAACAACGCTGCTTGGCAATTCCGCCATAACCTTGACCACGATTCTAGATATTACCCTTCTGGCAAAACTACTTTCGTTAAATATCACCCCAACGCCAGCTGTGGTGGCACAAACGTCTACATCGAAAACCGTGCCACTGGTGCGCTCTATCAGTACACTCCTTACCAGCCTAATTCCCAAGCTCTAGGCGCCGGCTATGGCACTGGCAATAACTGTAGTTCATATGGCAACCGCAATTTCTACCTATATTTCAATGACTGGTTTGGCAGTACTCAAATCTCAATTGACGGTTCTGTTATCACAGTGCCAGACGGTGTTTATGCCATTCAAAGTAAAGTCGGCAGTGGCAAACGCGTCCTCGACACTGCAGGTGGTCACAAAGACAACGGCACCAATATCCAAATTTGGGATAATTATGGCAACGATAATCAAAAATGGCAGTTTACACGCACCAGCTCCGGCTATTACAATATTATGAATCTTGATTCTAAAAAGTATCTAGACCTGAACGGGGCTGTCGCTGAATCGGGTCGCAACATCCATCTTTGGGAAAAGTCCGGTTCTTGTGCGCAGGAATGGCGTCTGATTCAAACCCGTGACGGCTACATTACTTTCGAATCCGCCTGCATGTCGGGAATGGTGGCTGACGTGGCCGAAGGGAAAGATGCTAACGGAGCCAACGTCGGTCTTTGGCTTGCGCACAACGGCGATTCCCAAAAGTTCAGCCTCATCTTTGGCCGCACGCTTAATGATGGTCTCTACACTATTAATACCAACCTTAGCTCTTCGAAAGTTCTGGATGTAAGTGGCGGCTCCAACACTAACGGCACCAATATCGCCCTTTGGGATAAACACGGCGAAGGTTCACAGCGCTGGTACATCTCATATAACGCTAACGGTGACTATTATACTCTCCGCAATCCTATCACTGGCAAATATCTCGATGTAAACCGTGCCGAAGCTAAACCTGGCACTAATGTCCAGCTCTGGGCCGGTTCCGGCTCTTGCGCCCAAAGATGGAAATTCTACAAAAACTCCGACGGTTCTTACAGCATGCTTTCGACCTGTTCACTCGGTTATGCCGCTGATGTTGAAGACGGTAAGACTACTAACGGCGCTAACGTTCTAGTTTGGCCATATAGTGGCAGCAACAATCAAAAATGGCAGTTTACTGCCGTCCCACAGCTCGTGCGCAACAACACCTACGTCATTAATCCCAAACTCACCCATATCAAAGCTATGGACATCACCGGTGGCTTCACGGGCAACGGCACTAACGTCGAAATCTGGACGAAACATGGCGACATTGCTGCCCAGCAGTGGAAAGTTGTTTATCATCCCGACACCGACGTCTATACTTTGCAGAATCCTCAGTCTGGAAAATACCTTGATCTGAGCGGAGCTATTGCTACGAATGGTAGGAACATTCATATGTGGAGTAGC
>CAOJGQ010000008.1 GCA_948435375.1 uncultured Candidatus Saccharibacteria bacterium
TTAAGTCGTAACAAGGCATCGGTACGAGAACGTGTCGATGGATTACCTCCTTTCTTGAGAAGGATTTGATGCGGATATGGAGCGAAGGAAACTGAAGCTTCTATCTAGCTAGGTCGGTCGTGAATTGTGCTGCTATCGCAAGATGGCGCAAGCTTGAAGTACAATTTTGCCTGTTCGCAGGCCGCGACAAAACAAGCTTTGACTTTCGATGAATTGCACAACTAAGTTGTTAAAAATAATATCACCAGTGAAAGCTGGTGATATTTATGTGGGCTGGGAATGGGGATGATAGGATGGACGAGTTTGGGCTGGTGGACTTGGGCTGGTGGACTTGGGCTGGTGAACTTGCGAAATTTGAGAGTTATGGTAATGCTTGCAATTTGCTCGGGGGGGGGGTATACTTAAAGGGATTGGTGGGAGTACGTTAATTTTTTGGTATTATCTTGCCAGAAGTACTTCACTAAAATGAATGGCTAAAATGCAAGGTTGAATTTTGTAACTCGTGGATGTATGCAGAGATTGGAAGGAGGCGACAGATATGTCACAAGAGAGCATACGGGGACGATTGATGGGTGAGTTGAAAAAGGCTATGAGACACCTGGATCGACCGAATATTACTCAGGAAGAAGCGGTAATGTATTCTGATCTGACTAATACGAATGATTTAGCGTTTTATTACGGTTCGTTCGAAAAAGCGCGCCAAGAAGCTTGGTCGGAGATTCAGCGGGAGAAAGCTGCGGAAGCTGAGCCATCAGATGAGGCGGCGGACAAGCAAAAGCGCATTCAGCAGTCAGCGGCGAAGATGAGACGGGAAGCTTTGATTGAATGGCTGATCAACGAGGAACGAAAAGTGGGAAGGAAGCTTTCGCCGATTAGTGATGTCAAGAAAAAGTACTCGGAAAAGTATAAGGCGATCTTGGATGAGTTTGGTATGTGGGCGCATGTGGAGACCGCGATGTTGGAGGAAAAGCGACGTCAGAAAGAAGCACAATCTTCCAGAGACGAAGGAACTCCGGATACGACATTGTTGGGTGTAACAAGACGGAATGTTGGTGAAGCCCAAGACGAGGCTAAAGATGAAGCTAAAGACGAAGTTGTAGTCGAAGAGGTCAAAAGCGAAGATGTCGTGGCTGAAAAGGTTGAGGTTGAAGAGAGTGTGGGCGGAAGGCCTACTACGGATACAGAGCAGAAACCAAAGAGGCGTCGTCGATCCACGCCACAAGTGGAGGAGTTGGTGGCTTATCTGATACGCTTGGAGGCCGAATTGGGCACAATACCTAATCAGGCTCAGCTGCTCGAATACGCGAAAACGCATGATGACGGTTACGCTTATGCCACTTTGGTGCGATATTTGGGACCAAAGAGAGAGTGGCCGCTATTGGTGCGCGAGGCACGTTTGAAGCCTGAGAAGGAGCAGGAGGTGGCTGAGCATGATCAGGAAGTAGTCGACTTAGACCAGGATGAGCCTGATCACGATGCGTTTGACCAGGAAGCGGCTTGGGAAACGAGTGAAATCTTGGGCGCGGCCGAGGATGAAGTGGCGAGCTCGGAGCTCAGGCAAGCGACCTCTGAGGCGGAAACAAGTCTGGAGGAAGTTGAAGTCTCTGGGGAACCAAGTCTGGAGGACGTTGAAACTTCTGTTGAATCGAGCTTGAAGGAAGTTGAAGCCCAGGACGGCGTGAAGCGAATTGAAATCACTCTGGGTCGGAAAAACATGGCTTTCAGGGTGGAGCTGGATGGGCAGAAGTATGAAATTGTGCTTAATTTGGCGGAAGATAATGCGTGAAAGGAAAATCCCTGAGGAATCGGGGATTTTTGCTGGGAGAAAATCGTCAAAAGTTCGAGAAGGCTGATTTTGGCGCTCTGGAGCTTGACTTTTTTCGCTATGTGTGCTATAATGGAGGTATGGGGGTAGAACTTTAACACCCTCTGTAATATTTTGATGGCTTAAAATAAACTTAAGCCAGACAAGCAATTTTGAACAGGAAGTTTGAACGGTCTGCGAAAAGGAAGGGGATGGTAGAATGCAGACAATGGAAAGCAGCGCCATAATGCTGTATCCTGTGGAGAATGATTTTTTGGAAACGACAGAGACGAATCGCAAGGCGGGGAGGCGAAAAAAGACTGAAGCGCAGAAGCTGCTCGAGGAGAAGCGGATGCTGGGTTGGCTGTTGAAGATGTATGATGAACGGGGGAGGATGCCACTTTGGAACCAGATTCGTCGCGAGTATCCGGAGGAAGCACAGGAAATTCAGCGAATTTTCGGGTTTTGGGAATCGGCGAAGACGAAGTTGTCGCTGATGATCAAAGCGCGGGAGGAAAAGGAGAAAGAGCTGAGGCTGGCTGAGCAACAACGGTTGGCGCGTCGTACCTACGGTTCGACGTATTCCTTGGAGGATTACCTCCAAGGAATACTGCTTGTTCAGGAGCACTTGAAGATTAAGCGGATGCCGTCGCTGCGGGAAATCGATAGCGTGGCGAAAGAATTAGGATTGCCATCTGGAATTTCTTTTTCGCGGAAGCTTTTTCATAAGGAATATTGGGCGGGTTTTGTTAATCGTTACAATGAAGCTTCGCGACTGGAACGCGAGGTGGTCTTGGAAGAGATTGAAGCGGAATTAAATCAGCTGAAGAAGGCTGAGCTACAAGAGACAAAGGCCCAGAAACGAGCTAGAGGTGAAAAAGTGCGACCCGACAAGTTGGAATATAACCGAGAGGATTGTTTGCGGACACTTTTGCGTATGTGCCAATATTATGGCCGTATGCCATCGAATCGTCAGGTCGAGGAACATAATAGGATATTTAAATCAATTTCAAAGAAAGCATTGCTTCGACATCTTGGACCGAAAGACACCTGGGAACCACAGCTGACGGAATATAAACATCAGCGGTCTATTGATGCTTATCTGAGGCGTTGTAATGAGTTGACTAAAGGCGAGCCGATTGATCTGAAGGCGATTGCTGGAATGGTTGAACAGTTTGCTTCGGAAGGGGATAAGCTGGAGTTTCGGACTTTGCTCGAGAAGCTGGAGAAAGCGACCTTGAAGGCGCCGGCAACGTTTTGCCTAAAACTCGGCGAAAGGAAGTTTGAGATTACAGCGAAACCGCGCTAGCAGAGTGAGTGGTGATAGAGGGAATCCCTTGAGGCGAGAGCTTCGGGGGATTTTTTTATTATGTTATAATGGAAAGAAGATGAAAAAAGTGGAGAAAAAGGCGAAAAAAGAGCAGAATGCGGCGGTTTTTCGGCAGACTTTTGATCGGCGGGGACGGCTTTTGCAGTGGTTCCACGAAGTAAATATGCAATATCCGTGGCTAAAGGTGGCGTTAGTGGTTTTGATGATTCTTTTGCCGCTGAATGAGGCGGCGCAGGCGCAAAAAGTGGAGGAAGCGAGGGCGCCGACGCGGGCGGTAGCGCTGAATTTGAAGGCGCCGGCGAGAAAGCGGAGTTTGGAAGGGAAGAAACTGGTGGCGCTGACGTTTGATGATGGGCCATTGGCTGCGACAACGCCGCAACTACTCGATATTCTGAAGAAAAAACAAGTGCCAGCGACTTTTTTCGTGGTGGGGACAATGGCGGAACGGGCGCCGGAAGTTTTGAAACGAGAGCAGAAAGAAGGACACGAAGTCGGTAGCCATACGACGGCGCACCGGAGCCTGGCGACGATGTCGGCGGGGGAGATTCAGGCGGAGAAGCAGCAGATGAATAGCATCGTGGAGCGGATAACAGGGAAGGGGGTGAGTTTGGTGCGGCCGCCGTATGGGGCTTTGAGCGATACAGTGAGGGGGACGATGGGGCAGGCGATGATTTTGTGGTCGGTGGATCCGGAGGATTGGCGCGACCGGAAGGCAGAGACGGTGCGGACACGAGTGCGAGAAATGGCGCACGACGGAGCGGTGATTCTGCTGCATGACATTCATCCGACGACAGTGGAGGCGGTGCCAGGGATTATTGATGACCTGAGGGCGGATGGGTATGAATTTGTGACGGTCTCGGAGCTGGCGGAGGCGAAAAAGGTAAAGCTGGAGTCAGGGAAGGTTTATCGAAGTTTTTAGGACAAGACGATCTTAAGGTTAACCTCTGTTATACTATAAAGATTTCTGGATTTTTTGTAAAATAGGCATAAAAGGTATTGACATTTTTGGTCATGTGTGCTATAATGGAAGTATAAGCTTGGTGAAGGACCTAGAGCTTGAAGCGAAAGGATAAGAAATCTTCATCAAGGAGCAAGTTAGCTCCCATTAAGGCTTAGGGAAGAAAAATCGGTTATATTCATATAACCCCTAGTTCTGGCGAACTAGGTTCCAGGTCTTAAAGGTTTACGCACATTAAAAGCGAGAACGAAAGTGTGGATTTGGCACTTGGACTTGAGTGGCCTTTTGGTTTATCCTTAGGGATGAACGAAAAGGCTGCTTGAAGAAGAGTGGCTGAAGGTAATTAGAGGCTGGAACGAGTTATAGAAAAAATAAGTCGCTTGTTCTATACCCGCTTGAGGGTTTGGCTAAGACTTCATATGGTGCACCGACGCGGAAATTAGGCGATTCGATGCGGTAACTAGTAGTTGGCTCAGCTGAAGGCTGGGCGAGGATCTGAAAAGGAAAGGAACCCGGTCTGGACCGGGGAAGGTGACAAGTATGAGGAAAATTAACGTGAGCTGGGGCGGCGGTATGAGTGATTTGTTTTTGGATTTGACAGGTAAGAAGCCGAGAGTACTCGATTTTGAGTACGACGGATCTGAACTGCACGAGAGATGCGGCGGCAAGACGTACTATACGTCTTGTAGCGGGCTTTCGGGAGCAGGGTATCTGGAGAATCTGGGGACGCTGATGCCACTGGGGCGGTATCGGGTTGATACGGTTACTAATGAGCACCAGAGCTTCGTCCCAATTGGCAAAGCCTGCTATAACTACGATATGCACGATGATGTGCTGGTCGCGGTGCCGTATGCGAGCCATGAGGCAGATAAGGCGGAGATCTTGCGAACACATCCAGTGGTCGTGAGACTTGGAAGGAAGGTTGTGTATTGTGATTTTTTTGGCAATTTCACAGAGATTTTGAGGATCATTTTTTCCGGTGAAGAGTTGCCAGAGGAATGCGAGATGGACGGAGCCCGTTTTTTCGGACGGGGATACCGCGATTTGAGCAGGCGGTTTTCTGAGCTTGATCCTTGGGGAGATGCTCGGGCAGTCGATATCAACATAGAGTTTTACAATTTGTGCTCTATGAATGATGTTCTAAGTCCATGGGAGTTTTTCCGGGATGAGCTGCAACGGTTTACGGTTGAGTGGAGTAGGGAACGGTTGTTCCATCTCCTTGCCGTGGACAGGTTGCAGGATGGCACGTTTGTTCGGACCAGGAAACTTGTCGGTGGAAACTATCACGGGGAAATCCTGCCGGGTAATCCGCTGGAGACTGGCGAGTTGACTGCGGGTTGGCAGAGACTGGCCGATGATGTACTGGTGCGCTTCTATGATGGAAGCAACGAAGTGCATCTGGTGGCGTATGCCTCGGCCAAGGCGGCGCACGAAAAGCTGGCGCAGCGATTCGCTTATCGCATGGGCGAGGGAGAGGAGTTTGTCTCTTTTGCTTCCAAGTGCGGCGGCGAGTACGAGGAATACGAGATCGTTGCGTCGAAGGTGATCTATGCGCTGGATCCGGCTGCACAATTGGCGGAGCTGCGTAGAAAGCTGGCGAACAAGATTCGTCAGGGCGTAGACGATCGCGTACGGCAGTGGATTGAGGATATGAACGACCAGAAGATTCTGGAGACGATTCCGGATGATCTGGTGGTGACGTTCGATGATTCGCTGGAGGCAGGGAACTGTCGTCCGGGCTCGCAGGAGTTCGTGGCGCGATATTTCCCGGGTCAGACGGAAGCCACGGCGAAGGAGTTGAAGGCGTATGCTGACAACTATAACGTTATGCGGATTTTCCGTCATTTGGCCGTGATCGGGCGATTCAATTGCGATCTCAGAACCTTCAGTGCATAGTCTGGTTTGTAGTTCTCGCTTGATTGGTCCTCGGTGGAAGCTCGTAAAGAGTGGAAACCGGGGATTTTTCTTTTTGGAGATTGAAGTTGGTTTTTGAGACTTGGTGGTTTCTTTTTGTTTGGTGGTTGATTTTTGGTGAAGAATGGGTTAGAATGGGAATATTGGGGATATAGCTCAGCTGGTTAGAGCGCTAAACTGATAATTTAGAGGTCTGTGGTTCAAGTCCACATATCCCCACCAGTCGACTTGTTATCGTAGCGTATTTTAAGTTCATTCGGCGCTCGCTCGTCGTTTAGACGCGCTTCGCTTGAATTCGCTTGAACTACATCTACGCTAACTTTGTCTTTGATTTCGGAAATAACTCGATTTTAGCGCCGAAATCAAGTGTTTTGGGGCAATAGCTCAGCTGATTAGAGCGCTGCCTTTGCAAGGCAGAGGTCCAGGGTTTGAATCCCTGTTGCTCCACCATCACAAGATTTCTAGATGATAGAGGTTTTATGATGGCAGGAACACAACAAACATCAACAAAAATGAAGAAAACTACGGGGTCTAGCGGTGCGGCGAAGATGCGTAAGTTGCCAGATGAGCGGACAGTGAAGAAGGTTAGGAATAATGAGGCGCGAGGGCAGACGAATGTTACGTTGATTGCTTTGGTGGTGCTTTTGCCAGTGCTACTGTTGGGGGCGGCGATAATGTGGGAGTCCGGAATGCTGAGCGGAAGCGGAGAGGTCTCGAATCAAAGGGAAGATCGGACAGGGATAGAGGCGGTGTATTATGATTGTGAGGCCTGGGAAAATACCGATGAAAACTATATCAAGATGACTGGGGATGATCTGGTTCTAGTCAGGATTATGATGGATGACATGGCGGAGAAGAAAGGTGCGATGCATTGTATGATTGACGCGCTGGGTGGAACTGTTGAATTTGATCAAGCGCTGGAGACGACAATTGCGTTTACGACAGTGGGGTTTGATTTTGGTGATTATCGGGGTGTGATGAAGTTGCAGGAGATGGACGGGAGAGAGGATGAGGCGTTTTATCTGGCGATTTTTGAGACGGGGGCAGCCGGCGGGGCCGAGGGAAGATGATTTTATGATTTATCAATATTAGGGTTGCTATTTTGCTGAAGGAAATATACTTGTTTGGTGACTAACTATTAGACTTTTTGGGATGGAGCGCCTCTCGGGCGCAACACCTTTATATCCCAAAAAGTCTAATAGTTAGTCAATAGATTAAGGTTCATCCTTTGACAAAACCAGAATCATGAACCCAGAAATCGGGATTTGGACCGTAAAGCCGCGCCAACGATCGTTGTCGTTCGACGGGTAGACGTTGGCGCTAGTGAAATAGAGATAGTACGCAGAGAGCTCTGACGGGTAGGCAGGGATAGCCCAGTAGTAGCCATTGCTGCCCGCGTCCCTCAAAGAGCCGGTAGTCATATACACGTTCCCGCCACGAGTTAGATATATAGAATATTCTGGAGAAGTATTTTGGTTAGAGATTGTGTGGTAGTTTTTTAGTTTGGGGCTGTGGGGTGGTTTTGGTTTGGAGCTTTTTGTTTACTCTCAATTTTAAAACATTACCGATTCTCCTATACATACTAACTCGTGGCGGGAATATAGATTTGACACGTGGCTCTTTGTGGCGCACGGGTGGATTTGGTAAATTTTGGGGAGCCACTGCGTATTCGTTAATATCCGATACATATTTTTTCACTTTTGATAGTGCTACCGTTAATCCATCGTATTACGGTGAACGATGGCTCGGCTTTACGGTTCGGCGAATTATGTGAAACGGGTTGATGGAAGGGAATTTTTGGGGTGGTATATCGGTTTAAAATGGCCTTCAGAGCTGTTTGGAGACGATTTGAGGCTGGTGTAGTGCTAAAGATGAGTATATGGCGTTTTAGGAAAAAGGACGCTGAAACGGCCGGAAAAAGCGAAATAAAGGGTATTTTTAAAGCCTAAATGGGTGGCTTTTGGGTTTTTTGCTGGATGATTTTGGTGTTTGGGTGGGCAATGGGGGGGGGGGTGGTTTTTAGGAGAAAATGGGGACTTTGGGGGCTGAAAGGGAAATATATCATGAGACGGGTAGAGATAAGCGGAAAGCAGGAAAATGAAGGGATTTTTGTTCGGGTGAATAAAGTGGAAAATATGACAGAATGTGATGAAAAATGTGTTTTAAAATGTGTTGCAAAGATGGATGAAAAATAGCGAAAAAATGATTTTTCGGAAAAACAAGAGGGGGATTTCTGGTGATTTTAACGGGTGTGATGAAAAGATTATGACATAATTTTAGCAAAAACGTATTGACAAAACTGAAGCGGTATGCTATACTGGATATAACATCCTAAAGAAACGCGGGATGTTTGGACGGATTTTGACGGGAAAAAGTCAAATAGGACAAACTGCGAGGTCTCGGGTTTCAAGCGAAAAGGGTGGTTAAGTAGAAGGTTAATTGGTGGGCAGAAAAGGAGTTTCTATGGCAGGAACGAAGGCAGGCGGTTTGAAAGCTGCAGCGACTAATAAAGCGAAATATGGCAAGGAGTTTTACTCTCAGATTGGCCGCAAGGGTGGTCAAAATGGCCACACTGGTGGTTTTGCTGCTAACCCGGCTCTAGCACGGGTGGCTGGCGCCAAAGGTGGTCGCATTTCGCGCCGTGGTCCAGCGAAAAAGGCGTAAGCTAGAACACTTGACAACGGAAAAATGCAAAAAAGACGCTCGAGGGGGCGTCTTTTGCGGTTATGCTCGCGTGATGGGCGATTTTTTATATAATGGGGCTATGATGGAGGTAGAGCGGGAGGGCTCGCAGGAGAAATTGTTGGCGGATTCGGCGCAATGTGAAGAGGGTTTGTATGGACGGCTTTTGGCGGAGTTGCGGCGGGATTTGCCGGATTTGCGGTTTCGGGTGGGTCGAAAATTTGCGTTTCGGCCGCCACGGACGATTTTTTATGTGAATACGGAAAATGGTCAGGGTGAGCAAAATTGGGATTTTGGTGAACAAAAAATGTGGCGAATGCGGATTTTGCACGAGGTGGGGCATGCGGTCCTCGGACACCGGGATTTTGCGACGGATGTGGAGCGGTTGAAGATGGAACGGGCGGCCTGGGAGAAAGCACGAGAACTATACGGGTATTATCGGGGACGGTTTGAGGCGCAGAAGCAATTTGGTGTGGGAGAGCAGGATTGGGGTGAGTGGGAGGAAGAGGTGGTGGAGATGGAGCTGGATAGCTATCGGGATTGGCTGCATCAGAGGTCGAAGTGTCCGGAGTGTGGTTTGACACGCTATCAGGCGACGGATGGGAGGTATCATTGTCCGAGATGTGAACAATTTTGTTAGACATGAGGATTTTGTTGCGGTTTTTTGAAAGATTTTGAGTGGGAAAAGGGGAGAAAATTGAACAAAAAATGTAGACAAACAGAGGAAATATTGATATAATAGAGGTAGATTTCGGGTTCGTTCAGGAGGCTGAAATCTAGCGAGCTTGGAGATGGTTTTGTCGGGTCTGAGATTTTGGACCACTGCGAGGTGACGAAACTGCTTTGGCTTGGTTGTTGTGGGGTTAGATTTTTCCTGAGCGAACCTGAAGAAAGGATAATATAATAGATATGGCAAAAGCCAAATTAACGATGGATGAATTGCTGGCGGGTGCTGATGAAGGCATGCAGCGAGCGATGACCGGGGAGACGGTAACAGGGAAAGTGCTTTCAATGCGGAAGCATGAGATTTTGATTGACCTTGGTGCGAGAGGCGTAGGTGTAGTGCCACGCAAAGAGGTCTCTTTTGCGCGCAACCTTGAGGTGGGGGACGAGGTGACCGCTTCGGTGATTGAATCGGAGATGGATGATGGTAGCGCACTTTTGTCGCTGCGCAAGGCGGCGAAGGAGAAGGGCTGGGATGAAATCCAGGCGCGGATTGATAATACTGAAGTCATTGAGATTACGCCGTTTGATGCGAACCGCGGGGGGCTTTTGGCGGAATATGAGGGGATTCGGGGATTCTTGCCGGTGTCGCAGCTTTCGGCGGAACATTATCCACGCGTTGGGAGTGCTGATAAGGATGAGATTCTACAACGTTTGAACTCCTTGGTTGGTCAGCCGATGAAAGTGCGGATTTTGGATGCGAATCGTCGCGATAATAAGCTAATCTTCTCGGAGAAGGAAGCAATCAAAGATGGTCTCGCGGAGCGGTTTGCTGAACTGCATGTGGGTGATACTGTGAAAGGTGTAGTGACCGGTGTGGTGGACTTTGGTGCATTCGTGAATGTGGATGGAGTCGAAGGATTAATTCACATTTCAGAGATTTCTTGGGAACGTGTGAATAACCCAGCAGACTATGTGAAAGTGGGTGACGCCGTAGAGGCGAAGATTATCACGATTGATAAAGAGCGTTTGTCGTTGTCGATGAAACAATTGACCGAGGATCCGTGGCTTTCAGAGGTGGAAAACCTGAAGCGGGGTGATGAAATTGAAGGCACAATCACGCGGATTACGCCGTTTGGAGCCTTTGTGCAGATTTCACCAGCGGTGGAAGCCTTGGTGCATGTTTCGGAGCTTGGCTCGGGGAACGATGCTGATCCGGAAAAAGTGTTCACGCTGAATGAGCGCAAGAAATTCCGCATCTTGGACATTGATCGAGAAGGTCGGAAGATTTCCTTGACGGTCGCCTAGGGGAACTGTTGAGGGGTAATGCCGTAAAGGCATAGTAAAAATAATCCTTGTCTATTGAATGGCAAGGATTATTTTTGTTGGAGTTTGCTGGTTTCGTAGATGACGCGGGAGAATTCGTCGATCACGCGTTGGCGACTAAGAGAACGAGGGTTGGTGATGCGAACGAAGGGCAGATGGGCGCTCTTGAAGAATTTTTCCATGTCTTTGGGGCGGCTGCCGGGGTTGTTCTCGCTGCCAGTGTGGGAACCTTCGTCGATTTTGATGGCGCAGACGGGGCGAAGAGTGCGTTTGTTGCAGAAAACGAAATCGACGGTGTTGTCCTTGATAAAACTATAAGCTTCGTAGCGGTTCTGGCCACCGACTTTGTGACTGAGGAGGGCGGAAACTTCGACGCCAGGGATGATATAGAAAGTTTGGCCGAAAATGTCGTTCAGAAGCTGGAAACAGTGCTTTTCGGCGCCAACCATGAGTTGTTTCTTTGGCCGGTAACGACAGCGATCCATGGCGTCGCGGCGGTGATTGGCGGCGGAAATGCCAGCTAGAATCGAGACCACCAAAAAGCCGAGGGAGGCAAGTATGGCAATAAAAATCAAAAATCTATCCATAATATAATATTTATTCATCTGGTGATATATCGGCGGAAAAAGGGAAATTGTCACCGGACGACTTATATTTTCTATTATATCACGTCGTGTGATTTTTATCAATAGACAAAAATAAAAAATATGGAGAAATATGATAAAAAAGTGGTTTAGTTTGACGATAGGGAGAAGGCCAGATATAATAGAGGTGCCACGCAGGGCGTGAGTATTTTTAAAAAGGTGGTGCTGTGAATGAAATTTACAGGCAAGATTATCTGGAGTGCGGATAATTTGACAGACAAGGAACTTTTGGAGATCGTGACGGGAGCGGATTTTCCGCGCGAAAAAGTTGCGGTGAAGCTGGATCGGCTATTCCTGACTAAATATGGGCTAGCGATGATTCGGCGGGTGCAAGAAGAGGCCGGAGTGGCAGTGTTTGCGGACGCGAAGATTGTCGAGATTCCGAGTAAAACGCTGGAAATCGTGAAGGTACATCTGGAATATCAGCCTTGGATGCTGAACGTGATGGCAGGAATTTGTAATACTGGGGTGGTGCCGAGGGTGGTGCTGGTGGACGATGATGAGGTGCCAGACGATGTTTTGTGCGAATTTGCAAAACTCTGTAAGGAGGCAGGGACGAAATCTTGCGCGGTGACGGTTTTAACCAGTAAGACGAATGAGCTGGCGATGTGGGAATTTGGCCGAGACTCGAATCGACAGGTGATGCGGTATGCGGATTTGGCGCATTATGCGGGCTTGACGGATTTGGTTTGTTCGCCGCTTGAAGCAAGGGCGCTGAGTCAGAAGGGTTTGGCGTCAGAAATCGTGTTGAATACGCCTGGTGTGCGTTTGATGACGAGTAGCCGTGATGATCAGTCGCGGGTGGCAACGCCGCGAGAGGCGCTTGAGGCAGGGGCGAGGCGGCTGGTGATCGGTCGGGATTTGAGTCGGGATGGTCAGTTCCTGGAGAATTTGGCAAAGATTGAAGCGGATATGGCAGGTGAAACTGTAAAAAGTCCGGTTTAAGAAATTGATGAGGAGGGGTGGAAATTGCAGTTTGAGCGATTGAGTGAGAGGCTGCTCGCTAATGCAGCGCGGGCGAAGCCGGCGGAGAGATTGTTTGCGGAAATTTGGCAGCATCAATATAAGGTCTGCACGGCGCCTGAGCTGCCGGCGCCAGAGGTGAAGAATTATATTTTCGAGAATTTGCTGGCGGAGCACACGGAGCAGATAACGGCGGTGATTGTGACGATTCAGGGGACGAATTACCTTTACGGTGGGCAGAGCAAGGATATGCGGTATGTGATGTTGCTGAATGCGCGTCTCAAGGAGATTGCTTGGATCTATTACGACGCGTCTTGGCGCAGAGTGGGCGTGAAAGGGAAGCTCTTGTCGGCGGGAAAATATGATTATTCGGTATCGTATGAGGTGGGCAAAGGTTATTATCGTGATCTTGCGCCAGAGTTGAGGTGGGACTTAGCAGATCGCGCATCGGGTGGTGTACCGGAAGCACTGAGATATGTGGGCGATGAGGCGGTAATCCAGATTATGGAAGAACGGTTTTTCGTCTATGAGAAAGGGGGAGTGGCTTATTAAGGGTAAACACAAAATACCTGGTATTTTAGAGAAGCCCCAGAGGATGACTCTGGGGCTTTGAGATGGGGATTAATTGGTATCTATATAAAAGAGTTTACTTTTTTGGTGATACAAGTATTAGCAATACTATTTTCATAGAAAATATGAAAATAGTATTGACTTTTTGGCTAATGTGTGCTACAATGGAAAGGTAGGCTTAAGAAAACGAGCTGAATTCGGTGATCTTGATGGACAAAACTATGGATTACTGGGGAAGCAGGGAAATTAAAAGCCTAAGGATTTTACGAAAGTGATGCTATAAATTTCTGAGATTCTGACTAGAAATCTCTTAGACTCGGATTAGAAATTTTTCTAGATCCGGGCTCAAAATTGATAAATACTCGTATTTATGCAATATACGGTTGTATATTGCAACTAGGTTTAGTGGAATTTGTTGGTGGAGTTTGTGAGTAGCGTTTGGCTTAGGCAAGAGCGTTTGGACGATAAAGGAACGTTTGAGCGACGAAAGTATGCCTGGGTGGGACGCTGCTCATGAAGCTTGAGCTGGCAAATAAAAACTGAATATTGTGACGCCCGAAGACGGGTGACGGCAGCCTTGACTAAGAGGCGGGTCTGCCTGGAAGGCGAGCCTAGCTACAAGGTGGGCCGAAAAGATGCCAGAGGCAAAATACGCCGCAGGCAAAATACGCCGCAGGCAAAATACGCCGCAGGACGGTGATTATAAGGAGGACGAGAGTATGAAGAAAGTGAGTTTTGAGACAGTAAGAGATTTTAGGATGATGACGATCAGGCAGCTGACGAAGGAGGATTTCCATTGGGGAGCGATTTCATTCGCGAGGCTGTATGACGCCTATGATAAGGCCGAGCGGCTGCAGCTGGTGAGCTTGGATGACATCTTGGCCTGCGAGCAGGCGGATGAGATGTTTGAGGCCTGGATGCGGCGCAACCTGTCCGATGATCAGATCACGCTGCTGCGGTTGTTCTATGGTTCGGAGGCGAAGAGCTACGAGTCGTACGAGCTGCGGGCGCACCCGATTTTTGGGCGTGAGCGGCGCGAGAACGTTGAGGATCTGGGGAATGCCTTGGCTCTCATTGAGTCGCAATTAGGCTTCTTCGGCTATCTTGGGCATGTCCTGACCGGTTTGGGCTTTGGTCGCAAGTATGATACTTGGGTGGCGTCGATGCTGTTCGAGAATCAGGCGATACTGAGTGACTGGATGAAGGGCTCGCTCGGGGTCGAATCTAAGGCGAGGATCCTGCATGGTCGGATCGGAGAGCTGGTGCTCAAGAACATGCGCGGACGGTGCAGCGAAGGGGCTTTACAGGTCTTGTCGTTTGTGCTGACGGGCGTGGCTGAGCTCTGGCTGGACGGCGATTACCGGATTTTTGGTATGCGGTCGGTCGGCTATACTTCGGATCCGGAGGATTTCTGGCGGGAGTGCTGCGTCGCGATTTTTGACGGCGACAGCTTGATCCCGTATGGGGTGCTCTCGCGGGCGATTTATGAAGCCTTGGTTGAGGACGCGATGTATGGTGTAGAGTCGGGCGACGATTCCTGGAAGGACGTGGCCGAGGAGCTGTATATTATCGCGCAGTACGAGGCTTTGTGCGCCTATGACTAGATCCTATGGTCTCCAACAAGTCGGAAAGGAGGTTTATAGCACGGAAGGAATCCTTCTCAAGCGCGCGGCGGCCAGTCGCGAAAAGCTGAGGGGGATTTTTGTTGGAAAAAGTTGTGGAATTTGGAAATATTTGTGGTATAATGGGGTAAGCGAGGAGGCTTTTGGCTTCGTCTTGGGCTTCTTTGCGGTGATCCCCGGTAGCTCAATGGTGGAGCAAGAAGCTGTTAACTTCGAGGTTACTGGTTCGAGTCCAGTCCGGGGAGCCATGGTTTGGTTTTTGATGTGAAGATAATGTGCCGGTGCTTCTGAACAGAGGTGATCGGCTTTTTTGTTGGTAGATTTGAGGTTCGAGAAAGTGGAAATGCGGTTCTATTTTTATGTTGAACTATTTGTTTGCGTACTCTAATAAGTAGTTGATGGCGAAATTATCGGCATATTTTTCGTCCGTCATGTCACGATATTTTTGAGCTTGGAGCCTTCTGAAGTCGTCATAAGTGCCATATTGGGTTGAGTTAGCGAAATATTCGCTTTCGGATGGTATTAAACTTTCTTCATGCTCTCGGTTTTGTCTTTCGATGTCAAAAATGGACATGAAATCTTCTCCACCATCAAAAGCTGTTATCGCTTCCCAACTGGATAAAAATTTGGTTTTTTCTATGCCGTTATAGTTCATGGCGTTTGTAAGAAAATCATGTGCATGTCCGAATTCGTGTAAAAACATTACGGTCTCAAAAAGCTTTTTGTCTGAAGATACGGTATCATATGGAAGTTTGAGACCTTTTGCGATAGTTTCCATCCAAACTTTAGTGCTTAAGTCTTGCTCTGGATTTGGAGTCTTGGAGTTTAGTAAATTGAATTTTACGACTGGTATTATACGTTTGCCTGATTGCTTGGAACTAGGAGAAAAACTGCAGCCTTTGTCGTGTACTTTGTTAGCATATTCGCTACTGTCTTCTAGCTTGATGCATTTCAGATCGGGATATTTCTCGCATAAATTTTGGTAGATTTCTAAGAGTTTGGGGTTCTTGTTTTTCAGCAATTTTAGGTTGTCGGCACTTTTATCTGAGAAATAATAGTGTATTTCTTCATTACTTACAAAATTTTTATCTTTTTTATAATCTGTTGTGCGATCCAGGGTTTCTTCGAATTTTTCGCATTTGTCATCGAGTGGAGCGAAAGCTGGTGTCAAGTTAAAGTCGTTTAAAGAAAAGCCAAGATTCACGACATGTTTACCCAAGGTTGCTGCTTCTTCTCTAGAAAAATCTGGAGATTCCTCTTTGTCTAATGTGCTATTACCTAAAGCTTCAGATTTTGCCATGTTATCTCCATTTGTATTTTTATTATATCATATTTCACCAACTGAGTTTCAGTGATTAATTTTGCATGAAGAAACTTGGGCGAATCTAGGAATTATGGTAAAATAGAAGGAGTTATTAATATCAACTTAAGCGAGAATTTAGTAGAAAATAAAAAGTTGGATGATGAGGAAAGGAGCTATTGATGGCGGGAAAAACTGATGAGAACACGGACGCGGCGGAAAAAGTGATTCGGATTGCCGGATCGATTACGGTGGATGAGCTGGCACAGGCGTTGGGGTTGGCGGTGACGACTTTGATTGGTGAATTGTTCAAGAACGGGATCGTGGCGACGATTAATCAGCGGTTGGATTTTGAGACGGCGGAAATTATGATTCAGGAGCTCGGCATGACAAATGTGCGGTTGGAGCGGAAGAATACGGCGTCGAAGCTGACGAACGAGACGCGACGAGAATTGAGTAAAGATGCGGTGCCGCGGCCGCCGGTGGTGGCAGTGATGGGTCATGTTGACCACGGAAAGACGACATTGCTGGATAATTTGCTGAAGAAGAAAACAGTGGAGAAGGAAGCTGGTGGGATTACGCAGCATATTTCGGCTTATCAGTTGGAACATGAGGGGCGGAAGATTACTTTTCTCGATACGCCGGGGCATGAGGCTTTTGCGGCGATTCGGCAGCATGGGGCGATGTTGACGGATATTGTGGTGATTGTGGTGGCGGCGGACGATGGCGTGAAACCGCAGACAATTGAGGCGATTAAGTTTGCGCAGGGGGCGAATGCGAAGATAATTGTAGCGATTAACAAGATTGACCGCGAAGGGGCAGACATTGAGCGAACGAAAGCAGGGTTGGCAGAACATGGTTTGATGCCGGAAGAGTGGGGTGGTGATGTGATGATGATTCCGATTTCGGCGAAGACCGGAGAAGGTTTAGAAAAACTGATTGAGAGTATTCTCCTGGTGGCGGATGTAGAGGAACTGAAGGCGGACGTGAAGATTCCGGCGGAAGGCCTGGTGATTGAGTCGCACATGGAAACTGGAAAAGGTTCGGTGGTGAACCTTTTGGTGACGGGGGGAGAGCTGAAGACGGGCGATTTTGTAGCAGCGGGTGGAGCTTATGGTAAGATTCGGACGATGGTGGACTTTCGGGGGAAACCGAAGGGGAAAGCTTTGCCATCGACGCCGGTGACAGTGACTGGTTTTAAAGAATTGCCGGACTTTGGTGATAAATTCTTGGAATATGCGGACGAAAAAAGTGCGCGCAAAGCGGCGCTTTTGAATGCGCAGGGGGCGGCGAATGAGATGGCGAGTGCGAATGTGACGAGTACGGATTTGCTGAGGATGATGAATGTGGCGGATAATGCGAAAGTGTTCAACGTGATCGTGAAGGGGGATGTGTTGGGATCGGTGACCAGTGTAGTGGATTCGTTGAAATTGATTGATACGGGTGGCGCGGTAACCTTAAATATCGTGGCGACTGGTGTGGGGGATGTGACGGAGAACGATGTTTATATGGCGGTGGGGGATAATACCGTGATTTATGGTTTTAATGTTAATGTACCGGTGAATATTGCGAAGCAGGCGGCGCGTGATGGGGTAGAAGTGCGGACGTTTAAGGTGATTTATGAACTTTTGGACGATGCGAAAAATAGCATGGAAGAGTTGTTGGGCGATGAAGTGATTGAAGAAAAAGTGGGTGAAATGGAAGTGATGGGGGTTTTCCGAGTGACGAAAAGTGAGCTGATCGCTGGCGGTAAGATGAAGAGCGGAAAGGTAGTGCCGAAGATTTTGGCACGAGTGATGCGCAAGAAGGAGATTTTGGGCGAAGCGGAAGTCGAGAGCGTGCAAAAGGAGAAAATTGAGACGAAAGAATTGATCGAGGGGGAAGTTGGGGGTTTGGCGTTGAAGACGGAAAAGAAAATTGGGCTTGAGGTGGGAGATAGGCTGGAGTTCTTTACGCGAGAGGTGAGGAAGAAGAAGCTTGGGGCTTAGGATTCCGATTCTGGTTTGACATAAGGTATATTTCTTTTGGTTAATGTTGCTAACTCTAGGCTTTTATATCCCAAAAAGCCTAGAGTTAGCAACATTAGTCATAGCTATAGTTTCTTCAAACCAGAAGCAGAAATCCTGGAATCGGTGTGGACCGTAAAGCCGAGCCAACGACTGTTGCTGTTCGACGGGTAGACGTTAGCACTATTGAAATCGAGGTCGTACGCATAGAGCGTAGACAGGTAGGCAGGGCTAGCCCAGTAGTAGCCAACGAGGCCCGCGTAACTCAAAGAGCCAGTAGTCATATCCATGTACCCGCCACGAGTTAGATATATAGAATATTCTGAGATGATTGAGGTTGGAAATGGATTTTTGAACTTTGAACTTTGTACTTTGAACTTTGAACTTTGTACTTTGAACTTGTAACGGCGTTACAAGTTCAACCTAACTTTGTATCTGTTATTTTTGGGATTTTTGGTTAGGAAAGAGTTTTATCGCCTATTTTAGATATGTTTGAACTAAATTAAGCATCTACTAATTCTCCTATATATCTAACTCGTGGCGGGAATGTTGACGCGGAGGCTGGTTCTCTAAGATATGTTGGTAGTGACGGGCTCTATTGGCTGAGAACTGCTTATCTGTTTGAGCAAGATGCGTACCGTATCGGTTTCAACAATGTTAATGTTCTACCATCGCTCAGTAATACTCGGTGGTTTGGCTTTACGGTTCGGAGAGATAGTGAGGAGAAAACCAAAACATCTCCGAATCTCCTATATATCTAACTCGTGGCGGGAGTTTGTATAATCTGAATGGCTCGTTGTGGGGTGCTGGACAGGATCTTTCGGTCTGGCTTTACGGTTTGGGCGGATTTAGCTTGGATGTGTGTTGTAGTTTGCGAAGGATATGCTTAACGTTGGACCGCAAAGCCGGCCCAACGTGCATTGCTGGTTGAAGGGTAAACGTTAGAGTTATAGAAGTCGAGGTCGTAGGCGTAGAATTCGGAGGGGCTGGTGGTAGCTCCCCAGTAGAAGCCATTAATGCCTAAAAATCTCAAAGAGCCCGCAGACATGTCTAGGTCTCCGCCACGAGTTAGATATATAGGAGAGTTGGGGATGTGATAATTCTTGTGGTATAATGGAGTAAAAGAAAGAGGGCGAAATGCGAATTGATGAACAGTTTATGAAGGAAGTGGGGCTGGATAAAATGCCGGCGGCTGAGAAGCAGGCTTTTATGCAGCATGCGGAAGAAGAGCTGGAAGTCCGTGTGGGTCAAAGTGTGGGGGCGTATTTGACGGCGGCGCAGCTGGATGAGTTTGAGCAAATTGACGATATTCAGGCGGCGACTGTTTGGTTAGATAAAAATGTGCCGACTTTTCGGGAGATTGTGAAGGCGGTTTATGATGGTTTTCGGCAAGAATTGATTGCTGAGCGGGCGAGTATTTTGGGGTAGTGTAGCAGGGCTGCGGTAAAGGTTTTATGCTTGGTTAGTTTTGGATTTGGCGTAGCCGTTCATGAATGCATGAGCGTCCATGGGTTTTTTGCCTTCGGGCTGGAGACGGTCGATAACGACAAAATTGCGGTCGGCGCATTTGAGCATGAGCGGCGAGGCAGCAGGGTCGATGCCGGCGGCTTCGCAGAGAATGTCGGTGACGCGCAGGATGTGAGCTTCGAGAATGATGCAGGTTCTGCCAAAAAAAGTGTATTTGGGCTTAGGGAAGCCTTGGTAGGCGACAATTTGGCGAAAAATATCTTGAGCGGGAAAATCTTCTGGGCGTAGGAAGCTGAGGCTTTTGTCGAATTTGGTAGTGTAGGTGGCAGCGCTGTCATCTTGGGGCTGAGGTGCGGGGAGATTATCAAGATTCTTAAGGAGCCACTCTGCTCCGGCGGAAGCGAGAGCGTGATAGATGGCGGGTTTGTCGAGAGGGAGGTTCTTGAGTGTGGCTTGGTAATAAATCGGTCCGGCGTCCATGGCTTTTGCGAGTTTCATGATCGAATAGCTAAAATCGGTGTCGCCGGCGAGGATGGCGGACTCGATTGGGGAGGCGCCGCGGAATTTGGGCAAGAGGGAAGGGTGAAGATTGATGATTCCCTCGGGCTCAAAAAGTTCTAAGAGGTTGGATTTGATTAGGACGCCGAAGGAAGCGAGGATGCCGTGGGCATCGGGGTATTGGTGCTTGAGGGCGGCGGCTTGCTTGAGGTCGGTGGCGGTGCGGGCGTGAAAAATAACTTCGATTGTAGGGGAATCGCTAAGGACCTTTAGAGTTGTATCGGCCAAGGGGCCGTTGCCGAAAAAGATGATTTTTTCGGGGGGTTGGCTTTGGCTGGAATTTGTGGGGTTAGGATCCGGCATTAGTCATCCTCGGGGAAAAGGTTAGTGTTGCCGGCGACTTCAGTGTCATAATCGAGTGGCTGCATGTTACCCTTGTCGTCGAGGTGGAAGAAAGCGTCTTTTTTGCCCTTGATGTGGTCGATAAAGAGAATGCCGTTTAAATGGTCGATTTCGTGGAGCAGGGTGCGAGCGAGGTAGCCGTTGGCTTTTAGGCGGACTTCGTGGCCGTCTTCGAGTAGGGCTTTGACCTTGACTTTGTGCGGACGTTCGACGAGGCCATAGATTTCAGGAACTGAGAGACAACCTTCATAATCAGTTTCGAGGCGACCTTCGGTTTTGGTGATTTCGGGGTTAATCAGGGCGGTGAAAGTGGCTTTTTCCTTGTCGGCTAGGTCGTCGCGGACGATAATGATGCGCTTGTTAATACCGAGCTGCGGGGCGGCCATAGCAGCGGAAAGTTCATAAGGGTGCTTATTCTCCCAGTCGAGGGAAGCAGAAACCATAGCCGCGATAATATCGTGGATTTCATCGGTGATTTTACTGACTTTGGACGAGCGCTCGCGCAGGCGAGGATCAGGGGTGGTGATGATTTTTTCCATATTATATATTATATCACAAAATTAGGGTGCTGGTTTTCCGATTCTGGTTTGACGAAGAAAGTATCATAAGGAAGGCTGTATTTGGTTTGGTCTTTTCTGCATAACATTGGGGCCGAAGCTCAGGATTTCTGTGGGCCCGCTCCGGGCCGTTTAGGTCAAGTCTTTAGACTCACAGAAAGTCTGAGTGGTTTGGCTGTAGTGATGATAAAAAGGTAAAAACCTAAGGATAATCTTCATTACTGCGTAATGCTTCATGAAACCAGAATCAGAAAGTCATAATATCTAGACATCTCGTAGTCTCCTATATATCTAACTCGTGGCGGGTTGATATATTTGGAGAATGGCTCTTTGTGGAGCGCGGGTCACGCTGGCTACTACTGGGCTAGCACTGCCTACCCATCAGAGCTTTATTCGTACCACCTCAGTTTCGATAGCGCTAACGTCTACCCGTCGAACAACAGCCATCGTTGGTACGGCTTTACGGTCTGGACCGTAAAGCCGTTCGGACGATAGCCGTCGTATCCCGCAAATGCTCTGTTTGAATTTAATACATAGGTAAATATGTAATCTGGATAGTAATATGCTGTCGACGACATATAATATCCAGCCTCCCCCGCATACGCCAAAGAGCCATCCTTAAATATTAGTATCCCGCCACGAGTTAGATATATAGAAGAATTAGTAGATGTTTGATATAAAGACACAATAAAGAAACCTTGATAGGCCCAAACTTTCTTCAATCTAACAGAGATGATATCTATTTGAACTTGTAACGCCGTTACAAGTTCAACTCAAAAACCATAATTGATTCACATAAGAAGTTCAGCTTAAATCTATAATCCGAAAACTCTCCCAATCTTCCATATATCTAACTCGTGGCGGGAATATGCACCTATCTACCGGTTCTTTGAGAAGTGCTAATGCTTCTAGTTACTACTGGACTGATACCGTTTATGCATCCTCATCTTATGCATATTATTTCTTTTCTGGTAACACCACCACAGGACCATCATATAACGATGGTCGTTGGTATGGCTTTACGGGCCGGGATAGGTCTGGAAGAGAATAATGAGATAATTCAGAGGAGGGAGGGAGGGTCGATTTCGATGTGATACTGGGAGAAGGGGCGGAGGGCGGCGAGGAGCTGGTTCCTGGAGGTGGATTTGAGGATGATTTGCCAGGTGTAGCCGCGGCCGGTGCGTTCGTGGAAGGCGGGCATAGGCGGCGAGACGGAGAGCGCGGGGTTTTTCGCGAGAAGAGTGTGGGCGGATTGGATTTTTTTCAGGGTGGTTTGTTCGGTTTTATAGGTGATGGCGAGTTTGGCGAGGTAGGTGAAGGGTGGGAGGTGGCTGGCGCGGCGGCGCTTCAGCTCGTAGGTGGCGAAGCTGGGGAAGTCGGCGGCGATGGCGGATTTGATGACGGGGTGGTCGGGCTGGTAGGTTTGGAGAATGACGCTGGCGGTGGGGAGGTGGCCGCGCCCGACGCGGCCGATGACTTGGGTGAGAAGTTCGAACCCACGTTCTTCGGCCGCGAAGTCGGGCAAGGCCAGCCCTGCGTCGGCTTGGATGATGCCGACGGTCGCGAGGAGCGGGAGGTCGAGGCCGCGCGCCAGGGTTTGCGTACCGATAAGCAAATCAATTTCGCCGGTTTTGACCGCAGCGTAGAGGTTCGCGAGGCCTTCGGCACGCCGATTGTCGCCATCGAAGCGGGCTAGTTTGGCTTTCGGAAACAGCTGAGCGAGTTCGGTGGCGAGGAGCTGGGTGCCGATACCCTTATGAATAATGCTGGGATGGTGACACTGCGGGCAGGAGCTAGGCACTTTAGCGGTATGACCGCAAACATGACAACTGAGCGAATAATCATCAGCGTGCAGAGCGAGCGGCAGATAACATTCGGGACAAAGCGCTTGCCAGCCGCATTCTTCGCACAGGGTCATAGGGGCAGAACCACGACGATTATGAAAAATGAGAGTTTGATGATGATGCTGAAGATTATTATTGATAGCTGTCAAGAGTTGATCGGAAAAATAGCGATTTTTGCAAAAATTAGTGCGATCACGCAGATCAATGATGGAAAAATCAGGCGTAATGGCGGTGGATTTAGCTTTTTCGGAGAGTTCGACAAGGGAATGACGGGTCTTTGCGAGGTGATAATCTACCAAATTAGGTGTAGCGGTGCCCTGAAGGCAGGGGATTTTTAGAGTGCCAGCGATAAAACTAGCGAGACGGAGGGCGGAATAGCGCGGTGGGTTTTCTTGATAATAGGCGGATTCGTGGGACTCGTCGATGATGATTTGGCCGAGGTTGCCGACGGGAGTTAACAGAGCAGAGCGGGGGCCAATAATGATAAGAGGTACACCTCCAGTTTGTAATAGGATGCCGAGCCAGATTTGACGGCGCTGGGCGGGGGTTTGGCGGGAGTGGATGAGGATGACGCGCTGGCCGAAGGTGGATTCGAAGATTTTGACTAGTTGGCTGGTGAGGGCGATTTCGGGGACGAGGAGGATGGTGGATTTTTGCTTCCTGAACGCTTCAGAGGCGAGCTGGAGGTAGATATTGGTTTTACCGCTACCGGTAACGCCTCGGAGCAGAGAAGTGTGTCCTGGGGCCTCTTTGATGGCTCTGAGGGCATTTTTCTGGGCAGAATTGAGCTCGATGAGGGGTAATTTGAGTTCATTTGACATGAGAGACGTTTTAAGGGTGTTTTTAGGCGTTTTTTGGCTAGAGGGCTGTGTTATAGCGCTTTTGGTTTTCCGGGTTGAATTGGGGGCATTAGAGGGCCCTAGAGGGCTGTTTTGGTTTTCCTTGTGGTTTTGGGTGGGTGTAGGGAGGAAGTTTTCGAGGTATTTCGTCGTAGTGCGGGCGGCGAGGCCGGTGGGAATGAAGAGGTTGGCACAGGTGGGTAAGGGGGTGAGATAATATTCGGAGAGCCAGAAAATGGCTTTTAGGATGTGGCTGGGAATGGGGACAGGGGTGATGAGGCGAGAAATGGGCTTAGTGGGGAAATCGACGGTCTTGACGCGGCGGAAAACAATGCCGGTAATGGTTTTTTTGCCGAGGGGGATGAGGACGAGTTGACCGGGGAGGAGATTTTGGTCGGAGGAATAAGTTAGCGTGCCGCTGCCGAGCCGGAAGACTTCTAGTGGTATTACCTCGAAAAACATGGCTCTATTATAGCATGTCTATCAGAGATGCAAGAGATGTGATATACTGGAAATATGGAATTTGTTGAGCTGGACGTTGAAGAGTTTGGACGGTTGGATTTTGACGGGCAGAGCTTTTTGCAGAGTGTGGAGATGTATCGGCGTTATAAAGATCTGAACCGGGAGGCGTATCTGGTGGGGGTGGTTTGTGAGTCGACGGATAAGAAGTCGGCGCGGCGAGTTTTGGCGGCGGGGTTGATGTCGGCGCGGGAATGGCGAAAGGGCTGGAAGATTTTTTCGGTGCCGGGGGGATGGTTGATGAACTATGATAAACAAGCGGAGATTATTGGCGAGCGGATTTGGTCAAGGTGGGAGATTTTGCGGTTTTTGACCCAGGAGGCGCGGGAGTTTTGTCGCAAAAAGCGAGGAATTATGCTGGAAATTTCGCCGAATATTGTTTCGCAGCCTAGAGATCGGAAGAATAATGTGGTAGAAGGGCCGGATTATTTGGATGTGAAACGTGATCTAGAGAAATTGGGTTATAAATATTTGGGGGAATGGGGGCAAGTAAAGTGGGAATATGTTTTAGAGCTTGACGGGAGGGGAAAAAATGAGCTATTTCAAGATTTTCGGACGGACCATCGGCAGCGGATTCGGCGAGCGATGCGCGAAGGAGTGCGGGTGCGAAAATTAGGGATGGATGAGCTGGGAGTTTTGAAAGAAATTGCGGCGGAGGCGGGTGAACGGCATGGATTCCAGGACCCACAAATGGCATATTATCGCTCAATGAAGAAACATTTTGGTGATAAAGTCGAGTTCTACGTGGCGGAGTTGCCGGCGGAGAAGGAAGGTGGCAAGGAAGGGGAGTGGATTGCGCTAGCGGCGGCGATGTTTGTCAAGGATAAGCGAGAAATTGTGTATTTATATAGCGGTTCGGTGCGCAAATATCAGAAATATGGTGGGGCGCATTTGATGCAGTGGGAGATGATTCAGCAGGCGCTCGAGGCGGGGTGCGCGCGCTATAATTTTTATGGGGTGCGACCGGTGGAAGGGGACGGGGTATATAATTTTAAGCAAGGTTTTCGAGGGCATGTTGAGGAACTTTTGGGGACGTTTGTGCTGCCGATTGGGGTGATTGGTAGAGCTTTGGCGGTGAGGATGAGGAAGCGAGAATACGGGGAAGTGCACTAGTTTGATTGGTGGTGATCGGGGGTTGTTGTAAAAAATACTTGTGAAATGGGCGTGGGGGGAGTATAATTGGGGTAGGAAAAGTGAGGTAAGATGCTAGATATTTTTATTACTTCGAGAGTGCGACGGAAGATTATCGTGGTTTTTGCGAAATATCCGGATTTTAAGACGCATGTGCGAGCGTTGTCGAAGTTGATTAAGGAGGATCCGGGAAATATTCAGCGTGAATTGCAACGCCTCGAGCGGGGGAACTTTCTGATTGTGACGCAGAAGGGGAATACGAAAATTTATCAAATGAATAAGCAGTTTCCGCTCTTGAAGGAACTGCAGAGTATGGTGATTAAGTCGCAGCAAATGTCAAGAAATAACCGGCCAGATAAGACTATTGGATAAGCGTGAGTGAGATTTTTGCGCAACTATTGCGGAAGCGGGAGTTTGGGCAGGATTTTTTGTGTCCGAAGTATGAAGAGACGATTCGGCCGGAGCTAATGCCGGACCTCAAAAAAGCGGTGGAGCGCCTAGGAGAAGCGCGCGAGAAACACGAAAAAGTGTTGATTTACGGGGATTATGATGTTGATGGCGTGACGGCGAGTACGGTGGCGGCAGAGATGCTGGAGCGGGCGGGGGTTCAGGTGGTGGAGATTATGCTGCCAAATCGGTTCACTGATGGGTATGGCATGAGCGGAAAAGTGGTGGCGCGGGCGAAAGAGTTGGGGGTTGGGCTAGTGCTGACGGTGGACTGTGGGAGCCGGAATCACGAGATTATTGAGCAGCTCAGGGCGGAAGGAATTGAGACGATTGTGACGGATCATCACGAATGTGGGGTGACATTGCCAGAGGAAACATTGATTCTTAATCCGAAGCGGCGAGATGCGCTGCAGGCGGCAACGGAAGCGAAGGGGGAGGAGCTGACGGATCAGGAAGTGGATGAACTATTAGAGCTGAGAGAATTAGCAGGGGTGGGGGTGGTATTTAAGCTGGCGCAAGGATTGGTGCAGAAAGGTTTGATACCGGAAGGGCAGGAAAAATGGCTGCTGGATCTGGTGCTGATTGGGACGGTTTGCGATAGTATGAAACTTTTAGGGGAAAATCGGAGGTTATGTTTTTATGGTTTAAAGGTGCTGGAAAAGACGCGGCGGCCGGGCCTGCAGGAGCTGATGCGTCTTTCGGGAGTGAAGAGGTTGGATAGTGATGCGATTGGGTTTCAGATTGGGCCGAGACTGAACGCGGCGGGGCGGATGGAAACGGCGGAGAAAGCGCTGGAACTGCTTAGAGCGAAGACGCGGATTAAGGCGGCGGAACTGGCGGCGGAGCTGGAACTCTTGAACCAGCAGCGCAAAAAACAGCAAAATGAGGCGGTGGATGAAATTCGGCGGCGAGGAGTGGGTGAGCAAAAAGTGATTGTGGAGCGGGGGGATTGGCACGAAGGAGTGCTAGGGATTATCGCGGGACGTTTGACGGAGGAATATCATCGTCCAGCCTTTGCGCTAGCGGAATGTGATGGAATCCTCAAGGGTTCGGGGCGAAGTTTTGGCGATTTTAATTTAGCGGAAGCTTTAACTGTGTGTGAGAAATATATTATAGGTGGGGGTGGACATGCGGAGGCTTGCGGAGTGAAACTGGAGCTTGAGCGGTTTGAGGATTTCTGTGAGGCGTTGGAGGAGTATTGTCAGAGTTTGAGACTGGAAGACCAGGAGCGGTTTTTTGCGGCGAGGGAGGATTTGGCGATTGAAAAGGTAGAGGAATTGTCGCTGGAGTTGATCGATGAGCTAAAAAAGTTGGAACCGTACGGGCCGGGGAATGGAGAGCCGGTGTTTTTGCTCAAGAATGCGCGAGTGGTGGAGGTGGCGAAATTGGGGGAAGGCGACCGACATTTGCGGTTGGTAGTTTGGGATCAGACGGGGAAAAGTTTGAAATTGATGAATTTTTCGGCGCCGAAGGAATATTTGGCGCTTAGTGGCGGGGAGATTGTCGATGTGTGGTTTACGCTGTGCGAGAATGAGTTTCGGGGGATTCGGAGTGTGGAAGGGAGAGTGGTGAGGATTGGGTAGGTTTTTCGATTTGTCTTTTGGTGCTGGACACGGAGTCCTTTCATCCCATCTTCGCTAACGCTCAGATTCTCGGGCGTCGTCTCGGAAGAAAGAGTAAACTCTTTCTTCTCTCGACTCCTGGAGATTCGTGACGTCCGGAATGGTCCAGCACCAAAAGCAAATCAAAAAACCAGAAACAAACAGTCAAAGTTTTGCTGTAGACTTCGTTACATTATAATTCTTCGTTAAACAGAAGCAGAAACCTAGAAATCGGTGGTTGGGCTTGCGTGGACCGTAAAGCCGTACCAACGAGTGAGGTTGTCCGACGGGAGGACGCCAGCGCTATCGAAAGCGAGGAGGTACGCATAGAGCTCTGATGGGTAGGCAGTGCTAGCCCAGTAGTAGCCAGTAACGCCCGCGTACCTCAAAGAGCCAGTAGTCATACTCACGATCCCGCCACGAGTTAGATATATAGGAGATTCAAAGATGTATATAATATATAGATATATTGTTAATCTATATTAAAACTATCTCCCAATTTTACCTCGTTTTTAATCGCCCGGTGGTTTATCCGTCGGATTTTAATGTTCGTTATTACGGCTTTACGGTTTGGGCAAGAAAAAGATCTCCTGAAAGAATAGGAGATCCTAAAATATAATTTGGTTGGGTTATTTGAGCCCAAGGCGCATGCGCTCGGCTTTTTCGGCGCGGCGAGCTTCGCGGATGATTGCTTTGCTGCGACGTTCGCGTTTGGAAATTGGTTTAGAGAAACGCATCTGCGACTTTTTGAGGGGCATAATACCACTCTGAAGAACCTTGCGGTTGAAACGGCGGATGAGGTTTTCATTCGCTTCGTTCTGATCTTTTCTAGTTACTTTAATAGCCATATTGAGAACATTATAGCAAAACTTCGAAGATCTGGCAAGAGGGGATTTAAGAATAATTATGAGTTTTGGAAATGTTTATGTTATAATTTAAGCATGATTATTTTGATGGGGCTAGCTGGCTCGGGGAAAAGTACGCAAGGGAAGATTTTGGCGGACAAACTGGGGCGGGTCTGGTTGTCGGCGGGGCAGGTTTTGCGCGATTCGGGGAAATTTCAGGAAACTTTGGATAAAGGTGAGTTGGTGGATGATACTGTGGCGATCAAAATGATGGCCGAAGCGGCGGCGGAAGTGATTAAAGGCGGGAAAAACGTGATTTTGGATGGATTTCCGCGTGACGTCGATCAGGCAGAGTGGATGGCGGAGAATATTGCATCGGCGGTGGAATTAATTATTCGAATTGAGGCGCCAAAAAGTGAACTTTGGGAGAGAATTCGCTTGCGCGGGCGGACGGATGATACGGAAGAGTCGGTCTTGCAGAGGTTTAAGATTGTTGAACAAAATATTTATACAGTTTGCGAAATTTTGGGTAAAACAGGGGTGAAGACAGTAGTGGTGGACGGCTTGGGGACGCGTGAAGAGGTGACGGGGCGGATTTTAGCTGTTTTAGAACAAGAAGGGATTATTGAACTGGGCGCGAATTTTGGAGCGAAGGTGGAAAGTATGATAAAATAGAGATAGAATAGGTACAGCGAGAGGAAGCTGGTAGGAGAGGCTAATAGTGAATGTTGTAAAAAATACAACGACTAGAGGAAAAATGTTGTTAATTTTACAGCAGTAAGGGATGAAGGTGTTGTAAAAAATACTGAAACAGAGGTAGAGAGTGAATAAAAAAATTGTACAGCAGCGAGAAACAGAAGATTTGATGAAAAAAGTGGCGGCGATGCGGGCTGGTGGGAAGATTTTGGGCGGAGTTCTCAAAGACCTGAAGGACTATGTGAAGCCGGGCATAACTGGCAAAAAGATTGATAATTGGGTGCGAGCGGAGATTGAGAAACGGGGGGCAAAGGTAGCGTATGACTATCTTGAGGAGACATTCCCAGGGGCAATTTGTATTTCGGTGAATGATGCCTTAGTACATGGTGCGCCGACTGATGAGGTGCTAGAAGAGGGGGATAAGGTGAGTTTTGACTTAGACGTGCTTTATGACGGTTATTATACGGATGCGGCGTTTACGATGGTGGTGGGCGGAAAAGGCTCGCCGGCAGTAAAAAAGATGATTCGGACGACTGAAGAAGCGATGTGGGCAGGGATTGAAGAGGTGCGAGCGGGGGCGCGGATTGGTGATATTGGCTATGCGGTGGAAAAGGTGCTAGTAAAGGGGAAATTAGGGGTGATTGAGAATTATGTGGGGCACGGAATTGGGCGCGAGATGCACATGAAACCGGATATTCCGAATTATGGACGACGAGGGCATGGTTATATTCTTAAGGTGGGGGATACGATTTGTATTGAGCCGATGTCGTGCCTGGGAAAGCCGGCGAATTACGTGGACCGGGAGAGTAACTGGACGGTGCGAATGAAAGATGGTTCGATTGGCTGTCATTGTGAGCATACGGTGTTGGTGCTAGAGAATGGATATGAGGTGCTGACGCAAGCGTAGAACTTTACTGGGGTTGTTGGGACTTGTTTATTGTGGGATTTGATGGGTAAAATCGGGAAATTTTGTCTTGTGTGTTTGTAATTTTTACATTATAATAAGCTTATGGATGAAATCTCGAGATATGCGGTTGGATTAGATGTTGGTACGAGTAATGTGCGAGCGGTGGTGGCTGGTATTGGCAAAGAAGGCGGGATGAATGTGATCGGGTTTTCAGAAGCAGCGAACTCGGGTATGCGTAAGGGGGTAGTGGCGAATCTTTCGGGGCCGGCGCAGGCGATTGACCGGATGTTGGGCGAAGTGGAGCGGATGAGCGGCTATGAGGTGAATTCGGCGACGATTTCGATCAATGGGGCGCAGATTTTATCAACGCGGACGGAGGGGATGATTGCGGCGGGGGCGAATGAACACGAGATTAGTGAGGCGGATCTTTCACGAGTGGAAGATGTGGCGCTCAGGGGTCGGGTACCAGCGAATCAGGAGATTTTGCAAGTTGTGCCACTGCAATATTCGTTGGATGGTCAAGGCGGGATTAAGGATCCGTTAGGGATGATGGGCTCGCGGCTAGAGATGCGAGCGAATGTAGTGTCGGTGATGGTGCAGAATTATGACAATTTGAAACGCGCGGCCGAAGCAGCAAATGTTACGCCGGAACAGATTATACCTAGTACTGTGGCGGCGGCGCGAGCGGTACTAACGGAGCGACAGAAGGAGAATGGCGTGGCCGTGGTGGATATGGGTGCGGCGACAACTGGGGTGGCGATTTATGAGGAAAATGATTTGCAGTATATCGGAGTAGTGCCGATTGGGTCGAATAATATTACGAACGACCTGGCGGTGATGCTGGCAGTGGACACAGAAGTGGCGGAAGAACTGAAGCGGCGGTTTGCGACGGGGAATTTTGGTGCGAACGATAATCCGGTGGTGATTCGTTGGCGGGGGAAGGATTTGCATTTTGAACGGCGACAGATTGATGACGTGGTGCGGGCGCGGCTGGAGGAAATTTTGGAACATGTGCGTAAGGAACTGAGGCGGGCACATTATGAGCAGAAATTGCCGGAAGGGATGGTCTTGACTGGGGGTGGGGCGAAAATGCGCGAGATTGATAAATTTGTACGCGAGACGCTTTTGATGTCGGTGAAAATTGGGACACCGACTGGGCTGAAAGGAGTGGCGGATGCGATTCAGCGACCGGAATATGCGACGGCAGTGGGATTGATGCTGTTGTCGGCGGATCGGGCGAATGGCGCGCATCAATTTGTGCGCAAAAAAGCTGGTAAAAAAGGCGAAAAGGTTGGGTTTTTCGGGCGACTTTTTGGGAAAATTTAGGTTCTTGTTGTGGATTTTTGGAGGTGTGCTATAATGAAAAGAGATAAAGTGAGGAAGGACAATGCCGGAGATTAAGCCAACAGAGGTAGAAAGTTCAGCAAGTATTAAGGTTGTCGGTGTCGGCGGCGCGGGTAATTCAGCGATTAATCGTATGAAGGAAGTCGGGTTGGCGGGGGTGGAATTCGTCGCGATTAATACAGATGCGCAAGCTTTACATCATTCTTCTTCGGACATAAAAGTCCACATTGGTCAAGGATTGGGTGCCGGTGGTGATCCGGAAAAAGGTCGTGATGCAGCGGAAGAAGCGCGTGAAGCGATTAGCAAGGCGTTGGACGGTGCGGACATGGTGTTTGTAACTTTGGGTGCTGGTGGTGGTACTGGTTCGGGTGCTGGTCCGATTGTAGCAGAAGAGGCACGTAATCGAGATATCCTGACCGTAGGTGTGGCGACTAAACCTTTTACTTTCGAAGGTGCTAAGCGGCGCGAGAACGCCGAACGGGCGATTGATAATTTGTCACGCAATGTGGATGCTTTGATTACAATTCCGAATGATCGATTGTTGCAGACGATTGATCCACGAACGCCGTTGCTTGAGACGTTTAAGATTGCGGATGATGTGTTACGTCAGGGTGTGCAGGGAATTTCGGAACTGATTACGGAGCATGCACTGATCAACTTGGACTTTGCCGACGTGAAGGCGGTGATGAAAAATGCTGGTTCGGCTTTGATGGGGATTGGCCGGGCGAGCGGTGAGAATCGAGCGGTTTTGGCTGCGCAACAGGCGATTGAATCACCGTTGATCGAAGTGAAGATTGATGGGGCACGTGGCGTGCTGTTCTCAATTGCTGGCGGTTATGGTATGGCGATGAGCGAGATCCAGGAAGCGGCAGAGGTGATTACTGGTGCGGTGGCGCCGGATGCAAATATTATCTTTGGTGCGTCGATTCGCCCAGAGCTGGAAGATGAAATTGTGGTTACGGTGGTAGCGACGGGTTTTGATTCAGAATATTATCGAAAGCTGGATCTAAATCAGCCTTTGAGCTCCTATATGTCAGAACCAACACCAGTGCCGGCAATTCCGGTGGAGCCGGTGATGGAGACTAGTAGCAATGATGCGCCGGTTGATAATGTGAGTTCAGGAAACTATGGTGGATATGGCAGCTATGGGAATTCGGTGAATACTGGTTCGGCACAGTCGATGGGTGGTAATTCTACGATGGTAAATGTTGGCGGAACGGCGCCAGTATCGCCGAATCAGCCGAGCAATGATTTTGCAGCGGAGAATCGGACTAATATGTGGGATTCAATCCGCTCGAATGATAATGATGACGATTTGGATGTGCCGCCAACCCTGAGGGAACGTTTGCGCGGAAAAGGTCGGGAGTAGATTCTGATGAACACGACTCCGAGGATTGGTAATAGTAAGGTTCTCGAGAGTCGAGAGACCGAGGATGGGACGACGATTCGGCGACGGCGCGTGGGGGCGGATGGTCGGAGGTTTACGACTTATGAGCGGATTGAATTGCCGCAGCTGATTGTGCAGAAACGAAGTGGGGGCCGAGAGACTTTTGACCATGATAAGTTAGCGACTTCAGTGCGTCGAAGTGTGGGGAAGTTTTTGGGGTCAGATTTGGAAGTTGAAGAAGTGGTGAACTTGGTGGAGCGTAAATTACGTGAGCTCGAAAGCGAAGTAGTGACTTCGCAAGATGTAGGTGATACGGTTTTGGATGTTTTGGCAGGGAAAAACGATGTGGCATATGTGCGATTTGCGAGTGTGTATTTGAAATTTAGGACTTTAGGGGATTTTGAGCAAATTTTAAGAGAGAGGAGAAAGCGTTAATGCGGACAGTATGCATTTGGCGACGGGAAAGTGATTATGGTCGCGGAACGGAAGATTGGATTGCCGAGTATGAGCGGCGGACAGGTCGAGAGGTAGAGAGTTTTGACCCTGATACACCGGAGGGGGAGGACATTTGTCGAGTGTATGATGTAGTAGAATATCCGACGATTATGGTAATGAATGGCGAAGGTACAGTGATGGGGAGTTGGCGGGGGAAGAGCTTGCCACTCTTCGATGAAGTGAGCTACTGGGCGTCAAGATAGGTGATGGGGCAGCGGAGATGGTGATAGAGAATTGATAGTAAAAGTGCTTAAGGAGTGAGAAAAGCTATCTTTGCATGAAAAAGCTGCCTATTTCTAGGCAGCTTTTGGGAGGTGCGGAAAGGAGAGATGACGGATAAGGACGGTGGCGAACAGAAAATAAGGGTAATAGCGAGTATGGAACATTTCAGCTAATTGAGGGCGAAGGGAAAGACGCCTTTTTTCGGAGTTTTGGGTCCGAGGATGAACTCGATGAAGCCAAAATGAAGCTCATGGTTCAAACAGAACTGCACTAGGCTGTCAGGTGCGAAAAAGGTAGTGGGATTGATCGGGTGTTTACTCGAGGGTAACTTCGCGTAATGCTCTAACTCGGGGTAAAGAAAGTGGTGAGTCTGGGCTAGAAGACGTTCCTTGGCGCAGCCTTTGACTTGGCCGACGAGCGTAGCGAAAGAAAGTCCATCGTTGTTCTTGTCGGTAGGAGTCTGCTGAAAGCTGATGTGGTGACCAAAATAGGCGAGATTAAGATGGAAACTCTGGCTTTTAAAGTTGCCAACGATTTCGCCATCGAGCTTGGTGATGACCGGCACAATTTCATGGCAGAATTCGATAGACCTGGGGTGAGCTGTGGAATCAAGCAGCGCAAGAAGTTCTTTCGGGTCGATAGGGTCTTTCACTTCAAAAACCAGCTGATGCTGGTCATCATGGCTGATAAGAAAGCCAGTGTGGCGATCAGCTGGCGGTGTGAAACAGGGAATACTCCAGTTGTTGGAAAACCAATGAGAGATGATTCCCTGAAAGTCGAGGTTGGGATCGCCGGGGATGTAAAACATCTGAAATTCGTCGTCAGCATCGGGCTTATAGCAAACAACTTCACTCTTCGGCAGATCCTGGAGCTCGGGAACGCGGTAAGTATAAAAATCCTGGTAATCGACAGAGAGCAGACGAGCCGTGATAACGAATTGCTTACGATGTTTAGCGACATAGATGTTGCTAATAGCCTGGATGTCTTTCACGATGGCTTTACATTTGACGGCGGAACTGAATTTGTATTCAGTCAGATTATCAAAGCGCGTGATAAACAAGCATAGTTGCAGATTTAGACGTGAGCCGATGTATTTGACATTGAGCGGTCCTTGGACCCGATAGTATGCCTCGAAAAAAGGTGCTTGCCAAGGTTCGCGATCGTCTTTTTGGGCCTTGAGCCAACGTTCGAAATGGGTTTTGTCAAGCTGATTGGTGTCGCCGGTCTGAATGGTTTTACTGTTCTGTTTTGCTGAATATTTGGATATAGTCATATTTTTCTCCTTTCTGATTGTTAAGTAACAAGCATTACCTCTGTAAAGGTGATTTTAGGGTATACTCAAAAACGGCACGTGGTGTCGTTAATATTAAGTGTAGCACAGATTTTAGCTTTTGTCAATAGGTAGATTGACAATTTTGGAAAAGTGTGCTACAATGAAGGAAGAGGTAGCTATTTTTAGCGGTGTGGAGCGAGACTTGCGAAACTGAGAGCTAAGACCCGAAGATTGAGGCCTGAAGCTTAGGGCTCGTGAAGCGTAGTTAAAAACCTCGATTTGAGAATTTAGTCGGACTAAATTAACCTATTTAAATAAATAGGTTAACATCGGTTTACTGAATTCTGGTTATTTAAAAAGTTAGTTGCGAAAATGCTTGTTGCGAAAATGCTTCAGTGACTTAAGATTCGAGAGATTTGGAGGCTGAGGACTCGTAAAAATGGAGATTGAAGAGTAGAGGCAGAAAGGGGGATTTCTATGAGTAAGAAGAAGCAGTATAAACCATATCCGTATCAGGAGGAATGTCTACAGAAAATCGTGGAGACGATGGAGGCGGGTGAATCGCGGGCGCTGGTCGTTATGGCGAGTGGGCTCGGGAAGACGCTGACGGCGGCTTTTGCGGTGGAGCGATTTTTCGCTGGGCAGAAATTTGGACGGGTGTTGATTTTGTGCCATTCGGAAGAAATTTTAGATCAGACGAAGAAAAAGTTTAAGATTTATTTCGGCGAGGAAAAGAGTTATGGTATGTTTACGGGCAGTCATAAAGCGTCGGACGAGGTGAGATTCTTGTTTGCGACTTTTCAGACCATGAAAAAGCATCGGAAGGAGTTTGCGAAAGATGAGTTTGATTACGTGATCGTTGACGAGGCGCATCATTCGTATGCGACGACTTATTTTCCGACGATTCGGTATTTCAAGCCGAAGTTCCTGCTTGGGCTGACGGCGACGCCAGATCGGCTGGACGGGCAGGACATCACGGAGATTTATGGCGAGTCAGTGTATGAACTGGACTTCGTGGAGGCGAATGATCGAGAGTTGATGACAAAATGTGAATATCGGATGCTCCTAGATGATTTGGCGAGGGAAGAACTGGAAGTGTACACGGAAAGTGAGGAAAAGCTGTCGATAAAGCAGCTCAATCGGACGCTGTTCGCGCCGAAACGCGACGAGGAAATCGTGCGGATTATGCGGCAAGAAATGGCGAATGTAGATGATCCAAAAATGATAGTGTTTTGTCGGACAATTCCGCATGCGCAAAAGATCGCGAAACTGTTGGGCGATGATACAGCATTGGTGCATAACGGTCAGGGTAAAACTGCGAATGATTTGGCGCTGGATGCGTTTCGGGATGGAAAAATCCGGATAATTGTGTCAGTGCAGATGCTGAACGAGGGGATTGATGTGCCAGATGCGAATATGGTAGTTTTTCTGAGAAACACAGTGTCGCCGACGATTTTTTATCAGCAGCTGGGGCGGGGAACGCGCTTGGCGAAAGATAAGGAAAAGACGGTGGTGCTGGATTTCGTGGCGAATTGTGAAAGGATCAAGATGATTCTGCAGCTGCAGAAGGAAATCGAAGATTTTCGGACGCATAAGCCACAGGACGAACCGATGACTACGAAACTCGGCGATGAGAAGCCAAATTTCACGCTCGATATCGCGACGCCCGAATTTGAAACCAAAATGGTGGATATTGTGGAGTTGATTGAGAGGGCGAGTAAGGGCAGAGAGTGGACGAAGGAAGAGATAATCGTTGCGTTGCAGAGGCTGGCGAAGGAGTTGGGAAGGACGCCGACTATAGCTGACCTTACGGGTCGGGATGATATGCCGAGTGATACTACTGTTGTGAGACGTTTTGGAAGTTTTTCTAATGCCTTAATTCGGGCTGGATTAATTGTGAACCGGTGGGCGAAACTATCGAAAGAGGAAGCCATTCGTATCATAATGGCTAAGTCGGTAGATGGAAATATGCCGCCAAGGAGCGTTTTTGTTGAAGATCCAACGACGCCGTTGCCTTTTACAATTATGCAAGCGCTGGGTGGGGAAACTTGGGCTGATTGTGCTGAAATACTCGGTTTAAGGGCATACGATTTTAGCAGATTGAATGAAAGCCAGCGAGAAGAAAAGAACTTACATTGCCTAAAAGCTTATTATAACGAAAGTTTGGCGGCAGGGCGTTGGTTGACTGCTGTAGAAGTAGATGCTAATCCGAGATTAAAGAGCTTCAGTTTTTATCAGCGTTATTTCGGAAAAATCCGTAATGTACGAGCTAAAGCGTTGGAGCTGTTTTGTACTTCAGAGGAAGAGAAGGCGATTTTAACGCAAAATGGAAAATTTGCTGGTCTCTGTCGGCCTAGTGAATCTCTTGCGAAGACTGATGATCAATACATAATTGATGGGCTAATTCGCTTAGTTAAGGAGCTGAGGCGTAAACCTACGGTGGCGGATGTAGACGCGTGTGATTATTTGCCTGCTTATGCATGCCTGAGAGAGAGGATGGGTGGTTTGGCTAAGATTGATGAAAAGTGCCGATTTGATGAGATTTTGGAGTCGATAGGTGTTAAAGTTGAGCTTAGGGGTCGTAAAACATATAAGAAGGCTGTGTTTATTCGGCTTCCTGATGGCTCCTTTGAATTGAAAGAAGACCGAAAAGTGACTATGCAGAATTTCGTGCGAAGAGCTGGACGTAGGATATGCAGCTATGATTTGGGTCAAAAGAATGGGCTGCCTGGATATACGGTATTTCGCGTTCGTGGTTTGTCTATGGATGACGTGAATCGGATGATTGGTACAGATGAAATCCTGGCGGAACTCGCAGCGGAACAAGAACAAAAGCAAGAACAAAAAAGCAACTAACTAACAGAAAATTTCCCTCGCGTCGGAAGATGCGGGGGATTTTCTATTGACTTTTTTGGAGATTTGTGATAGGATAGAGGTAGGAGGACGCGAGTTCTCTGGTTGTTGATGCGAAGAAAACCAAAAACGGTCTGCGAAAAATGCAAAACACGAAACGTGAAGGACAAAATGAAGTCAAAAGCAGAACGTAAAAAGTAAAGCAAGGGGGTAAAACAATGGACTTTAAGAACAAGATTGATGATCTGCGAGTGTCGACGAGCAATTGGCTGTTTGAGGTGAGCGAGAGATTTCATCAAAAACAGTATTATGCGCCAGATTTTCGTAAGGCGGAGCAGTCGCTCGAGTACTTGACATGGCTAGCGAGGTTCGCACAAACGATGCATATACCGGAGGGGAAATTGCGGGAGAAGGCGCTGGTGGACAATAGTTGGATCCAGGAGCTGATCGAAAATACGCAATTTGTGGAACTGTCGGATAGGCAGCGCAAGGCAAATGAGAAGAAGATCGAAAAACTGGGGTTGCTGCGTCCGATGGAAAAATATTTGCAAAGCCTAAACTTGGCGGATGATCTGATACTGGTGGTCGGGTTGCTGGAAGAAATACAGGCGCTGGAAAATGCTTGGTGTTGCAAGCGGGTGCGCTGTGAATTTGCGCCAGAGAACAAGGAGCATAATCGACTGGCACGGGCAATTCAATGCACGGGGGATTGTTTGGAACTGAGGGCGTTCAAGACGATACGGGCAGAATATCGAGATATGATAGACAAAATCGAGTTAACGTATTCTGCTACGAGGCGAGAACTGGACGAGATTCGGGAGCAAATGTATAATTTAGCCTTTGAAGATCTAAAGGAAGAGTCTGAATCAACTCGAGAGGTGACGCGAAGCATAATGGGATGGTATCTTGCAACACTGAATAATGGTCTGAGCGGATTGCCGTTTTATGCACCAGAAAAGTTTGAACAGACAGTCATCAATCAGCGTAGGTTGTTAGCGCCGGTACACCGTGCAGACCGAGATGCCTTTTTTGCAGATATTATGCAGACTTATTATCTGAATTCGAGTCAAATTGCGGAGTATCTGAAAGACTTCGCGAAGATTGAGGAGACATATCAGTGGAGTTTGAGAGCATTAAAGGATAAATTTGGGCCCACTTTTCGATAGTGGGTCTATTTTATGCTATAATATGTCGTATATGAAATATAAAGCAGGTGAGAGGCGGCGGGCGGCGGAATATGAGAAGGCGCTGGTCGAGTGGTGGAAGAAAAATAAGACGTTTGAGAAATCGGTGGAACAGAGGCCGATTGATAATTCGTATGTGTTTTATGACGGACCGCCGTTTATTACGGGGATGCCGCACCACGGGACGCTGCTTTCGAGTATCGTGAAGGACGCGGTGCCGCGGTTTTGGACGATGCGGGGGAAGCGGGTGGAACGACGTTGGGGCTGGGATTGTCATGGGCTGCCGGCGGAGAATTTTGTGGAGAAACAGCTGGGGATTACTGATCGGCGCGAGATTGGGACGAAATGGTCGCTGGAAGATTATATCTTGAAGGCGCGGGAGTCGATGGTGGCGAATTCGGAGACTTGGGAGGGGACGATTGATCGGATTGGGCGCTGGGTGGATTTCAAAGGGGCGTACCGGACGATGAATAAGGATTTCATGGAATCGGTGTGGTGGGCGTTTAAGAAGCTTTATGAAGCTGGGAAGATTTATGAGGGACGGAAAGTTCTCATGTACGACACGAAGTTTGCGACGCCGGTGTCGAAGTCGGAAGTGACGATGGATAATGATGCGTATCAGACGGTAACAGATCCGAGTGCGTATGTGAAGTTTGAACTGTTTGATGATCCCGAGGGACCGACTTATTTCTTAGCTTGGACGACGACGCCATGGACTTTGCCGGCGAATATGGCGCTGGCGGTGAATTCAGAGATGGAATATGCGACAGTGCTACTGAAAGATACGGATGAAAAGTTGATCCTGGCAAAAAGTCGGCTTGAAGCGGTGATGAAGGGGGTGGAGTACGAAATCCTGAGCGAATGCAAAGGGGAGAGCTTGGTAGGGTTGGAATATTGTGGGCTGATGGGAGAAGCCTTAGTGAACGTCGGTGAACAGGTTAAGGGTAGAGGAAAGGTTTTGGCTGGGGATTTCGTCTCGGACGAAGATGGTACGGGAATTGTGCATATTGCGCCGGCGTATGGTGAGGATGACTATCGGATTTGTCAAGAGAGCGGGGTGGGGTTTGTGGATGTTTTGGATGAATATGGATATTACCTACCAGAGGCGGCGGAGAAGTTGCACGAGATAGGGGTGAGAGATACGGACGAGCGGGGAATTGAGATTTGGGCGGGGAATAAGTTTATCGCGAAATGTCTCGAGGAAAAGGGAATCGTCTGGAAGATTGAGTATATCAAGCACGAATATCCGTTCAATCCGCGTTCGAAACAGAGGATTATGTATCGGGCGTTTCCGAGTTGGTTTTTCGATGTGCAAGGTCAGAAGGAGTTGATGCTGGCGCAGAATGAGAATATTAATTGGTTCCCGGGGTATCTGAAAGAGGGGCGGTTCAAGAAAAATATTGAGCAGGCGCCGGATTGGAACCTTTCGCGCGATCGGTTCTGGGCGACGGCGATGCCGGTGTGGAAGGGAGATAAGGGAACTGTGAAGGTAGTGGGGAGTTATGCCGAGTTGAAGGAACTCTCTGGGGTGGAGCTAGAGGATTATCATCGGCCATGGGTAGATGAGATTGAGTTTGATTTACCGGTACAAAGTGCTGGGAAACGGACTGATTTGAAGGTGGATGAGAACTCGAAAATTTTGTTTGTTTGCAATACAAATATTGGACGTTCGCAAATGGCAAAAGCGATATATAATAAGTTGATTGGCGGGAAGAATGCGGAAAGTGCTGGGGTTGATGTAAATTCGCAAGAGGGTGCGACGGTTGCATTGAGAGATCAGAAGTTGGCTGAGAAAATGGGGGTAAAAGATTATCAGTCAACAGCCCGAAAAGTGATGCTTGATAAGTATGATATTGATATCTCGGATGAACCACGCATGCAGATGGTGCCTGAAATATTAGGGAAGTATGACTTAGTGGTTAATATTGCTGAAAAACAACAAACCCCGGACTGGTTGCGTGGTGAAAACGTGATTTGGTGGAATATTAGCGACGCAGGTTTGATAAAAGATCGAGGCGATAGGCTAAAGGCTTCATGGGGGACGGTGACTGAGGTTGAAAAGCGGGTGCAAGATTTGGTAAATGGAAAAGTAATTGATGATGGAATCGATAATCCTGTGGAAATGGAGCATTTCAAGCGGATTGAGAAAGTTTTGGATTGTTGGTTCGAGAGCGGAAGTATGCCGTTTGCGCAGTTACATTATCCATTTGAGAATAAGGAAAAGTTTGAGCGGAATTATCCGGCGGATTTTATCGTGGAATATGTGGGGCAGGTGCGGGCGTGGTTTTACTATGTACATACAGTGAATACGGCGCTGGCGGAGATTGGGGCGTTCGGGGATGATGTTGATAAAAATGATAGTGTGTGCTACAATGAAAGCATAAGCTCTGAGAAGGGTGCTATCTGTAGTGGGAGAAAACAGCTAAATGCCTTTAAGAACGTGATTACGACGGGGACGTTGGCGGGGAATGATGGGCGAAAAATGAGCAAGTCGCTGGGGAATTATACCGATCCGAATGAGTTGATGGATAAGTTTTCGGCGGATGCGTTACGGTTTCTATTATTGAGCAGCCCGGTGCTTTCGGGGGAAGATTTTGCGTTGACGGATAAAGATGTTTCGGATGTGAACCGGAAGTTGGCGATGATTTGGAATGTGTATGATTTCTTTACTACTTATGCGGAGGTGGATGGGTGGGAATTTGTGCCAGGGACTTGCTGTTTGCAACCAGATGAGGTGGAGAATCCGTTGGATAAGTGGATTGTGAGCCGTCTACATGAGTTAAGGGATGAAATAACGACGGGAATGGAGGAATATAATATTCCGAAGGCGCTTTCTGGGATATTGCCGTTCGTGGATGATTTGTCGAATTGGTTCGTGAGGCGTTCGCGGCGGCGGTTCTGGAAGAGTGAAGATGACGGTGATAAGGCAGAGGCATATCGGACCTTGCATTATGTTTTGGTGAAGTTGGCGATGCTTTTAGCGCCGTTTACACCGTTCCTTGCGGAAGAATTATATCAGAATTTGACGGGTGGGGAAGCTGGTGAGAGCGTACACTTGAAGAATTGGCCGGAAGCAAAGGAGATTGACCAGGAGGTGATTGACCAGATGGCACGAGTGCGTGAGGTGATTAACGAAGGTCTGAAACTCAGGATGTATAAGGATGAGCACGAAGAACAGGTGCGAGTGCGACAACCACTGGCGAAGCTGGTTTATGTGGGGGCGGAATTGCCGGATTGGGGGATTGAGATTGTGAAGGACGAGGTGAACGTCAAAGAGGTTGAACAGGGTGAGAAGGCTTCGATCGATAAGACGATTACCGAGGAACTGGGGCGCGAAGGCTGGGCGAGAGAGCTGATTCGAGTGGTGCAAGGTGCACGGAAGAAGGCGGGCCTGAATGTTGACGATCGGATTCGGCTGAGCGTGAGCCAGGAGATTCCGGCGGAATGGGTGGAGACTGTGAAGCGAGAGGTTTTGGCGGAAGAGCTGAGCCAGGAGGGGAATTATGCTTATGATGAGATTGTGAAGGTGGTAGGGGAGAATTTGACGGTTAGTCTTGAGAAAATCTAGTTTGGTTTTTCGATTCTGTTCTAACGAAGGAGGCGCGCAGTATTGGAGCTTTGTA
>CAOJGQ010000009.1 GCA_948435375.1 uncultured Candidatus Saccharibacteria bacterium
TGTATTAGGCACGCCGCCAGCATTCATCCTGAGCCAGGATCAAACTCTCCATTAAGGTGTAAGCTCGGGCAAACCCTCACTTACCGGACTATTATTCATAATCCAAAATTCGAACCAATGTTCATAAATCAACTGACGATGATAAAATCTCAATTTCGGCCAGGCAAAACCCAACCATAATATCAAGATCTTTAATTGCACAACTAAATTGTTAAATTCCAAAACCTTTCAAACTCAAGGAGATTCAAAGAAACAACTCTTCACGTACCCTCGCAGTTCTTAGGCTATTCCCATCTTATCGCACTTCGATAAAAAAGTCAATACTTTTTTCGTATTTTTTTGCATTTTTTAACGATTTCAGGCCGATCGGATAAACATTATTACTAAAAATCCAATCATCACCCCTAAAATCACGCCTACCGTAACCTGAGACACCGTATGTCCTTCAACAATTGGTAATTCTTGCAACTTTTCTCGTTTTAGCAGCTGGTTTAAGGCCTTTCCCTGTTCCCCCACCGCATACCGCACATGAATCGCGTCATATAGCACAATCATCCAGACACCCATCGCTAAGGCGAATACCCCAGATGTCCAACCACATAACGCCCCTAGGCAAACCGTCATCGCCGTAAAACTCGCTGCATGGCCAGAAGGCATCCCACCCGACCGCGAAAAGTAGCCAATTGCCGCTTGCAAATTCGTCACTCCTTCAGGCTTTTCCCCCGACACCAAACCCGCAATCAACTTCCAAACCTGCGCCCCCAAGAACCCCAGCACAAACGCAATTATCGCATATAAGCCTTCCATATATAATATATTATATCACAGCTATGCTTATCTTAAGTCATTTCCCCTTACTTTTCGATAAATCTTCCGTGCCAACACTAAAACTAGTAACAGTAACCCCGCAATCAGCGGCAGATAAAACACCCACGCTGTTATTTTCTGTCTCTCTGTTCCTCCCAAATTTGGGATTTCCACTTCTTGGTCACCATCATTAGTCTTATTATCTGTCTCATTCCCTTGTCCACTTTGGGCAACCAAATCCTCGTTATCCGCTCCTTGCGATTCAGTCTGGGCACCATTATACGCCGTGACTCCACCAACCACATCGCTACTCGTGCTCATTCCATTCACCGCACTCCCGCCTCTAACCACGAACTCATCCCGACCGCCTAGGCTAGATCCACTCCCTGCACCATTTCCGTTTTCATTTCCGTTTTCATTCCCATCTCCATTCCCGATTCCAGCCCCTGATCCATTTTCGTTTCCCGTACCGTTTTCTTCTCCCGGTTTCGCCCCCGATTCGGTACCATTTTCCTCCGGCTTCACATTTTCAATTCCTTGCAGTTTCTTCAGTCTCGCCTCCAGATTATCCCGCAAATCCCTCAGCGCCTGCGCCCCTTCTCCACCAGTTTTGGCCAATGTCTTCTTTAACCTTCCTAAATCAGCTTCGACTTCAGCTATCTCCGTCGCATCTACCGTGCTAAAATCCTCCAATTTCTCCCAATCTGTAATTTTTGTTTCAAGCGGCTCCAGTCTTTTCTTCTGAATGCCCTGCCATTCCTCATCCCAAGTCATAATATGCACATCCATCGCCGGCTTCCGCCCATAAGTCCAATAATTCGCAACTTCACTATCTGCCGTCCGCACTACCTTACACTCGCCATAGTTCGTATAATTCGAACCATGAATACAATCTCGATAATCAATCTTTCCCCTTACCCAGCTTGTATTCGACCAAGTCGTCGCAAGTCCACTTCCCGACTTTTCCCCAAATTCCGCCGCATAATACAACACATCCGTTTTATTCACCTCAGCTAAACTCAGTGGCTCCATAGTCATTGTTCCAGTTTCATCAAAGACTTTCGCCCCACCACCATAAATCGTATTTTGCGGAAAAGCGTTTTGTGCAAAATCATACACTTTCGTGCCCCAAGATAGCCCATCCGTTGCGCCTAGTTCCCCAATTTGCGCATCCGCCTCTTCCTCACTCACCCCATCTTCATAGTTATAATATGCCAGAATCACCCGATGCAGGTACAAATCCGTTCCCGCCGAATTCACCGCAAAGTCCACCATACCATCTTCCGGCCGCACCATCGCAATATAGAACATTGGATTATAGTAATTTTTTACTACACCAGGATCCCCCACCGATTGCAGCACCCCTATCTTTCCACCACTCGAAGTATTCGTTCCCTCCGCATTTGCTCCTTCTGCATTCACAGCTCTTGGCAGGCCCATTCCCACCCCAGCAATCAAACTTAAAATTAATAAAAAGTTTAGAAATTTTTTCATCTTTTCCTCGCAATTTTTAGTATTTTCGCCAGTGTAACAAAATTTTTTCAAAACTTACAAGCACATCCATGTTCAAAAATGCCATTTTGTCTTAGAATCCTACAAAACCAAAAAAATTCGTACAAATTCCTTCACCGTTCTGCAAAATTCGTACAAATTTGGCGCAGACCTAAAGAATTTTGTACAAATTTCCACAAAAAAATAGCGCCTGCTCCCCCAGCAAGCGCTATCACTACCCCCCACTTTTCCGCTATTTCTCGGTTTTTTCTTCTTCACCTTCTTCGTCCGGCAAAACAATTCCAATCGACGCCACTGCATCACCCTCATTCATCTTCATAATCCTCACACCTTGCGCCACACGCCCCAACGTCGGAATGTCCTTCACTGCTACTCGAATCGCCTGCCCCATCGACGACATCATGATCACTTCCTTCGCCGCCGGATCCAAAGTATGCACCGCCACAATCGGCCCCGTCTTCTCGGTTACTGCCGCCACCCGAATCCCGACACCTCCGCGCTTGTGTGATGGAAAATTCTTCGCCAAAGTTGCTTTACCATAACCGTTCGCAGACATGACTAACAGCTTCTGTCCTTCATCTCGAATCACATCCATTCCAACAATCTCATCTTTTGGCCGCAAACGAATGCCAATCACCCCTTTCGCGCTCCGCCCCATGCTCCTGACATCTTTTTCGTTAAAGCGCATCGCCTGACCGGCCGAAGTGGAAATCACCACATCATTTTCACCAGTTGTCTCCTGAATCCACTTCAATTCATCTCCCGCGTCAAGCTTGATCGCAATCATTCCGTTCGCCCGTAGCGTCAAAAATTCTTTCACCGCTGTCTTCTTGATCGTTCCCTTTTTCGTTGCCATGAATAGAAATCCGCTCGGATCACCACCTTGTTTAATAATCGTGGTTACTTTCTCATCTGGATGCATATTCAAAAGATTCACTGCCGCAGTGCCCTTCGCCACCATCGACGCTTGTGGCACTTCATATGCTTTCAAGCGGAAAATCCGCCCCTGGTTCGTGAAGAATAAGAGATAATCGTGCGAATTCGCCGTCACAATCTGTGCAATCACATCTTCATCCTTCGTTGTCATCCCCCGGCGCCCCTTACCACCTCGATTTTGTCGTTTGAAATCACCTTGCAAAACTCGTTTCAGATAATTCTGCGCTGTCAGCAGGATTACGCTTTCTTCATCCGGAATCAATTCTTCTTCCGAAAACTTACCAATTTCATGATTGAAAATCTTGCTCTTGCGCTCATCACCATATTTTTCTTTCATCGCAATCAGCTCTTCTTTTACCACTCTGAGCACCTCTTCTTCGCTCGCCAAAATCTTCTCGTATTCCGCGATTTGTGCCAAAAGCTGTTTCAACTCATCTTCAATCTTATCTCGCTCGAGACCTTGCAACCTTCTCAACTGCATCGCAAGAATCGCTGCTGCCTGAATCTCCGACAGACCAAACCGCTCCATCAACCGTTTATCCGCATCATCATAACTCTCACGAATCGTCTTGATTACTTCGTCGATATTGTCCAGCGCAATCTTCAAACCTTCGAGGATGTGAGCACGCTCTTTTGCTTTCCTAAGGTCATATTCTGTCCGACGACGCACTACTTTTTGACGATGTTTAATAAACTCCGTCAAAATCTCCTTGAGGCCCAAAATTCGCGGTTGCACCCCATCGACCAGCGCCAACATATTATAATGAAACGTCGTCTGAAGGCTTGTCATCTTATATAATTGATTCAAAATCTTCTTCGGGAAAGCATCCTTTTTCAGTTCCACTACCACCCGAATCTTCCCGCGCGCACTTTCGTCTCGTGCATCCGCAATGTGATCAAGCTTTTTGTTCAGCACCAATTCCCGCACTTTTTCGATAAAACCCTCTTTGCTCATTCCATACGGCACTTCAGTAATCACAATTTGGTAGCGACCATTTTTCTTCTCTTCAATCCCGGCCACCGCCCGAATCACCACGCTACCCTTACCAGTTGCATAGGCTTGCTTCATCGGTGCACCACCATAAACCTCTGCCCCTGTCGGAAAATCTGGCCCCTTCACATGTTGCATCAGCCCATCCAGACTAATCTCCGGATCTTCAATTTGCGCCACCGTCGCGTCAATTACTTCCGACAAATTATGTGGTGGAATATTTGTCGCCATCCCCACCGCAATCCCCATCTGACCATTAAGCAGAATATTCGGCACTGCCGACGGCAAAACCACCGGCTCTTGCTCGCTACCGTCGAAGTTATCCCGAAAATCCACCGTTTCCTTCTCAATATCGGTCAAAAGCTCCGCCCCAATTTTATCCATTCGTGCCTCGGTATACCTCGAAGCCGCCGCGTCGTCGCCATCCATTGAACCAAAGTTCCCTTGCCCCTCAACCAAGGTATAACGCATTTTCCAAGGCTGCGCGAGGTTCACCATCGCGTCATAAATCGACGAATCACCATGCGGGTGATACTTACCCATTACCTCACCCACGATACGCGCTGATTTCACCGTCGCGTGCGGCGCCTTCCAACCATTTTTATTCATCGCATAGAGGATTCGCCGGTTCACCGGTTTCAGACCATCTCGCACATCCGGCAAAGCACGATCAATAATCACCGACATCGAATAACGCAAGAAGTAATTTTCCATCGTTGTCTCGACATCACGCCGCTCAACACCATCAACCACCTGCCCCTCAACCAATTGGCTGTCCAAGCTTAGATCTTTTTCCATCTCTTCGCCTTGCACCCCGCTATCAGCTTGAGTCTTATTGCTTTTATCGTCACCATTACCCATACAATCTAGTCTCCCTTTCCCTTAAAAATCCAGCTCATCAAGGTCAACACTCGCCGCCCCGGCCTGAATAAAGTTTTTACGTAGATCTACTTGGTCGCCCATCAACTTTGTGAACACCGCATCTGCCTTCTCGGCATCCTCAATGTGCACTTGTACCAAAATCCGATTCTCCGGATCCATCGTCGTTTCCCAAAGTTGTTTTGCATCCATCTCGCCAAGACCCTTAAACCGATTCTGCGCTGTATAGCCCGCCTGTTTGAAACGCTCTTGGCTCGGATCGATTTTCGTCCCCGCTGCTTTGCGCTCTTCAATCTTTTCTGTCAACTTCTTCTCCAAGGCAACTTCATCATACACATAATCAATCTTCCGATTGCCGCCCGTCCCCTTCGAAAGCCCAAACAGCGGTGGTTTTGCGAGATACACATGTCCCGCCTTAATCACTTCCGGCATATAACGGAAAAAGAACGTCATCAGCAGCGTCGCGATATGCAGACCATCGACGTCAGCATCGGTCATGAAAATCACCTTATGATAACGCAAACCGTTAATATCGAACTGTTCGCCAATCCCCACGCCGAGCCCCTTAATCAAGCTCACCAGCTCCTGGTTCGCCAACATCTTATCCAGCCTTGCTCTTTCCGTATTCAGCACCTTCCCACGCAGCGGCAAAATCGCCTGAATCTTCGGGTTGCGCCCTTCTTTCGCCGATCCCGCCGCCGAGTTCCCCTCCACGATGAAGAGTTCGCACTCGCTCCGGTCCCGACTCGAACAATCCGCCAACTTCGAAGGCAGATTCAGACCTTCAAACGCCCCCTTACGGATCACATTATCCCGTGCCGCTCGTGCCGCCTTACGCGCTCGTGCCGCCAAAGTCGCCTTCGTGATGATTTTCTTCGCAATCGCCGGATTTTCCTCCAGATAGTAACCAAAGTACTCGGTCATAATCTTATCGACATAACCCCGCACTTCCGGATTCCCCAGCTTATTTTTCGTCTGCCCCTCAAACTGCGGATCCGGCAACTTCACCAAAATCACCGCCGTGAGACCCTCCTTAATATCATCACCGGTCAAATTCGATTCTTTTTCCTTGAGCAAATTATTTTTTCGCGCATAATCATTAATCACTCGCGTCATCGCCGTCCGGAAACCTTCCACGTGCTTCCCTCCGTCCGGCGTCAAAACGTTGTTCGCAAACGGCTTAATCGTCTCGACATACGTATCATTATATTGCAGCGCCACCTCAACTTCCGAATCCGCAATCTCTTTCTCAATATAGAAAATATCATCCGCGACAACTTCCTTCCCCTCATTCAGCTTGCGCACATAGCTCCGAATCCCACCTTCAAAATAGAACGACTCCCGCTTCCCGGTCCGCTCATCCCGCACCGCAATCAAAACCCCCTTCGTCAAATACGCCTGATGCCGCGCATAGTGCGACACCCAATCATAATCAAAAGTTGTTGTCTCCTTAAAAATCGACGCATCCGGATAAAACGTAATCGTCGTTCCCGTGTCCTTAGTCTCCCCCACTACTTTCAGACCATCGCCAATTGTCTTCCCGCCGTTTTCAAACTCGACCTGGTGTACTTTACCATCTTTTCGCACCTCTGCAATCATCTTCGTCGACAACGCATTCACCACCGACGAACCCACACCATGCAAACCCGACGAAACTTTATATCCCCCGCCACCAAACTTACCACCAGCATTCAAAACCGTCAGCACTGTCTCCAGCGTCGATTTTTTCGTCTTCGGGTGAATGTCCACCGGGATACCACGACCGTTGTCTGACACCCGCACGCCCCCATCCTCCAGCAGCACAATTTCCACACGATTACAAAATCCCGCAATCGCTTCATCAATCGAGTTATCAGCAATTTCCTTCAAGAGGTGGTGCAGGCCGTCAAAACCCGTCGAACCAATATACATCCCTGGCCGAATCCGCACATGCTCCAGCCCCTCCAAAACCTGGATTTGCGAACTATCATATTCATGCCCATCACTTTTTTGTTTTTCCGACATACTACTGTACCTCTTGCTTATTACCCCTATATTTTAACGTACCCCACCGCCAAAGTCAACCTTTCCCCCAAACAAATCCAGGAACCAAAGTTAGTCAGAATGTAACACAAGGCAAACCTTCAGGAGGCTTGTTGGCGTCGATGCAGCGCAAGGCAGATCCTGAGAGGACGATGCTGACGTCGATACAGTACCAGGTAAACGTCCGGGAGACTCGTTAGCACGGATGAGATACAAGGCAAATTTGAAGCACGGACTGAGACGTATTGTATATACGTCGAAGGAGTACTGGAAAATTTAACGCGGTAGCTCGCCGTGATAACGAGTCTCCTAGAGTTCGTCCCAAAGTTCTTCCAACGCCATAAACCCCGCCTCACTACTCCTATCACCCCCATTCCCTAGTCCAGCAGTTCCACTATTTTCAGCCTCAAGCTTTTTCTGCACATTAGGCGTAAACGGCATTCCCTTCTCACGCACCACCTGCGACAAAAACATATTCAGGGCCGCGCTCATCGAAATCCCCATCTCGTCAAAAATCCCCTCCGCCTTCTTTTTCAGCACCAATTTCGTCCGAAAACTCACCGTAGCCATCTTCGCCGCCACCGGCAAAACCGGCGCTGCTTCCGGTTTTTTGACCTCTGTTTTTTCTTCGACTTGTCCCTTTGTGCGTTTCGCCATTTTAGCCTCCCTCTTTCCCCCATTGTAATACATTACCCATACAATTTCAATACATTTTATATATAAGCACCCTACAAAGCATTACTTTATATATCAATTGTATATATTTTGTATGTACAATGTATTACATACTTCCATTTTTCCAAATTCTTACCTTTTCAGTTGTATATACATAATACATTCATTATACATACAAAAACCATACAATGTACTTACAAATTCATTATAACGTATTACAAACTTTTTCGCAAAATTCTTATGTTTTTTTCAAACCAAAATCACCATTTTCAATAAAACCATCTTCGAATTCTCCTATATGTCTAACTCGTGACAGGCATGTCAATGAAAGCACTGGTTCGCTCAGAGATGGAGGCAACAATGGCTGTTCCTGGGAGGTTATTGCCTATTCCTCCGAACTCTACGCATATAATATCCATTTACCCCCTACTAGCATCAGCCCGTCAGGCGTCAACGCTAGGTGGCATGGCTTTACGGTCCGCAAGTACGCACGACCATATTTTAGCGCACCCAACCATAAAGCCAACCCAGCGAACGTTGTTGTAGGATGTGAGAATATTAGTGGTATTAAAATAAAGGCTATACGTAGAATAGGAGCTAGCAGTCCAAAAAATCCCCACATGTCCAAGATATCGCGCCGCACCAGACATCATGTCAATGTCCCCGCCACGAGTTAGATATATAGGAGATAACGGATATGTTTGACGTCTACTTTTTCTGCTTCTGCTTGACGAAGAGAATACTGCAACGAAGTCTACAACAAAACTTTGACTGTTGCCTCTGGTTTTTCGATTTATGTTTTGACGAAGGAGGATCCGGACTTACGAGGAGGAAGAGCGCGCCATACCCGTGACGACGGGATATGGCGACGCGCCTCCTTCGTTAGAACAGAATCGAAAAACCAAATTACAGACAATCAAAAATAGACCCCGGCATTCCCGCCATGGTCATATTTTGTTATGGAAGAGGAGGAGGAAAACCTTGAACGGATAAACAATCACGCAACTCAGCTACCGTATCACCGTCTAAGCGCACTGAAATCAGAGGCCAATATAGATCATTCACGGTGTTATAGCCAAAAGACTTAACTAGATTATACTTGCTAGCGCTTAACCCGAGTTTCTCTATTGCTACCAAACACCTCCTACTAGGCAAAAGGATCTTATCGATTTTTGCTTGCGTCTTTGAGTTTTTCTCATCCATCAATTTCAGACCATGCTTACCAAGCTCGAGCACAATCTCGTTCAATGTTCCATGGCCCAAATAACTAATTTTCAGTAGTTCTGACGCCTTGTATGACAACAATTCGCCCACCGTATGGATATCCTGCAAGCAGTTAGACGCGCGTTTACTTAGGTCTAACGCATCTCCAAGACGAGCATCATCGAGACTACTAGCCGCTGCTTCCTCCAGCAACTCCTCGTCCAGAGTTACCTCAGTTCCGCCCAGTCGCCGTATTGTCTCAGAAACACACATATCTAAAAGTTCCTGCTTGTTTGCCAAAACAGCGGCGTCTTTGAACACTAATAAATCGTCCTCCCCACGGATTCCAGCTAGCGTTCTAACTCCTCATTCCATTGTTTTAACCGCAGATTCTCTCGCGAACAGCTAAGCAGCTTATCATCTTTTTGCCGCAATACATTATCTTGGCGCTGCAGTTCCTGCTGCAATGTTTGGCATTTCACTTCTAGAGCTTTAAATTTCTGCTCCATTTGTTTCAAAGCCTTTTCAGATTCTTCGACTACTTTATTAGTCGCCTTTGTCACTTTTGCCCGTACTATCCATACAGACAGCAACACAGATAGCAACACAGTAATTATAATTGTCCAAAAATCCATTCATCTCTCCCCCTTCACTTTTAAAAAACTATTTTGTTTTTAGCCATCGCAAAAAACTATAACGTGACTCTTTTAGATAACTATTTCCGCTTAACCTTGAAAACCACCCCGTCATCCGCCTGATGATCCGTCTGAGAAGTCTGATGGTCCGCCCGAGGGACCTGATTTGCCTCCTGACCCCCTTCAGAGCTACGAGAAGCCCCTTCAATCTGTCCAGTAGTATCCATAAGCGGTTTCGGACTAGAAGCCCCTTCCTGAGCCTCTGAAGCCATAATTAGCGCATTTCGCTCCGCATCATCACTCTTATCCGTAATCTGCTCACGCTTTTTCTTCCAACTATCCAGAAAACTCGACTTTTCAGCTTTTTCAACCATATTCGTTTTCGAAACATTTTTAACCATAGACGTTTTCGACGCGCCCATATCTTCCCCAGATTCCCCCTCTGCTTGTTTACCTGCCCTTGCCCAGCGCTCCTTGATCTCACGTTCCACCTCTGCCCGCGTTCGCCCATATCGTGTCGCCGAATATTGTTTCATCATCTCCATCAGCTCCGCATTCGCTTTCCCCATCGGCGGCACCAGCTTCATCGTAAACGGCGCGCTCGGCAAATCAAACATCATCACCGTCGCAATCGCCTGAAAATTCCCCTGTTTATGCAAATCTTCCGCGTTAAACACCGGCGAAAACGCCTTTTCCATCAATTCCGCGTCCGTCACCCCAATTCGCCCACACAAAATCGTCCCACAGTTCCCTAGTACTGCCTCCCGAATTTTATCCGTCAGCTGCGTCATAAACTGGTTCGCCAGCAAGAGATTCAGCCGATATTTCCTCGCCTCCGACAAAATACTCTCAAAACTATCCGTCGCAAAGTTCTGAAACTCGTCCACAAACAAGCAAAAGTCTTTTCGTTCGTCCTCTGGAATATCCGCCCGGCTCATCGCCACCTGCTGAAACTTCATCACCAAAATCATACCGAGCAAATTGCTGTTAATATCGCCCAATTTCCCCTTTGACAAGTTCACAAGAAAGATTTTCTTGTTGTCCATAATTTCGCGAATATTAAAGCCTGATTTCGCTTGACCAAGAATATTTCTCATGGTCGTATTACTCAGAAATGGCCCCCATTTCGACGCAAACCACGTGATCACTTCACCCGCATCATTGCTTTTCTGCGACGCCGGAAACTCCTTCGTCCAATAATCATACACTGCTTTGTCAGTTACATACTTCAATTTACTCTTTACAAACTCCGGATCAGTGAAACATTGCGGAATATCAATGAAGGTCGCCCCGTTTGGATCGCTCATCAGCAGCAATGCCGCATTCCGAAACATATGCTGACCACGCGGTCCAAAGAAACCCTGATTCGACGGATCAAACAAGCTTTGCAACATATTGATTCCCTCTTGTACGATAAAATCTTTTTGGTCCTCTGTCGTCCACTCAAACATATTCATCCCCATCGGGTGTTCCATGTCCGAAGGGTCAAAATAGACCACATCATCAATCCGATCCTCTGGCACTTTCGCCAGCAACGTCTCCGCCGCGTCCCCGTGCGGATCAATGAAAGCAAACCCTCGCCCCTCCAGCATATCCTGATAGGCAATATTCGTCAGTAAGACCGACTTACCCATACCGGTCGCCCCGATTACATAAGTATGGCGTCGTCGATCCTTCTCTGATAATCGAATTTCCTTCTCTGTTCCGCGAAACTCATTCACCCCGAGCAGCACTCCATCCGTCACCAATTTCGCCGGCCCATCAACTTGTTTAGTCGCCTGCCGCTCCACCTGCGAAGTCGGAATCGCATTTTGTGCCGGCAAGTGAAAAACCGACGCCAGCTCTATGCTATTCAAAATATTTCCACTCGTGCCCTGCGGGAAAATCCGAAAAATAAAATCTACCGAAAGCTTTTTCGCGTCCTTCAATATATCATATTGAAAACTATTGTGATTCTGCGAATCAAACTGCGCAAAAGCCGCCACAAGCCCCGACAACATCGCCTCCGAACGCGCTTTTGAGTTTGAACTCGCCACCACTCGGATTAAGGTCTCAAAACCCGGGTACTTTGTCTTATTCTCAATCGCTGCAATTTCCTCTTGTTGTAAATTCGATAATGGTTCATTTTTTTGTTCAGCTTGTTCGCGCGGATCGGGTGGGTGAAAAAATGCCTGAGCAAAATCTTTAACCATATTCGCGATCCCAAGAACAACTTTTTTACCCCCAGCATGTTTTTTCTTCCCATCGCGTAAATCTTGTACCCAGCTAGTCGATTTTGTTGTCCAGCTCCCGTCCGTCGGTCGCATCAGAAGTTGTAAAGCCATGCTTTCCCCCGCTTTCGTCACCGACATCGCGTTCAAAATCGCCAAGCTTGCGTCGCGCTTGCTATCTTCATAAGTACTAATTGGGTAGACAAAATCCTTCTTTAAAGTCAGCTCACCCCCGGCAATCATTTCCGTCGTCACCTCTTTACCAAAGATATTTTCCTGCTCAATCTCCTCCAACCTTGCTGTCGGATAAGCCGACAAAATCGCCTGCTTCACCGTCTCCGAAATCACCGCCGGCACCACAGTATAATATTTAATCAGGCCATCTGTCGCAATAATCTCAAATGCCAAATGCCTCTGTCCAAAAACCCGACTACTAAACCCCTTCGTTAGCGTCGAGGCAATAATCGAATACATCACCTGTGCCTGCGAAAGCGCCTCGTTCGTCACATCCCGCTCATCACGTCCTCCACCCTGAATATCATCCGTACTCGGCGGCAAATGAATCAACATTGGCATCATTTTCAGCCCCCGCTCATAGTTCTTCGCCTGACGTCGTTTTTGCAGATGTAACGCCCAAACAAACCCAACCATGAGCAGTACAATCGCCACTGCTGCCAGAATAACTACCCACTTAGGCATTTTCTACCTCTGTTTCATTATTTTTTACAACACCAACCCTAAGCCCCTCCATCAGTTTCCGCTCCCAAATTCATAACCAAACGCCCCTCGCAACATCTCTAACATCCCCTTCTCACGCGCTCTCACCACGTCCGCCGGTCGAAACACTGGCTGCGAAGTAATTGCCTGTACCTCCGCCACTGTCGCCGTTGTCACCGCATCCTGCACCTTCTGAACAATTTTATGATCACGATTAATCAGTGCTTTCTCCGCTTCGCTCGCCCCTTTTGGCGCCAAATTCTCCTCATTCCGTAGATCCTCTTCATCCGCCTCTAGCCTCTCCTGAGTCTGAACTTCCGTTTCTTCTCCCACAAATTCCATCGGGTTCAAGATTTCCTGCCGATCTCGTTCAAGCTCGTCCTGAGCCATAAGTTCTTCGCCCATCTGGGCTACCGACATCCCTGCTGGTCCACCGCCAAATCCCAGCTGCGCATTCCCCTTAAGCACCATCGCCCCCGTTCTCCCAGCCTCTGTTCTAGTATTTTTTACAACACCAGAATCTAATACGCCCTTATCGCCGATATCAAGACTAGACGCGCCAAAACCAGACCTTTCTACCCCTGAAGCCTCACTTCTACCCGGAACCATCTCAATCGGCTGGCCCAAGACCTCACCACCCGTACCATTCAGCCATTCTCCAGGCTTCATTCCGCCATTACTCTGCCCTGCTACTTTATCCATAAGCTTATTTTATCACAAACCCCCATTTTGTTCACATATTTTATACAAAAAATCCCCCAAATTTCTCAAAAATAATTCTCTAAAACGCCCTAAGCTGCCCTTTTCCCAATCAAAAAACATGCCAAAAAGACAAAAACCACCGTCAGCCCCACCGTCACCGGACTCAGCGACCCTAGCGACTGCGCCAGAAGCAGCATAATCGGCCCAAACGCAATCACCGCGCTATAAAGATATTCCCTTTGCGCCAGATTACGTTTTGTTAGTTTTGCCCCAAAGCGTACAAACATCTGCGCCACCCCGAGCATCACAATATAAACTGCTGTAAAAAATACCAAAACCCCGAGTGGACCAATATCCAACGGGGTGGTAAAATTCAGCATTACTAGCAGCACAACTGCTGCTAGTAAGCTCAAAACCGGAATCAGGCGTTTAGGCATAAGCTCATTATATCACATTTTGGTACAATCTAGCCCAGTGGCGCAAAACACCGTCCTAAATTTCCTTTCGCAATATAAGCGAGCCCAACTCTGCTCATCGCGCTCCAAAAAAGCTCGCGACAGAGCCTCAATCGCAAAATGCTCACACCTCACCCTGATTCTGTAAGATTATTTAGATGCATGATCTTCATCCTGCATCTATTCTAAGGGAGAATGGGAAAGTTATCCGGCATAAAACAATATTACTTTGGGCCGCAACTTTCGCCATCCTCGTTGGTTTGACCGCTCCACTTTCGTGGGGCACACGTCCTAGCTTGTTCCTTCCCCGTTATTTCATTTCAAAGTACCAACAGAGTTCAGTTCAAGCGCGCTTGACTTTTACCAAATTAGCTCAAAATCACATTTTCACCATCTTCTCTCGAAGATCAGAAAAGTCATTTCCTCCTAACTTTGGCTTTTCCATCATAATTTTCTAGTCTTTAGGCTGCTTATCTCACTTCTGCTTAACTTTGAATCTCTATTTTCGGTCTCCCTATCTTTAATCATCTCTGTTAAACTTTAAGGAATTAAGCTCCCGCTTAGTTTTTAGTTTAAATTTCCGTCTCTGCTTCCATTTAGCCCCGATTATCAGTTTCCTGCTCCGAGCTCCCCCTTCAGCCTTCCCGAATCTAAAACTTCCCAGAAAGTTATGATTTTCCGCAAGCTAATGGTAATTCCTATGTTTGTAATTTATGGCTAGAAATTACCATTTCGCTCGTGGAATCATCGTCTGAGTCATCAAATTTTTAAACTGCGTTTTAACTTTCGTTAATTTTGTTTGTCGTTTTTGTGTTCGTTTATCGAACTGTCTCCAATATATCACGCTCATGTTAATTTTTCAAGCCTTTTTGCCAATTTTATGTTGTGTTTTTTACAATATACCCCACTTCTTCCCTGTTATTCAAGTCCACTTCAGTGTTGTAAAGTTCACAACGTTATCCGCATCAACCATCCTAAAACATCTCTTTCTGTTGTAGAAATAACAACATATTATACCTAATCGTTGTTATATTTACAACAGAAAATCCATATTTTCAGCTATCCTATCGTTATTTCCACATTATCAATCGTCCCTTATTTTCAAAATGTTGTTATTTTAACAGCAACACCGTACACTCCGCCTGCTTAAAAATTTTAACTATTATCGTTTTTGACGTTTTTGACGTTTTTGGCCAAATTTTCACCACTTCCCTCTTGCCGAGCCACGCAAACCGTGCTACAATAAACCCATAGCTTGCGGGCGTAGCTCAGTTGTTTAGAGCGCTTCCTTGCCAAGGAAGAGGTCGAGAGTTAGAGTCTCTTCGCCCGCACCAAAAAGGACTTTCCTATCCCCCTAGGAAGGTCCTTTTTGGTGGTATACCAGACCTCTGAACAGCAGCTTAGCCTCATCACATTGCAGCCTACTTTCCTAAACTAAAAACTTATATTCGGTTGCTCCCGCTCGTTCACGCCTGTTATATTATTTTTAACAACAAGAGCCATCAAAAACTGCATCTGTCTTTCTTTGCCTAAATAAGACCGATATATCACCAAACATACCAATCTATATCGCCTCATAATAACCTATAACCGACAGTATAAAGTATCACCTTAGCAACATCACCTCAGCAACCTAGACTCGCCAGCACATGCCGTATACGACTACTAGCCAGCCAGCCAACCGTCCAAAAATTCATCCAAAGTACAGTCAAATTGAAAACATATTACACGGCAGAGCCCCGCTCGTTCAGTATTCCCGTGCCGTCAATTCCTCACGAAAAAACAATTCAAAACAAAGAAAAAGACCGGCAACTGCGAGGAAAACCGGTCTTTCGTAGAGTGTGGAGTTATTTTGGCTATTTTTATTTTTGGTTCCTGAATAATTTTTTTATTCAAGAACTATCCCTATTATAAGCCCCCAAAATGCTTAAGTCAAGCACTTTTTGTATACTTTTTTTATAAAGTTTTCCACAGGATTTCATTATTAATATTTTTATACTCCACTACTACTCGGTCAACCATTACCGAGCATTGAAGCATTATAATCCACGGAATTTTGATCATGTATTCATCGACCATAGACTTCACGGATAAACTTAATCGCAACAAAAAAACAGCCCATACAGGCTATTTATCTTGGTGGAGCTGCCGGATACTGCCTCCGGGTCCGAAAAATTACGCTGGATACCATTCTACATGCTTAGTTCCCTGTTTATCCCGCAAATCCCACTAGCTACAAGGAACGCAGCCTGGGTGCTTTAGCCTTGGTTTTCGAGTGAAATGCCGGCTATGCTTTCACCTTATCCTCGTTGTATGATAATCTGACACCTACGAAGACTTAGTGTTAGACCAGTCTAGAATAAAATATCTCTAGGCGTACGCAGGTGCGTAAAGCACATGCTTTGAAGTGTTTTTTGCACTTATTTACAATACTTACGGTATTACGCGACATGCCTGGTATCTGTTAATGATCCGTCTAAACTTTGTCAGCCCCAACTATCCCTATTCTAGCACACTCCACAGAGAAGCACAAGGGTAATCCACTAAATATTGTCAAAAATGCAATAACTTCCCACCATAACTGTTTCATTATTATTCACAACAGCACAAATACTCATATTTTTACAATAACCGTTTCAGAGTTCATCTCTTCTCTATATCATAGCCGTAATAAACAATGTAATTTTTACTATAACAGTTTGGCATATCTGTTTAGGTAAATCTATAAATCCCTAAATCTATCAACAATCTCAAGACTTCAAAAACAGCCCAAAAAATCCTCAATTCACTCACCCTGAGCAAATCTCCTAAGAATCATCACATCATAAAATACCATTATCACTTCAAAACTGTTAGATTGTTGTAAAAAATACCAAAACTCAGTTCTTTCCCAGATGTTGTAAAAATTAATTCCTCTATTAAAAAATTTAATCATTGTGAAAAATACTAGAACAAAGAAACATTTTTGTTATAAAATTATTAATCCTTGAACACTATTTTTGTATTTTACATTCTACGATATTCAATTCCGCCAACTCGAGCTCCTCCAAAAAACCACTTCCAAAATCTAAACCTTATATTCATTGTAAGAAATACATAAACAGGGATAAAGCAACTACAACTCAATTCTTCACTCAAACGCGAACATTAAATGCGGTCATCTTTGATTAACGTTGTAAAAATTACAGAGACAGATACAAAACTGACTTTTTCGTCAAAATCGGAAGGTTTGGGGTTGTAATTTTTCTTTCATTTGTGCTAGCCTAGCTCCATGATCGCAAAAGTATATTCCGCCATTCCCCATGGTTACGATGGTAGTATCGTTACCGTTGAAGCTGACAGCGCTAAGAGTCTCCCCAATTTTAACATCGTCGGCATGGCTACCAAAACCATCTTCGAAGCCCGCGAACGCGTGCGCTCGGCCATTACTAACTCCGGCTTCACCTTCCCTGCTAAAAAAGTCACCATCAACCTCGCTCCCGCTGAATTACCCAAAGACGGCACCCATCTTGATCTACCTATCGCTCTTGCTATCCTCGTTATCTCTAAACAACTTGCGCTTGAAAACCTTACAAATCGTGCTTTCATCGCTGAGCTTTCGCTCGACGGCTGCCTAAAACCCGTCCGCGGCATTGTCAACGCCGTCGAAGCCGCCAAAAATCACGGTTTTAAAGAAGTTTTCGTCGCAAAGGACAACCTGACTCACGCGTCGCTCGTCCCTGGCATCAAAATCACCTCCGCAAACAACCTACTCGAAATCTTTCTCTATCTCAAAGGCCAGTCTCCAAACTTAGCACTAACTCAATCCGACTGCCAAACACCCCTTGAAAACCAAACCCGGCCACAAGCCAAAAACTTAGCACTAGCCAAATCCGACTGTCAAAACATTCCCAAACCAAGCATCCCAAAATCTAATTGCCCCGACGCGATTCCGTTCGAACAAATCCGCGGCCAAGACCTCGCCAAGCGCGCCCTAATTATTGCTATTGCTGGCCACCACAACATTCTCATCTCTGGTCCACCCGGCTCCGGCAAAACCCTACTCGCCCGGGCAGCTGCCTCTTTGCTCCCACCACTCACTCCAGATGAGCAAATCGAAACCGCCAAAATTCACGCCCTCACCTCCGCCCACTCTGTCATTTCCGACCGCCGCCCATTCCGTGCCCCTCACCACTCCGCTTCTACCACTGCCATCATTGGTGGCGGGGCCAACGCCCTACCTGGTGAAATTTCCCTTGCCCACCAAGGCGTGCTTTTCCTTGATGAACTACCAGAATACCGTCGAGATGTACTCGAATCACTCCGTGGCCCGCTCGAAGACCATTCTATCACCATCTCCCGCGCCCACTACCACACTACCTACCCCGCCAATTTTATGCTCATTGCTACCATGAACCCCTGTCCTTGTGGCTATCTTGGCGACCCCACCCACACCTGCACCTGTAGCCGCACCCAAATCGAACGTTACGAAAAACACCTTTCTGGCCCCATTCTCGACCGTTTCGACCTCCTTGTTTTCGTCCAACCAGTCAAAAACTCCGAACTCGCCCCTCTCGAAAACCTCCCCTCAACCCTCAAAACAAGTGTTGTAAAAAATACTATATCTCAATCACTCCAGAGACAAGCACAGCGCTACCGTAAAAGTAATTTTAACAACAGTTCCCTTTCCACCGCCGATCTAAATCACCTGAAGATCACTCCCTCCGCCCACCAGCTTATCACCTCCGCCCTCGATAGACTCAATCTTTCCGCCCGCAGCTACCACAAAGTCCTTAAAGTTTCCCGCACTATCGCCGACCTCGCAGAACAAGATTTTATCCAGCCCGAGCATATTTCTGAAGCTCTCACCTTCCGCCATCAGCCCATTGAGCACCAATTTTAACCATGGCAATCATTCATAAAAATACCTCTCACCCCTTGCCAACCACCGTAATCTTTGCTATAATAAACTCAGTTCATTTAAGCGAAAGGAATCCACCCATTAGTAAAAACACTCGCACTAGATTAAACGGAGAGATTCGTTATCCATCTGTCCGCGTTATTGGCACTAACGGAGAGCAACTCGGCATCATGTCTAGCCGCGAAGCTCAATCCCTCGCCCATGAACAAGGCGTCGACCTGGTAGAAATTTCCGCCAATGCCGACCCACCCGTTGTCAAAATCATCGATTGGGGTAAATACCAATACCAAAAGATGAAAGAAGAGGCTAAAAATCGTAAAAAAGCCCGCGAAAAGCAATCTGAGCTGAAAATTATGAAAGTTGGCCTCAAAATCAGCGACAACGACCTTAACATCAAAGTTCGCAAGATCAAAAGTTTCCTAGCTGATGGCGACCGAGTAAAGATCATGATTATCTTTCGTGGTCGCGAATTAGCACATAAAAATCTTGGTCAAGTCATGCTGGACAAAGTTCTCGCCCTCATCGGTGAAGACTTCGAAATCGTCGTCGAAGGCAAACCTCAGTTTGCTGGTCGCAATTTCTCCGTCAGCATCCGTAAAAAATAGACCCAAGACGATATTAGAACTTCTTGCGAAAGCCTAACTAATCGTTAGGCGAGCTAAACTATCAGATTGAATTCGGACCAAGTATTTCCTACTTCTACGGTTCCCTGATCGTACTTTCAATATTAACTAAGCTAATTTCCCAAAATTAGCACTCAGCATGTTAGAGTGCTAAACATCCGGAAATTACATAAAGGAATACCATTATGCCAAAGATTAAAACGCATAAAGGCACCGCGAAACGAGTCAAACTAACCGGTTCTGGTAAACTGGTTCGCGAACGTGCCTATGGCAACCACATTCTTGCCAAAAAGTCGAAAGCGCGCAAGCGCAACATGAAAACTGCTGCCATGATCAGCGGTAAAATTGCCAAAAACGTTAAAACATCCCTAGGAGTTTAAGATGAGAGTAAAACGTGGCGTCCCAGCTCGGGCCAAACATAAGAAAATCTTGAATTCAGCCAAGGGTATGCAGCACTACCGCACCCGCAGCTACCGTCTTGCCAAACAAGGCGTGATTAAATCATTGCGCTATAGCTATCGCGACCGTCGCAATCGCAAGCGTGATCTTCGTTCAATTTGGATTACTCGTATCAACAACGCTTCGCGCGAACTCGGAGTTTCCTACTCCCAGCTCATGGCTGGTCTGAAGAAAAACGGCACTACCATCGACCGCAAAATTCTGGCCGAACTCGCCGTCAATCAGCCCAAAGCTTTCGAAGCGATCGTAAATACCGTGAAGGAGAATAAATAATGGCTGTCTGTGAAATTAGCGGCAAAGGCAAAATGTACGGTCACAACGTCTCATTTTCCCAGCGCAAAACCCGCAAAGTATTCAAACCTAATGTGCAGAAAAAAACCCTCACTATTGACGGCAAAAAGGTGAAAGTCAACGTTGCGACTTCTACCTTGCGCACCCTCAAGAAAAAGGGCTTGATCAAATAATTTTCTACAAAACTGAGCACTTGGGGGCCTAAATATTATATTTAGGCCCCATAAATGTTGTAAAAATAACTAGAACAGTTTAGCCAAAAAAGACCAATTCGGTAAGGAGTTGGTCTTTTTTTGAGCCTTCAGTAAGCCGGGTTCTGTAATCTACATATCGCTATGAAGACCGACAGCCATCTATCTAGGCACAAAATTACTTTTATGCTCCAGCGGTGATCGCGCATCCTCGAACCAAGGTATCTAGCGCTCCTTGCAGCCAGTAGGGTTTGCCTCCTCCCCATGTCACCATGAGGAGCTGTGGGCTCTTACCCCACTCTTTTCACCCTTGCCTGGCACCCTAGAATCGCCAAGATTGTGATTTTCTTCTCTTGTAGCGCGTCTTCCTCAACGAGCAAGAGAAAAATAAATTGCAAGATTGACGATTATAGGATGTCAGGCGGTTTAAGTCTCTGTGGTACTTTCCCTACCCTTTCGGGCGGTCGCCGTTAGCGACTACTGTGTTCTATGCTGCCCGGACTTTCCTCTCGACTAATCTGTAGACTAGTCCAGCGACTGTCTTTCAGGCTCTCTCTAATACTAACATAAACTTCTTATAAATGCAAAATAGCCCGCCAAAACCCCTTTTCCATCACATCACCCCCCTCCACTACATTCCTACTCTTCAAACTGCCGGTCAATCGCCAAATTCGCCTGCGCGTCCGCCTGCGTATTTTGCTCTCTCACCACATGCACGAACGCACAAGCTTCAAAATTCTTCGAAAGTCTCCTCACGTCATCGTGAATCGCTAAAAGATCACGATTTTTGACTTTATATATTCCATTCATCTGATTTACCATCATCAAATTATCGCTCACGAAGCGCACCCTCTTCAAACCCAGCTCCAAAGCCTGCTCGCAACCCTCTTTCAAAGCATAATATTCCGCCACTCTCGATGTCGCAAAACCGATAAATTTCCCACCACACGCCAAAACTTCACCATTTTCGCCCACAATATGATAGCCAATCCCCGCCGGACCCGGGTTCCCTCGGCTACTTCCATCCACGTACACCGTTGCACTATTCGCCACAGTTTTATAATTCTCTCGCGATTCAACATCACCCCTCTCTTCAATCTCCAGCGCCGTCGCACTCGCTTCATCCAAATGATAGCTATTCGCCTCATCCAACTTCACGTATTTATACGCCGTATATCGATCGCGTGCCTCAACCTTGCTATCCGCGAGAAGTTCTACACTATATATAATATATAGATTACTCAGCTGACTCGCCCCATGCGGCGCCAAAAAAGTCACCACATCCCTCAAAACTGTAGCCTTAGTTGCTTCAATCCCTAAATATTCTTCCAACATCCGCGCCAAAGCTTCCTCTGGCTGTTCACCAAATTTAATCTTTCCAGTTGGCAACTCCCAAGTCGGCGCCGCATCCAACCGCCCATGGCTCCTTTTCATAATCAAAACGCCATGTTCGTTTTTGATAATCCCCACTACTCGAATTCTTTGTTTCATTCCACCTCCGTGTTAATTATTTTGAGAGCATTATTGATAGCTAGTACAAGGACGGGGCTATAAGCCCAGAGACCGAGCAACGGAAATCCTGACGCAGTAATAGTTATTAAGAATGTCCTCAAAGACCCTAGCAGCTATGTTTTCCCTGTTGTATAAACAAGGTGGGTAAAATCTTATGCTCATTTCCACGGAAATAAGCCACGAAATCCCTAAAACATGATTATTCAGGAAAATCATGCCGCCACTAGGGTTACCCTCATTATAGCACAGTTTTTATTTTCTACCCCAAAACCATACTTAACAACTGCAAAATCCCCTGCATCGCCCCCAGCATAAAAGTTGACAAAAAACTCGGGAACACAATCACCACAATCATCACCAACACTATCCCCCAACGTTCCATTCTCTCCATCATCCCCCTAATCTCATCTGGCATCAAAGCATACAACACTCTCGAACCATCCAGCGGCGGAATCGGGATCAAGTTAAAAATCCCAAAACCCAAGTTAATATAAACCAGATTCACCATTATCTCCCCCATCATCCCTGGCATATACATCAACGTCCCACTATCCAGCATCAAAACTCCAGTCGCATGCCCAATCACCGCCACCACAATTGCAATCAAAAAATTCGTCAATGGCCCAGCAATAGCCACCAACGCCATTCCCCACACCCCATGCCGCAAATTGCGCGAATCCACTGGCACCGGTTTCGCCCCACCAAAAATCGGCGCCCCCGACATATACAGCATTACCGGCACCAAAATCGACAGCACCGGGTCAATATGCTTCACTGGATTCAACGTCAACCGCCCCTCCTCCTTCGCCGTATCATCCCCTAAGCAGTACGCCATCACTCCGTGCGCCAGCTCATGCAAAATCATCGACCCCAGCACTACAACCAGTACTATTACTAGCTCCACCATCGCCCTAAGTTAGCGCAATCACTTCCAACGCCGCCGGCAAAGCGTCTTTACTCTTTACCTTATACTTCCGCTCTGCTCTCGGCGCCAGTTTCAACTCTGTTACCATTCCATCGACATTTCCCGTTGCAACCACCGATTTCGGCTCAATCTCACGCACCGCTCGCACCGAACTTGTACACAATACATCGGAAATCCCCAGCTCATCCAGCGCCAGCGCCTCATCAATATCCCCCAAAATCCCCACATGCGTATTCCCAATCACTGCATCATAAATCGTATGCGCATTATCCGCCGTCGCAATTCCCCGAATCGCCACATCACCAATCTCAAACTCCCCCGGTCCCACAATCTTCCCCACCTCAAGATCCGCATCAATCGACTCTTCCGCCAGGTTAAACTTCACCTTCGCCTTCTTCGTCGTAATCACAATTTCTACCGGGTCTTTACTTTCAATCTCAAACATCTTACCTCCTTATTCCTTAACTATCTTCTCTGGATCATACAATTCCGCAATTTCCATCTCAAGCACTTCCATCAAAAACTTATCTCGCACGCTCTTTCGGTAGAGAAAATCATCCCTACTCATAATAACATAATTCATTGGTTTTCCACGCCTTTGTTCCACCACTTCTGCCCACCTTGTCAACTTTTTCGTCCGATCATCCCCAATCACTAGCATATCAATCCCCTCTTGCCCCGGTAGACGGTTCATCAGCACCATCGCCCGCAAATATTTCGCCACCGGTCGGATATATTCCTGCCAGTTATTAGTCGCCGCCCGTTTCACCTCCACCACAGTGTCCGGCGTCACCTTTCGTCCAAAAATCTCTTGAAAAGCATGCGCATACGGATGTTTCATATTCGCCGAATAGTACACCTTATTATCATAAGTCTCACTCTTCACCACCCCAATCCCCTCGAGGTTAATCAACTCCCGCCGCACGGAATTAATCTGTTCTTCAATCACCCGCGTAATTTCCCGCACATAAAACGATTGTCCAGTATTAGAAAAGAAAAGATCAAGCAATTTAGCCCTCGTTTTCGAGCCGAACAATTTTTCTACTGGAGTGCTATCTTCCTTGCTCATCCTGTATACATTTTAGCACAAAGGGTCGCACTTCCGCAAGCTCCAACCAGTTAATATTTTTGTTCCGTTTGAACCACGTCATCTGTCTTTTTGCCAAATGCCAGTCATCATAGATGAACAATTCTTTTGCTCTCTCAAGACTAATCTCGCCCTGCAAATAGCTCCAAGCGAACTGGTAAATATTGCTTTTCATCGCTTGCGTTTGCCAGCTATACTTTTTTTCTAACTCCTGTGTCTCCTCATAAAGTTCCTGAACAAATAATTTATCCGCCCGCATCGTAATCCGTTTTCGCAACTCTTCAGGGGTCCACTTAATGCCCACGATTAAATAATTTGTACAAATTTCTCGCCGATCCAACTGTTCATTTTTCTTTTGTTCATCAAAATTATAATCATAAACCAGTGCGTCAATATATAATCCCGTTCCCCCTGCCACGATTGGTAGCTTTCCCCGCGCCCGAATCTCGCGGATTTTCTCCTCCGCATACTTTTTCCAGTTCGCCACCGTGAAGCGCTCCCCTGGCTCCACTATCCCCACCCCCCAATGTGGGATACCATCCTGCTCCTCTTCTGACGGCGCCGCCGTGCCAATCTCCATCCCTCGATAAATCGCTCGTGAATCCGCTGATATTACTTCAGCCCCCGTGAATCCGCCGAAATTCCCTTCTGGCGCTTCCTTCGCTCGCCGTGCAATTTCCTTCGCAATCTCAATCGCCACCCCAGTTTTCCCACTCGCCGTCGGCCCCAAAATCACTAGTGTTTTTGCAAAACTCATTCCTTAAATTATAACACGAATCTCAATATTAACCAAATGCACCAATTTCACCGCTGTTTACTTTATTTTTACAACATTACAAAATCCTTAAGGTAGCAGAAATACAATCCAAGTCACTAAATCCCAATCTCCCCAACTTCAATCTTCCGCCCCATCCGACAATGATTGTAGAATTCTACATCTGAAATCCCATATTCCGGCCGCTCATACTCATATAGCGCCCACCGCTCCTTCTCCAGCTTCTCTGGCAACTTCCCTGTTATCTGCCCATTCAGCCCAAAAACTCGCCAGAAATCCGCCAGCAACTCCCGCTCACTATCATATTCATGAATCCCCGCATACTCCACCCCCAAACCGTCCCCCGAATCACCTTGACTTCGCCCAAACATCGGCTCAAACCAATACCATTTCCCCTCCTTAAAACCATCCCGGAAGCCCTGTTTAAGACCTTTTTTAGTCCCATCCTCACCGCCAAAATCACTCGATTTCCCCCGAAACGCCAAAATCGAATGCGAAGGGCAAAAATCATCCCGGACGTAGTAATATAACAGATAAATCTTCACCTCGTACCCATGTTTCTCAAACCATTCCCGCTGCAGCTCCGTCTGGTCCCAACAATTTCCCACATGATTCCGCACCAACTCCTCTGGTGCAGACAATTTCCCCTCGAAACCATCTGCTTCGTAACCATAAAACGTCAAATAGCGACAAAAATCGAAAAATTCAGCCATTTTATAACCCAATACGATATCTATATCAAAAACGTTAGCAAAATGCCCTTCTAGCCCCTCCTGAGCGCCGAGAAGGGCACTTTTTCGCACTATACCGCCTAACGCATTATTTTGTTGCAAAGCAACCCTCTCCCTGCTCCTTCAGCCATCCCGCGAGTTCCGCTAACTTCACTTTCTCTTCACTTTCCCTTGTGCGCACGCTCACCTGCTCTGTCTCCGCATCCTTCGGTCCAACGATTAGCACGACCGGAATTTTCATCTCTGTCGCCCGCTTAATCTTCTTTCCAAGGCTATCATCACTCCAGTCTACCTCATACCTTAGCTGATTTCCCTTCAGTGGCTCCTCTAGAACAACCCCCCTCAATGTTTCTTCAACTTCCTTCACATATTCCCCAACTTTATCGTTCACCGTCAATACCCTCACCATCTCTGGCGCACACCACAACGGAAACCATCCCGCCGTATGCTCAATAAAGATACTCATAAACCGCTCAATCGCCCCTAACAGCGCACAGTGCACCATAATCGGTGTCTTCTTCGTACCGTCTTTATCGGTATATTCCAGCCCAAATCTCGCCGGCATCGCATAATCCAATTGCACTGTTGCTAGTTGCCATTCCCGACCTAGCGCGTCCACTGCCATAAAGTCCATTTTTGGCCCATACATCGCCGCTTCACCAATTCCGACGAAATATTCCATCTCAAACTTCTTCGCCATCCGCTCGATCGCCGCTTGCGCCTTCTCCCACATCTCTGGATCACCGATGTAAGCATCTTTATCATCTCGGAAACTTAACCTCAAAGTCAGTTTCATCCCCACTCGCCTATATAAATCTTTTGCACTCTCAATCAATTCTCCGAACACCATTTCAACCTGGTCTTCCGTGCAGAACACGTGTGAATCATCTTGTGTAATCGCTCGCACCCGACTTAGACCACCTAGTTCCCCTTTTCTTTCGTCCCGATACACCATCGTCGTCTCGAGATATTTCACCGGCAATTCTTTATAGCTTCTCGGCGCACTCGCGAAAATCTGCGTATGATGCGGGCAGCTCACTGGCTTCACTGCTAAATTATCCCCCGATTCCTGACTAACGAACTGCAAAAGTTCCGGGAACTTCTGATAATGCCCAGAAGTTTTATACAAATCTACATTCGCGATATGCGGGATACAAACTTTCCGATACCCACACTTCTCACGATAACCATTCGCAAAATCCGCCAACATATTCCGAAGAATCGTCCCCCTCGGGGTGAACATCGGCAAACCCGACCCCACTAGTTCAGAGAAGCAGAACAAATCTAGCTCTTTACCCAACTTCCGATGATCACGCTTCTTCGCCTCTTCCTGTCGTTTCAGGTAATCCTCCAATTCGCCCTCAGTCGCGAACGCCACCCCATAAATCCGCGTCAACATCTCACGTTTCTCGTCGCCCCGCCAATACGCCCCTGCAATCCGCTCCAGCTTCCAGGCGCCCACTTCCCCCAAATTCTCCACGTGCGGCCCCTTACAAAGATCCGTAAAAATCACCTCCCCCGTCTCTGGCACCACCATATCATAAAACGTAATTTTCTCATCCGCCGGCATTTCTTCAATCAACTCAACCTTATACTTCTGCCCATTCTCCCGCGCCCATTTCAAGGCCTCTTCCTTTGAAACTTCTCGCTCCCTCAGCTCACACTTCTGGGCAACAATCTTGCGCATTTCCTCCTCAATTTTCAAAAGATCCGCATCCGCAACCTTCGTGTCACCAAAATCAATATCGTAATAAAACCCCTTATCAATCGCCGGTCCCACGCCAAAGGTGGTAGTTGGATAAAGCTCCTGCATCTTTTGCACTGCCGCCGCAAGCACGTGGCTGAGACTGTGACGCATTTTTTCAACTTCTTCCTGAGCTACACTCATGCTTTATCCTTTCCGCCGAATTCTATCCAGCTTTTTAACTTATCTTTCCATTATACCACACCCTCTCATCAGAGCATCAAAAACTTCCCCGTCATCCTCTACTCCAGTTCCCGATCTCGCTGCCACCCCTCTAGAGCTGCACCATCAAAACCTTATTCCCCACCCCCTCGATCACCTTCTTAAGATCGCTAAATTCCAGCCACAGCGTCGCCGTGTTATCATTCGGGTGCACCCCCACTTTCTTCCCCGAAAGACTCTTATCAAACACTACAACCACCGTATCGTCTTCATTATTCATCACCCCAAGCGGCGACACGCTCCCTTGTTCCACCCCGAGATACTTCATCAATCTCTCCGCCGAGCCAAAGCTCAACTTCGTACTGCCAATCTTCCCCGCCAGCCCCCTGAGATCCACCTTCGTCTCCTCCGGCACCACGACCAGATAATGATTCTTCCCCTTCGCATCCCGGAGAAACAAGTTCTTACACACCCCGCCCTTCTCCGTAATCCCCGCCTTCTGCATCTCCTCTATCGTATAAACCGCATCATGCTCCAATTTCTCAAACTCCACCCCCGCCTTCTCCAGATAATCATAAACTTCAGCCTTACCATATTTCGCCATATTTTCTCCCATTCTTTCCCCCATTATACCATCCCTAGATCCCAAAACTGCAAAACCCTAAAACTCTGGCTCGCGAAAGCCCTAAAACCATAAAATTCAGCCCAAATCCCCCTGTTCACCAAACCAATATATCACCAGATGAATATTCCATTTTTCGCAATATTCATTTCATGATATAACATTGTACCATATCGTTACCCCCTTGCTAATTTTAATCTACTACAGTGCCTCCTACTTGCCCCTTTCACTATATTTCCTAAAATTATACCACTCCTCCCGAAAATACGTTAAAATTACCCTCATATCACCAAAAATTCTCAAACCCAAGAAAAATATGCTATAATAACAATAGTAATATCTTGGGTCGTTAACTCAGCTGGCTAGAGTGTCTCGTTTACACCGAGGAAGTCGGGGGTTCAAATCCCTCACGACCCACCATAGAAAAATCCGCACCACACCCCAGAGGTAATTGTGCGGCTTTTTCTATGTCAAATTCCCTAAACATCCCATAAATCTCACCAAGCCCGCCCCGTAAAGCCCTGCCAACGCGCATAGCTGTACGACGAGTATATATTATCTTTGTTGAAAGCCAGAAAATCTGCATAAGACGCAATAAAGAACCCTTGATAGGCCCAAACTTTCTTCAATCTAACAGAGATGATATCTATTTGAACTTGTAACGCCGTTACAAGTTCAACTCAAAAACCATAATTGATTCACATAAGAAGTTCAGCTTAAATCTATAATCCGAAAACTCTCCCAATCTTCCATATATCTAACTCGTGGCGGGAATATGCACCTATCTACCGGTTCTTTGAGAAGTGCTAATGCTTCTAGTTACTACTGGACTGATACCGTTTATGCATCCTCATCTTATGCATATTATTTCTTTTCTGGTAACACCACCACAGGACCATCATATAACGATGGTCGTTGGTATGGCTTTGCGGTCCAAGCCGAAAACTCTCCAAATTCTTCTATATATCTAACTCGTGGCGGGGCCGTGACTATGACTACTGGCTCTTTGAGGCGCGCGGGCAGCGATGGATACTACTGGGGAGTCAGCGCCGACCCGTCTACGCTCTATGCGTACTTCCTCAATTTCAATAGCGCTAACGTCGTCCCGTCGAACAACAACGCTCGTTGGAGTGGCTTTACGGTCCACGCAAGTCCAACTTCCGATTTCTAGGTTTCTGTTTCTGTTTGACAAAGAAACTATAACTATGACTATGACTATGACTATGACTATGACCACGTTGCTGGCTTTAGGTTTTTTGGGATATAAAAGCGTTGCGCCCGAGCGGCGCTCCATCCCAAAAAGCCTAAATTCAGCAACGTTAGTCAAAGAAATATACCTTACATCAAACCAGAATCAAAACCCCATCTCCCGCATAAGATCAAACATCCGATAATATTCCCTCTCCTCATTAATCTCAATCAAAATCTCCGTCCGTCCAAAAATCGTCTTCCCTGTACTCTTATACAGCTCATAAATCCTCCGCATATCCGGAATCGCCAGCACCTCCTGAAAAAACTTCACCAGTTCCTCCTCATCATAAGCAATATAATACTCACTCTCAATATGCTTCACCTTCGAAATCCGATATTTCTCCATCAACCCCAAAATCTGCTCCCGAAACACATTCGTGAAATACACCCCATAATCCGTCGTCCCATCCGCAAACTCACTCGCGCACAATTTCTGCCCCCGCGTATTATACCAACAATGATAGTTGTAGCGATATTCCCCATTCAGCTCAATCTGCAACGAATAATTCAGCAAGTTCACTCCCACCACTTCCACTTCAAATTGCTGCTCAAGTTCCTCGCTCAACCTCCCCCAATACTTCCAAGTCAAAAGATTCCGTCGCACTCCCACCACCAACACCGCAAAAAGCAACGCCCCTGCCACAATCGCGAACACTTTCCACGGCCGCGCCACTATAGCCTTTAAGCACCTCCTCATCTATCCCCCATTCTACTTGATTTTTTTTCTTTCCGTCTATCTCTTTACATTATCAAGCAAATCAGTTATAATTGGACAAAGTATTATTTATTAACTATCTAGAGGAAAAAGAATGCCGATTATCAAGTCTGCAAAAAAAGCTGCCCGCCAGGCAGAAAAGCGCACCGCGCACAACCAACAAATCAAAAAAACCATCAAGAATGCCCTCAAAGCTTTCAAAGCTGACCCAACTCCCGAAAATCTTTCCAAAGCTCAGTCCGAATACGACAAAGCTGTTAAGAAAGATCTCATGAAGAAAAACACCGCTTCCCGCCGCAAAGCCGCTCTCGCGAAATACGCCAAAGAAGCTAAAAACGCTCCCAAAGCCACCGCAAAAGCCACAAAATCCACCAAGACTGCCAAAAAGTCAACCAAAAAGACCGCCAAAGCGGCAGCCTAAAGTCACATTCCAAATCTAAACAAAATCACTTCTTAATGCCCGCTTGCCGGGCATTATCTTTTTCCTAAAGATACCCGTATCAAAACAAGAAATCCCTAGGACCATAATGCGACATTCTACGATGCGCGGTCCTAGGGTTTGTTTCCCAATATTTAGTTGTAAATTGAAATTAGCCAATAATCACCGTCACTGTCGCGCAGTTGGTGACAGTAAACAGTTCTTCGCCGTCGTGCGAAAACACGACTTTTGACGAGTACGATCCACCGCTAGACACAACAAATGTCCGGTGATAGGTCGAGATCATGATGTAGCTTTTGCACGGCATTGATTTGCCGCAATCAAGGTTAACCTCTCTGATCTCATAGACCCTGTTTTCTTGGATGGTACTACACAGCTTCACAATGTTTTCGGAGTTCTTGCAATGTGATAGGTCGGCCAAAAACTCTTCCACAGAGATTGACTCCATTTCGGAGTAGCCATACCGCTTCTGTTTCAAAGCCGTCGCCTGCAATCTTACACCATCGTGATTAATCATGTTAATCATGTTATCCTCCTTCGCCCCATTGGGGCTCTCTCTTTTTATTTTTTAGTTTCCTGCTCCCCTACCAGGTAGCATAGAGACCATAAACGTTTTGTCTTGATTCCTCAAGAGAGTTTACTGTCTCAATGCTACCCACTAGGTTTAGGATAAGCTAAAACAAAGAGTTTCGGAGGTAATACGAAAGTTAGTGTAGCTTAGGGTATCAGCTAGGCGAAGTACTAAACTAAGCGTTTTACAACTTCCTATTGGGTTTTAATGTACTTAAGCTCCTAAGCCCTGGAACTTAGTTCCATAAGCCTTAGAGGAACCTTACGGTTCCTTAATAAGGTATTTCGCCCTTCGGGCTTCATCCTTATCAAGCTTATGGTTCCATTGTAGCACACATCACCAAAAAAGTCAATACTTTTTATACTTATTTTGCAAAAAAGCGAGAAATATTCGTAACAAAACAGAAGTAAACTCTAGCAAAAATCCGCCAACTGCAACACATTCCCCCAGAATCAGCAAAAATCCTATTTCTTCCCTACCTCTAATAAAAACATCTTCACCAGCGTCCACGGCTCCAAATAAACATTCGCCTCCCCCTTCATCCGCATATCTAGCTCCCCCAACATTTTCACCACGCGTCGTTCCTTACTTCCCTGTTTCGCCTCAAATTTCTTCAGCGCCTGCGTCACCATCAGCCCCAAAAACATATACGGGTCCTGTTCCAGTTCAATCTTCTCCACCATCCGCACCGCAGTTTCACCATCCCCTCTTAGCGCCGCATCAAAAATCCCAAACACCTGCCGCATCTCTGGTTTCTGCGCCAAATTAAACTCCCGAATCTCCACCCCCATCTCTTTCAACCGTTTATACCCCGCTGACCGCTTATCAATCTTTGTCTCCCAGATGATCACCTCATGTTCCGTCTCGAGATAATCCACAATTTTTTCCCAAACCGCCCCATTTTCATTGAGGTCTTTCAGCAAAATCCGCCTTTTATCGCCAAAACCACCAGAATCTCCTCCAAACAGTGAAACCCCCTGAAAAATACTCGGCAAATCCGCTAGCGTCAAACTCTCCCCCTCAAAAACCTCGTAGTTGCCCCCTAACTCGCTCTCTACGGCCTTCGCCGCCCGAACCCTGTCATCACCCACAAAAACTCTTACCATAAGCTTATTTGGCCTCTCCGCACGCCACAGAGCCTATTTTAGTATATAAGCCATCACCAGATAACTCTAAATACATCTCATTCATCACCCACCCCAACTCTTCCAGTCTGTGAATGTTTATCTAATAAGCCTCCTCGAGAAGATCCAGAGCTACGGCAAGGAAGAGCGCCCGACACCTGCGACGGTAGGCTGACGGGACGCACTTCGAGAGGGGCTTTATTAGATAAACACTGACAAACTGGACAAACATGCGTCCCCCTCCCCGCCACCTTCATCTTTACAATCTCCGCCCCACACCTCGGACACGGCTTCCCTTCTCGCCGAAACACCTGCGCAAACTGCTCCAAATAGTTCCCCGTTGTCCCATCTGGCTTAATATAAGTCGCCATCGTCGAGCCACCAGAGTCAATCGACGCCTGCATCGTCTGCCGCGCCCCTTCCAGCACTTTTTCAACCTCCTCCTGGCTCAAATCCCCCGCTCGCCGCTCCGGATGTACGCGTGCATAAAAAAGTGATTCATCCGCATAAATATTCCCCAACCCCGCGATCACTTTTTGGTCCAAAAGCACTGCCTTGATCAACGCATTTTTATGTCGCTGACATTTTTTATACAGCTCCTCTGGCCCCATTTCCCAGGGTTCCTTCCCTAGACTAGCAATAAATTTATCCTTTTCCACCTCGTCCGTCGCCAAAATTTTCACAAACCCAAATTTTCTTTGATCATTGAAAAATAATTTACCCTCAGGAAACTCAAAAATTACTCGCGTCTGCGCATTCGGCAACTCATCCGTAAAATTCTTACTCGGATGCCCCGCCGCAAAATTCTGCTCGCCTCGCCATATGAGTTGACCAGTCATACGCAAATGAATCATTAACGTGCAACCATTATCCAAATCAATCAAGAGCGCCTTCCCTCGTCGCCTCAAATCCATCACCTCCACCCCTTCTACCACTTGCGCCATCTCTGCCCCACCAACAAAGCTCTTCTCGCACTTCACTGTCACCCGAACAATTTTTTTATTCAAAATAAAATCCCCCAGCCCCCTCCGCACGGTCTCTACCTCTGGCAACTCTGGCATAATACCCCCAGTATAACACAAAGGTAACCCTCAGACCAGCCGAGGGTTTATCTCATTATAATGTGCAACACTACGCCAAATCTAGTCCGGTTCAAACTCACCCAAACATGCTATAATAAATTTATGAAAAAATCCGCTCTCATCACCATTATTATCACTACCGTTATCCTGCTCGGCATTTTCGCCGCCAGCCTCTTTCTTTTCCTGCGTAATAGCCAAATTCCTCGGGATTCTCTGAATACCGAGGAAGTCGTCAGTATACCTGGCGACGCCAAACCTTACAATTTTGACTATTCTTGGATTGAAAAAGGCCCTTATATCGCTCATGCTATGGGTGGCATCGACGGCTCAAACTATTCCAATTCTTACGAAGCCTTCCGTTCCAACTACAAAGCCGGCCAGCGCCTCTTCGAAGCTGATTTCTCGCTCACTGATGACGGTGATGTCGTGCTTATGCATACCGATTACGAATGGGAGAACCGCCTCCGCAGTTCCAAAGACCTAGATTTCACCACTAAAAACTTCCTTTCCTCCCTTTACGATGGTAAGTTCCATACCATGGATTATCGCAAGGTGATCGATCTTATGATTGAACACCCTGACATCTACCTCATCACCGATTCGAAATACACCGACCGCCCCAACGTCGAAAAAGAATTCACCCAAATTATTGAATATGCCCAGTCCAAAGACCCCTCTGTCCTCGATCGCTTCGTCATCCAAATCTATCTGCCCGAGATGCTCGACTGGGTCATGGCGCTCCACCCCTGGCGTTCCGTCATCTATACGCTCTACCAAGACCCTAATTGGACCACCGAGAACGTCCGCGATTTTGCTCTCGAGTCTGGCGTCAAAGTTATCACCACTGGTTGCGATTGGATTGACGACAACATCGCTCAGACTTGGCACGACGCCGGCCTCACCATCGCCGCCTTTACCACCAACGACTTAAACAAAGTCCAAAGCCTTGTCACCACCTACGACGTCAAACTTTTCTATACTGATTACCTCCTTCCTTACACCTATAATTACATAGCTACTCAATAATCAAATCATATCCAATTCTCCTATATATCTAACTCGTGGCGGGGATCTAGTCATAGACACTGGCTCGTTAAAGTTCGCAAGTCGTGACGGCATTCTATGGTCTAGCTCATCTCATCAGATGTCATTCCATACATACGACCTCTTTTCCAATAGCACCGACATCTACCCTTCGCACTACAACAATCGTTGGAGCGGCTTTACGGTCTGGTCAGGCCATTCAAGGCGGATTGTGAAACCCACCTTTCCAGGCCGTAAAGCCATAGAGACGATTATCGTTAGTTGATGGACTAAGATTGGTATTATT
>CAOJGQ010000010.1 GCA_948435375.1 uncultured Candidatus Saccharibacteria bacterium
AAAGACTAGTGTAGGCTTCATTACTATTAATTCTTCGTCAAACCAGAAGCAGAAAAAGTAGACGTCAAACATATCCGTTATCTCCTATATATCTAACTCGTGGCGGGGAAATGAACCTGAGAAATGGCTCTCTGGGATATGCAAGCTATGGTATCGATTACTGGACTGGTGTAGCTACTTCATCCACAGTAGCTGCATATGATTTTGACTTCGGGACTAGCCTTATCTATCCGTCGCATGATTACTATCGCTGGTATGGCTTTGCGGGCTGGTGGATTTTGCGATTCTTGATCTGCGGGGTTGTATGCTGGTGATTTTGTGTCTGGTTGGACCGTAAAGCCGTACCAACGAGTGCCGTAGTCCGACGGGTAGACGCCAGCGCTACCAAAATTGAGGAAGTACGCATAGAGCTCCGACTGGTAGGCGCTGACTCCCCAGTAGTTGCCATCGTCGCCCGCGCCCCTCAAAGAGCCAGTAGTCATAGCCACGACCCCGCCACGAGTTAGATATATAGGGAATTAGGGGATGGTTTGAAGGATGTATGAAACTAGGGAAGATAAGATGGGAAGAAATGCGAATTTAGGGTTGTCGGATTGGGAAAGGTGTGCTATAATTCGGAATATATGATTACTAGAGAGAAAAAAGCTGAGGCGATGGAGAAGCTTGCTCGAAGCAAGAACGATGTTGGTTCGCCAGAAGTGCAAGTGTCGATTTTGACGTCACGGATTAAAGAAGTGACTGAGCATGTCAAGGAGCATAAGCACGATTATATGGCGAAGCGCGGTTTGATGCAAATGGTTGGTCAGCGCAAGAAACTTTTGAAATATCTTGAGCGGACGAACTTTGATTTGTACAAGAAGACAATCGCTGAGCTTGGTCTGCGTAAATAGACTAGACTACTGAAACTCCCAGAGATGGGAGTTTTTTGGTGAACGGGGAGAGGGGCTTTACTAGGTAATTAAAATGGACCCTCAAGGAAGATGAGGGCCCAAACGAATTGCGACAACTAAAGAACTAACCGTGCAAAGGGGAGTTTGCACGATCAGCGAACAAGGGGGTATGACGCTGTAGGGGAGCTACAACGTGGTAGAAAGTAGTGTCGCTAGAAAAAGTCGGGAGTTCGGCCTAGGGGAGTATTCTCCCAGACCAGATCAATGCGTCTTCGCATGAGCAAGGCGCAATAGTTAGAAAAAAGTTTTACAATATTGTCTACGGCAATCCTCGGAAGAGGGCGCCAGTAGACTGGCTTCTCGAACAGACCCGTGCGGTAATCGCAGTATGGATCACTGGCAGCGCATTTGATATGTGCGCTGGGATAGCTCACACTTGCGAGAAAGGTAATGACCAGCTGTGGGGCTGGTTCGTTGGCCACGTAACTAAAGCTCAGCATGTAGCAAATGCTGATTGGTGGCATGCCTTTCGGGCGACGGATATCTTTGCCATGGTTAAGTCGCTTGATGAATGCGTCATGCTTGGTATATTCATTATCGACGAAACGATATTTCAAAGCATGACAGATGCGTCGGAAGGTAGAGTTTTCGAGCTCTTCCTTTGAAACTACGGGGAGACCAGTAATGATAATACTGGAGCCAGTAGTTTTCACCAGCGGCTTTGCTAGCAAAGCAGAAGTGGTTACCACTTCTGAGCCATCTTTTAAGCGTGGGTTCGAGGTTTTTCCTACAGTGTCAGTCGTTGTGGCGTTCTTCGCCACGTCAGTCTTTTCGGCCATTTTATTTTTCTACTCCTTACTTGAGAACTCTAGCGTAGATTCGGTGAGAATTACGCCAGCATTTGAATTATAGCATGGATAAGATATAACGTCAATAGTGAAATGATAAAAATAATTATTGGATGATTTTATGGTGATTTGATGGACGACGATTGGACTTGGCGCAAGATAGGGATGAAGTGTGGTATAATAGGGGTGAGATAAATGATTATTAACAAGGGAAGACGGCAGACAAACTCTTTTTTCTGAACAAGAATGCAGAGTTCACAAGAAGGATGTTGTCTGAGGTTTTCCCGAGAAAGGACATGGATGGAAATTATTAATCCAAGTGGGAAGCAAGTTTTTAGTGTTGAGACAGAGTTTTGCGGGCGAAAGTTGACGCTAGAGGTGAACCGGGTGGGTTTCCGGAGCACGGCGAGTGTTTTGGTAACTTATGGTCAAACTGTGGTGTTGGGGAGTGTCGTGGTAGGGAAGAAGCCGGTAGTGCAAGATTTCTTCCCGCTAACGATTGATTACGAAGAAAAGTTTTATGCGGCGGGGAAGATTTCGGGGTCGAAGTTTTTGAAGCGAGAAGGGAAACCGGCGGATGAGGCGATCCTGGTGGGGCGGTTGATTGATCGGCCGATTCGACCACTGTTCCCGAAGGGTTATCGCCAGGAGGTGCAGGTGGTGACGACGGTGCTGTCGATGGACCCGCGTTTTCGCCCAGATATGGTGGCGATGATTGCGGCTTCGAGCGCTTTGATGTTGTCGGGGACGCCGTTTGATGGGCCGATTGCGGGGGTGAGGATTGGGCGAATTGGCGGGGAGTTTAAGGCATTTCTCAGTCCAGAAGAGCGCGAGCAGAGCATAATGGACCTCGTGGTGGCATGCAAAGACGGTAAGGTGATGATGGTGGAAGCTGGGGCGAATGAGGTGCCGGAAGCGATGATTATTGAGGCGATGCATTGGGCGGTGAAGGCGGTGCAACCGGTGTTGGATCTGCAACGTGAGCTGGCGGAGGAAGTGCAGCCGGAGCAGCAGGCGTATGAGTTGGTTTTGCCAGATGAAGCGATTCAGGAAAAGGTGGAAGATTGGTATAAGACGCATGCTGGTGACCAAGTGCGAGGGAATGTCTTGGAGCGGCAGAGCGTGATTGAGCGGCTGAAAGATGAGATGCACGCGGAATTTGCGCCGGAACTAGGTGAAGGTGAGACGGAAGAAGAGAAGCTAGCGGATTATGAGGAACGGATGAAGGGGGAGTATGATCAGGCGTTTGATCTTGCAGTGCATCATGAAGTGCGACGAGGGATTATCGAGGATGGCGTGCGGCCAGATGGGCGAAAACTGGACGAAGTGCGGTCGCTGTCGTCGCAAGTGGGGATTTTGCCGCGGACGCATGGCTCATCACTGTTTACACGCGGTTTGACGCAGGCGATGAATATTGTGACTTTGGCACCGCTGAGCTTTGCGCAGGTGGTGGATACGATGGAAGTGAACGATGGTAAGCGACGCTATATGCACCATTATAATGCGCCGTCTTATACGGTGGGTGAACCGGGGCGGATTGGGGCGCCAGGACGACGTGAGGTGGGACATGGTTACCTCGCGGAGCGGGCGCTGTTACCAATGTTGCCAAGTGAGGAAGATTTTCCTTATGCGATTCGTAGTGTGACGGAAATTATGTCGCAAAATGGTTCGACTTCGATGGCGGCAACTTGTTCAAGTTGTATGGCTTTGATGGATGCTGGTGTGCCGCTAAAACGACCGGTGTCAGGCGTGGCAATGGGGTTGATGTTGGATGTGCCGGCGGGGGAAGAAATTACGGCGGATGATATTGATAAAGCTTATGTTTTGACGGATTTGATGGATGCGGAAGATTTCGCTGGAGATATGGACTTCAAGGTGACGGGCACGATTGAGGGAATTACGGCGCTGCAGATGGACATGAAGGTGCATGGTTTGCCGGTGGATATTCTCGAGAAGGCGATTGAGCAGAGCCATGCTGGACGGATGTTTATTCTTGAGCATATGCTCAGCGTGATTCCGGCGTCACGACCGGAGATTTCGGAATATGCGCCGCGGATTGAGAAATTGATGGTTGAGCAGGATAAAATCGGCGCGATCATCGGTAAAGGTGGCGAAACGATCAACAAAATCACGAGCGAGACCGGGGCGATGGTAGATATTGCGGATGACGGTTTGGTGACAATTGCGGGTGAGAATGAGGCGATTGCGAAGGCGTTGGCTTGGATCAAGAGTCTGGTCGAGGAGCCGGAAGTGGGGAAGGTTTACGAAGGAACCGTAGCGACGATTAAAGATTTCGGGGCGTTCGTGACGATTTTGCCGGGGGTGGACGGAATGCTGCATATTTCGCAAATTAGTGATAAGCGAGTGGAAAATGTGAGCGATGTGCTTAAGGTGGGACAGAAGGTGAAGGTGAAGCTCACGGCGATTGATGATCGGGGGAGATTGAGCTTGACGATGAAGGGGGTTGAGCAGTAGGTTTGGTTGTCTGTAATTTGGTTTTTCGATTCTGTTCTAACGAAGGAGGCGCGCAGTATTGGAGCTTTGTACCGTAGTTTTGGTTGGCGGGTGAGGCTCTCAAAATCGAATCCCTCATTACATTCGGGTCGTGATTTTGACCCGCCTCAGCCCTAAGAAGTCAAGCTTCAGCCAACCAAAACTAGGTACAAAGCTCCAACAATTCAAACATCCATTAAAAACAGAATCAAAAAAACTATAACAAACAGTCAACGTTTAGTGTAGGCTTCATTACTATTAATTTTTCGTCAAACCAGAATCAGAAACCTGAAATTTGGTGGTCGTTGGTTGGGACCGTAAAGCCAGTCCAACGATGGCTGCTGCGCGACGGGTAGACGATAACGCTATTGAAACTGAGGTAGTACGCATAGGACCTTGACGGGTAGGCGCTGACTCCCCAGTAGTAGCCATTGGCGCCCGCGTCCCTCAAAGAACCGATATTCATATTCAGATTCCCGCCACGAGTTAGATATATAGAATATCCATAGATGTTTATATAGTACAAATCATATCTAAAAACATAACAAAAACCTTTACTAACCCAGAGACTTTCAATTTTAATAGAGACAAAAGCTGGGTCAACTTGTAACGGCGTTACAAGTTCAAACATATAACATCTCTCTTAAATTAAAGAAAGGTTGGGCTAGTAGAGGTTTTTATTGTAGATTTTGTTTTTCTTTTATGCATATTAGACATCTACTAATTCTTCTATATATCTAACTCGTGGCGGGGTCGTGAATATGACAACTGGTTCGCTAAGGGATGCTGAGTATGTAGGTATGTACTGGTCGGCAGTGGCTTATTTCTATGATGGTTATACTAATGAATTGTGGATTAATGACAATACGGTGCGTTTATCACCGAATAGTGCTCGGTGGAATGGCTTTACGGTCCGATGCGGGACTAGACTATTTTTAACAGAGACAAAATGAAATTGAACTTGTAACGCTGTTACAAGTTCACCGAGTGAAAAGATGTTTTTCTGGACCGTAAAACCAAGATAGCGATCGTTGCTAGCTGATAAAAGGATGATAGTGTTATTGGAATAGAAGTTGTATGCATATAGCGTAGACGAGAAGGCTGTGGCTGACCATACGTAGTTAATATAGCTTGCGCATTGGGAGAGTTTTGGGTGAAAAAGCTCTTGTGTTATAATAGGAATGTCTAACTTTTTATAACCATTTACTATTTTTGTGCATCCTAGTGCCTTTTAGCGGCATCGCATAAGTAATCACTGGGAAGTAGATGGTTATGAACGGAAGTTAGACACCTTGCGGTGTCGCTTTTGGTTTTAGAAGACGGCGCAAGTAAGCTAACGGAGGAACATGCGCCAAAAAGAGAATCATCGCGATAGCAAAGACCGGACGGAAAGTCGTTGGGCGGTGATGTTTGGGTTGAAAGAGCGCCGGATGAAAAGTCGTCGAGCGGGGAATTGGAGGTTGTTTCCGCGCCTTTTTGCGATGTTTATGACGGTAGTGTTTACTTTGTATTGGGCGGGTCCGGTTTGGGCGACGGTTTCGGAAGCCAGGTTGAGAGACGAGTGTGATTCGAGCGGGGCGTGCTACTATAATCCGATTGAGGATTGTGCGACGACGGGTGGCGTGGGAATTGCGGCGGGGGACGATGTAGCGGCGCAGATCTGGAATTATTTTGCGACGGCGGCGATTCCGGGACTTTCGGATAATGCGGCGGCAATTGCGGGCATTCTCGGAAATATGTATCGAGAGTCGAGTTTCAACCCTTTCATCGTGGGCGGTGGCGGAGGAAATTATTATGGTTTGTTCCAGGCGTATCGTTCGTATAATCAGCCCATGCTTGATCAGATTCAGGCGGCTGGGTTGTCGCAATACTGGTCGTCGGCTTATCAAAGTTCTGCACCTCCGGATGCGATTCAGAAAGCCGTGCAAATAGAGCTGGATTATTTGGTTCACCATTATGGTGGGTTTGGGTCGGGAAACTTTTCGTTTGTGGAGAATTTGAATGCCGTAGCGAACAAAACGCCGGAATCCTACGCCGAGCTTTTCGAGGTGACCGTAGAACGTGCGGTGGGTGGGAGCGATCCTCTGCAGGATAGCGGTGTGATTAATCTGCAACGGCGAATGTATAATGGGCAATATTCGATTAATTACCAAGATGCGGCAGGGCGGCGAGAAGCGGCGCGGCAATACTATGAAATGTTTGCGGATAGTGCGATGACTTCGTCTTCATCGACGACGGATGCGGAAGGTTGGCTCGGGGGAATTGAAGGTTTGCAGAAGCAGGATGCGCGCGGTCGGGCGGATCTACGTGAGACGCCGGCGGGGAGTTTTGCGACGGATAATGGTAAGGCGAACATGATTGTTTTGCATTATACGGCAGGGACGACGAATGGTTTGGCGGCGTATGGCAGCAATATGTTCCCGGCGCATTTCACGATTGATTTGAAGAAGAAGGAAGGTTATCAACATTTCCCGCTGAGTGAGCCGTCGCTCGCGGTGGCGAGCTATGATCGCTATGCAATTCAAATTGAGATCGTGGGTGTGGGCTATGCAGATTGGGGTGGAGTAGACCCGAGCAGTCCGTACAACTTAGCGAACTTTGGTGAGGCGGAGTGGGATTATTTAGCATATTATCTGAACGCGATTGCGGCGCATACGGGTGTGCCGCTGGAGACTTCGGTACAATGGGATAGCCCGAACCATAAATTATCGGATGGCGAAGCGCGATCTTATCGTGGAGTGCTTGGGCACATGCATTTGCCGAATAACCCGGGGAAAGTCGATCCGGGCGATATTTGGGATGATGTGAAAGCGGCGCTGATTCGGAATCCGTTGAGTGTGTATAACGCAAGTTGTACTGGTGGTGGCGGAGGCTCGGTGTCGGGCGGATTGACGCTGGAACAGGCGAAGAATTTTATGGCGGCGTACAAGAGTTTGCAGGATTCGGTAGGTCGGGCTTCGGGCTACGTGACGGAGTGGGATATTTATGCGGCCTGTTCGCCGGCGCTTGCGAACTGTGTGGCATTTTCGCAGTATTTTATTAATCGTTACACCGTATATTATAGTCAGAACCACTGGATGAACACTGTGGACGGGGCGCAGGTGGTGAGGACGCTGCTGAATTATAGTTCGGAAAACAATTTCACGAGTGGCGGGACGATTCCGCGACCGTATGCAATCTTTAGTCGGGCAGGCTCAAGCTTTGGCGGGGCGGGACACACCGGGGTGATTTTGGGAGTGAATGAAGCAGAAGGGAAAGTGATTATCGGTGAGGCGGGATGTAATAACCCAGGCTTTACGGGAGCGAAGGAGGCGGACTTGGCAGAATATTCGAGCGGAAGGTACACCTATGCTTATACAGAGGGTGTGATATTGCTCGATGAAATTCAAAAAACCGTAAATACGGGACAATAAGGAGGAGAAATGTCGATTTGGAGATTGATTAAGCCAAAAAATGAGGACGGGACGTTAAATCCAGTGTTTGCGTTTTTGATGATAATTTTGGTGGTGACGGGATTGGTGATTTTTTGGATTATTAATTATCAGCGGACTCTTGCGGAGAATCAGATGACGAAAATTGATAATATTGGCGATTACGCGAAGGGAATGTCGAAGGTGAGTCAGGAAGCGCTAGCGCGGGCGCTCTATTCTCGAATTCGGGAGAATCTTGGAGAGGACCAAAAAGTACCGACCGGTGGGGCGAAGATTCGAATCGGGACTTATAATGAAGAAGAGCAGAATGACGGCGAGAATTATAGTAGATTTGTGGTGGATATTAAGTCGGTGCGGCAGAGTTATCAGATGGGAATGGCGTGGTCGAAATATAAAAATGTGGACTTGGGGAATTATTACGTAGAAATAAATTGCGTGCCGGATGATCAGGTGATTTATGATGATTTTCAGTGCAAGAAGATTGACACAGAGTTGCCAGGAGAAGTAGGGAATCCGATTGCGGTTTTGCCATATACGAAGCTGGATGAAAAGACGGGTAAAGTCGAATATGATATTCGGATGATGGGTGATTTCTTGATGATTAGTTATCAAGCGTGCGGGAACGAGACGCTGAAGAAAGAGTATGAGACGAGTGCGCGGGAATGGCTAGAAGAGCAGGGGACGGATTTTGAGCGCTATACTTTGCGCTATATTGATACTTGCGATGGGATGGGGCCGTAAGTACGCGACGATTTTTGAGGAAAAGTGATTTTTCATGTATAATGAGTGGTATATGGCAAAACGGAGGTCACCGCCGAAGAAGGCGACAAAGAAAAAAAGCACAAAGAGTAGCAAGGCGCGCGCGAAGGAAGTAGTTGCGCCAGAGCATGAGCTGCCGGGCGGTTTTTGGCGCCAGATGATAGCGGTGCTGATGTTGGTGCTGGCGGTGGTGCTGATTTTTGGTTGGTCGGGAGAGGGTGGACCGGTGCTGGAGGCGGTGGATGATGGTCTAGTATCGTTGATTGGTTATGCGAAGTATACTTTTCCGGTGCTTCTAGTTTGGCTAGCGGTGCAGATTTTACGCAGTGATACAAATCGAATTCCGGCGGTGATGTGGATTGCGTCGATTTTGATGGTGGTTTGGGTATCAGGCATGGTAGATGGTTTACCAAAGGTGCAAGGAGAGCCGGCGGGGGGCATGGTGGGAGACTGGCTGAACGGGATTGTGATTGGGATTCTGGACCAGAGCGTAGCGATATTCATATATATTGTGCTGATTTTTGTAACGGCGATGTTTATTTTGCAGACTAATCCGGTGACAGTGTTCCGCGCGATTGGGCGAGCGCTGCATATTGGCGAGAAGAAAGAAGATATGCCGGAGACAGTGGCACAGAAGGCAGAGCGGTTGAATGCGGAGAAGGTGAAGGGTCAACGAGGGCGGAAGAGCCATGATGAGGGGGATGAGGCGGTTGGTACTGACGAGTTGAAGGTGAACCTTGGGATGGCGGAAGCACCGGAGGCGCCGGGGAAGAATGCGACGGAAAAGCCGGCGAAACGGGGACTGTTTGGGAAAAAGTTGGCGAAGAAACCAGAAATGGCGGTAGCGGCGGGGGCTGTGGCTGGAGTTGGGAAAGCTGCGAAGGCGGCTAGTAGCGAGGCGAAAATGAGTGAGCCGACGGCGCTCGTGGCAGTGAGCGATACAGAATGGAAGGTGCCGCCGCTAACGATTTTGAGCAATGAGCAGTCAAAGGCAAACCCGGGGAATTATAAGGAGAATGCGAATATTATCAAGTCGACTTTGGCGGACTTTGGAATTAATGTTGAGATGGATGGCGTGAATGTGGGCCCGCGAATTACGCAGTACACCATGCGGCCGCCTTCGGGAGTGAGTCTCACGAAGATTACTTCACATGACAAAGAGTTGGCACTCAACTTGGCCGTGGAAGGTCAGATCAGGATTGAGGCGCCGATCCCGGGGACACGTCTAGTCGGAGTTGAGGTGCCGAATGTGAAAGGGGCGAGTGTGGGATTGAGAAGTATTCTCGAGAGTCGGGAATGGGGTAACGCGAAGTCGCCGCTGTCGTTCGTGGTGGGGAAGGACATTTCTGGCAAGGCGGTGGTAGCGGACCTCGCGAAAATGCCGCATCTTCTGGTCGCTGGTACGACTGGTTCAGGTAAGTCGGTAATGTCCAATACTTTGATTTTGTCGCTGCTTTATCGGAATTCGCCGAGTGATTTGAAGATGATTATGATTGACCCGAAGCAGGTAGAAATGACGCAATATGAGGATATTCCGCATCTTCTTACGCCGATTATTACATCGGTGGAGAAGTCGCTTTCGGCGATGAAGTGGGCGGTGAATGAGATGGAGCGGCGCTATACTTTGATGGCGAAGGAAAAGGTGAAGAAAATTGATGATTATAATGTGAAAATGGCACAGAGTGAGGACGGGGGGAAGATGCCGTTTATCGTGATTATTGTGGATGAGATGGCGGATCTGATGATGCAGGCAGGGAAGGATCTCGAGGCGCTGATTGTGCGGATTGCGCAGAAAGGGCGCGCGGCGGGGATTCACTTGGTCTTGGCGACCCAGAGCCCGAAGGTGCAGGTGATTACCGGTTTGATTAAGAGTAATGTGCCGGCGCGAATTACGTTCAAGGTGACGAATTTCACGGAATCGAGTGTGGCTCTCGGGATGAGCGGGGCGGAGAAGCTGCTCGGGATGGGCGATATGATTATGCTTACGACCGAGATGGCGGGGCGACCGCGGCGAATTCAGAGCGCATATGTGGACGATCCAGAGATTATGGGAGTGACGGATTTCTTACGTGAGCAGCGACCACCGGATTATAATGACGATGTGGTGGCGCAACCGGTGCAAATCAAAGGCATGGGTCCAGCGGGGGGTGGCGCGATTGGTGATCTTGGACGGCGGTATAATCCGCAGGATCCGGTGGTGCGGAAGGCGATTGAGATTACTTTGCAGAATGGGAAGTTCTCGACGGCGAGCTTGCAGACATGGCTGGGGAAGGGACATGGGTTTGTCTCGGGGCTAGCGATTTGGCTGGAGGAAATTGGGGTGATTGGACCGGCGAACGGGCACAAGCCGAGGGAAGTCTTGATTTCTTCGATTGAAGAGTTTGATGAGCTCGCGAATGGGGGTGGAGGGGAGTAGACTATGAAGGGCGAGAATGCTCTAGAAGCACAGAAGAATGATTCTAGAGAGCTTAATTGGTCGATTTTAGAGAAAGATCGGGAAAATGACGAGTTTCGGGCGCGACTTTTGGCGGTGGATTTGAGCGATGGGGATGGTCTCGGTTGTTTGGAGGAGTCGATTTCTCGGTTTGAACGGGAAGGGGTTGCTGAAAAGCCAGGTACAGTACGGAGGTTGGGGAGAGTAGCGCTCGATGCTATGGGTATACGTAGTGAGAGGGTTGAGGAGCAAAGAAGACGCGAAGCGATGCCAGAGGCGTTGAAGATATATCGGCAACGCAAGGCAGAGAGTATTAAAGTTTTTGAGGATGCCATGCAGGAGGCATATGATGAACGGTCAGGCTTCAATGCGATGGTGAAGGATATTGATGAGTCGCTGGAACAATATGCGAATGTCATAGCAGAAAGTGAAAAGAATAAAAATGATAAAAAGCTTGAGCATGATATTAGTGTTGAGATGTGGGGGAGTAAGAATGAAAAGGAGGACCGTCTGAGGCAAGAGCGAGCCCAGGAGATTCTCGAGAAGGATCTGAATGGACGATTAACTAAGGTTGAGGATTTGGATTTGAAGGCGGAGATTGGTGGACTTGGCGTGACGAAGTCAGAAATAGATTATAATGGTGAGGTGATTATTGTATATAATATGGAAGGTGCGCCACTGAGGATGTTGACAACTTCGATTTCGTATAAAGATACGGCAAGCGAGGCGAACGAAGGCTCTGTTATTGGTGCGGGAATGATGCATAGGCTGGAAGTTCAGCCACTTTTTTGGCTGGATAACGAACAGAAGGTAAAAGAAGAGAACAAAATATTGCCGTACAATCATCGGCGTGGTAATACAATCTCTTGTTCGTATACGGATGTGTATAAAAACCCAGACCAACGTCTCGGTACGACACACGATAGGTTAGTGAGTCGGAGAGATGAGCCATATATTGTTTATGGATGGGATCATGTGGGGGGTGGTTCGTTGATTAATGCTGGAGAAGGTGATTTACGGACGCCTCAGATGGTGGGGCGTGATTGGATGGGTTCTGGTATTAATGAAAATAATTTGAATATATGGGATGAATTGGTAGATAATATACCTAAATGGGGTGGTTATAATGAGATAGTCTTACGGCGCTTTGCGGAAAATGGAAAAGCGAAGCCACCGGATTATCTTGTGATTGAAAATGGCGAGATTAGCGATGATATTAAACATCATGCTGCGGTGTTTGGTGTGCCGATTATTAATGTAGAACGGAAATATTATTCTGGTGAAGAAGTAGAGTAGGCACTTGATAGGAGGCTGAGATTAGGCACTCAGAAATAGAGTTGGAGGTGGTGGACAGGGATAGATGGGGTGAGAGACTGATGGTGGAGCGGGCGATGCGTGACCCGACGGGGCGGGGTTGAACTGGGGTGAAAAGTGTGATAGAATGAAGGGGATATTAACTCAGCGAACAGGTGTTTATAGGAACGAAATGGAGCCGTGTTCGCTATAACCAAAGGAGTATTGTAATGAAAAATTACGAGCTTACGGTTTTGATTCATCCGGATCTCGAGATGAATTTGGAGCCGGCTACCACCAAAATCAAAGATTTGATTGAGAAAAATGGTGGTAAAATTATCAAAGAAGAGAACGACGGGAAGAAAAAGCTAGCCTATCCGATCAAGAAGCAGGATTTTGCGATCTATAATTATTATGAGGTGGAATTGCCAGCAGAGGCGCCTGCGAAGATTGATAGTATTTTCAACATTACGGATGAGATTTTGCGCCATCTTTTGGTGAAAGTGGACGAGCGCAAGCTGAAATACGAAGCGAAACAGGCAGCGCGCAAGATCCAAGCACAAGAAAACGAAGAAAGTGAGGCATAAAAATGAGAGGTTTTACGAAAGCGATTGTTGCGGGGAACGTAACGCGCGACCCAGAGATGCGGACAACCCCGAGCGGTTCGCAAGTTTGTAGCTTCACGATTGCGGTGAACCGTTCTTTCCGCGGGAGCGATGGTAACCAGCAAGAGTCGGTTTCTTATCTTGATTGTGTGGCTTGGGGAAAGTCGGGTGAGACGATTAACCAATACATCCACAAAGGTTCGGCGCTGTTGGTCTCGGGACGTTTGGAGCAGCGTAGTTGGGACGATAAGAATACTGGTCAGAAGCGTTCACGCGTGGAAATTGTGGTGGATGACTTCAGCTTCATCGGCGGCGATCGTAGTGGCGGGACTGGTGGTGGTGCGAGCCGAGCAAGTGCGCCGGCAGATGACGGTGGTAACGCTGGTGCAGATGATGCCGGTGAAGATCAGATTAATTTGGATGAGATTCCATTCTAAAGAATAGGTAGAGGAGATTAAAATGAGAAAAGTGAAAGCAAATGCAGGGCAATATTTCGATTATCGTGATGTGAAGACTCTGCAACGTTACATTGACGTTTATGGTCGGATTGAGCCGATTGCGAAGACCGGTTTGACAGCGAAGCAGCAGCGACAGCTGGCAGTGGCGATTAAGCGGGCGAGGCATTTGGCGCTGTTGCCGTTTGTGGCAGAGCGCTAAAAAACGAGTTCTCATGGTGAATTACTGCGTTGAAAGCTCTAGTGCGCGGAGGCAGTACTTTTAGTACAGCCTCCTTGCGCGCTTCGCTTTCGCCTTGTACTTCATCCATGATAATCTCGTCTTTTCGTGGCGCTGCGGATGGTCTCGAAAAAACAACATTAGTCTGTTTCTCGAGGCTGGCTGAAGCTTCATGGTCAACGATAGGTAAACTAATAAAGATAAGGAGAATTGAAGGATGTATGGGCCAACTGATTTGAAGAAAAATACACTAATTACGCTGGATGGGCAGCCGTATAAAGTGGTGGAATATTCGCAAAAAGTGATGGGGCGGGGCGGTTCGATTGTGAATGTGAAGGTGAAAAACTTGATCACGGGCGCGTTGTTGCCAAAAACTTTTAAGGGGCAGGAAAAAATTGAGCCGGCGGAAGTGACGACGCGGAAAGTGCAATATCTTTATCACGATGATGATAAGTTTTATTTCATGGATCCGGAGACTTTTGAGCAGTATGAATTAGCGGCGGATATGGTGGGGGACATGCAGGATTTCATGAAGGACGGGGATGAAATGGAGATTCAGTTCTATAATGGAACTGCGATTAACCTGGCTTTGCCGAAAAATTTGTGGCTGAAGGTGACTTATACGGAAAATGCCGTGAAAGGTGATACGACGAGCTCGGTGCAGAAAGACGCGACATTGGAGACGGGTGTAGTGATTAAAGTGCCAGCGTTTATTAAAACCGGGGACGTCGTGAGTGTGGATACGGAAACGAGGAGCTATCGGGAAAGGCAGAAATAAGGGGATTTGGTCCTGTTTGACGTAAGAAATATCCCTTGACTAAGTTGTTTGGTGGGGGTGTTTCGGAATTGATGCCTTGCGCCGAGCGCTAACTGCTAGTTTTTCCGATGGAACGCAAAGGTTCCGCGGACGTAACCGCGCTGACCTTTGCTAAAACTACCAGTTAGCTATCGGGCTCGGCATTTTTATATTCCGAAACACCCCCACCAAACAACTTAGCTCTAGTTGACTTCTTTTTGTCAAACAGAGTTAGAACCCCGGGAATCGCTGGCTGGCTTGGCTGAACCATAAAGCCACCCCAACGATTTGCATTGCTTGACGAGAGGATATAACCATCATTGAAAGCAAGAACATATGCAAAGAAAGAGGATGCGTAAGCAGTGTTAGGCCAGCCGTAACCACTAAAACTTGCATCTCTCAAAGAACCAGTTGTTATATCTACCACCCCGCCACGAGTTAGATATATAGAACATTGGGAGAATGGTTTGGTCGGGGAATGCGATGAGGTTTTGAACTTGTAACGGCGTTACAAGTTCAAACAGATATTATCTCTGTTAAACCGTGATGATTTTAGGTCAGTAAAAAGTGTTGTTAAGTATTTTTGGTTGGTTATGGGTGTATTGCTTGGTTCATATTAAACATCTATTAATCTTCTATATATCTAACCTCGCAACTAACGTTGCTCCCACAGTCGTAGCGTCCAAAAAGAAAACAAGTTTCCTTTTGTCCTACAGCCACTCCTGTGGTTCGTGGCGGGAATGTAGATGTGGATGCTGGTGCTTTGCGAGGTACAGTATATGCTGGCTTATATTGGTCGTCGACGGCTGGTTTGCTAGCGCCTTATGCTTATATCTTAGATTTTTACGACTCGAATATTCGTCCATCGCGAGATAGCGATCGTTGGAATGGCTTTACGGTTGGAGGATTCTGGCTGATGGTTAGATATTAAACATTACCGAAACTCTTATATATCTAACTCGTGGCGGGTTTCTAGAAATTAAAACTGGCTCTTTGCGAACACTAGGGCATTCTGGCGTCTTCTGGCTTAAAACAGCTGCCTCATCATCCACCGACGCGTACAGCTTAGACTTCAGCAGCATCAATGCCTACTTGTCAGCTTCTTACGTCCGTTTTTTAGGCTTTACGGTCCAAAGTAAAAGCAATTCCGATTCTCCTATATATCTAACTCGTGGCGGGAATCTAAGCAAGACCTCTGGCTCTTTGAGGCGTGCGGGCGATTACGGCACCTACTGGGTCAATACCGCTGATTCTTCTATAGATTTTGCTTACAACCTTTATTTCAATAGTGCCCTTGTCCTGCCATCAGATTACAACCCTGGTTGGTACGGCTTTACGGACCGGCGCAAACTTCAGTCATCTTTTTTGTCGTGCATCGGACCATAAAGCCATACCAACGCGAAAGGCTATATGATGGATAAGTGCTTATGCTATCCAGATTAAAAACGTACGACGTTATCAAGGACGCATGTGCGGTGCTAGACCACTCATAACCATTATCGCTTGCATATCTCAAGGTACCCATAGTTTCATTCACATACCCGCCACGAGTTAGATATATAGGAGATTCGGGGTGGTATAATGAGAGGAATAAGAGAAGGAGCAAAATGAAGCTGTATTTGGCGTCGAGCTTTCGGGGGAGGGGTGTGGCGAAAATGATTATGGATGATATCGAACGAGGTTCGGCTAAGCCGGCGGGCGAGATTCGGGTGGCATATATTACGACGGCGGGGAATTTGCATCCGAGAGATCGGCGGGAATGGATTGACGAGGGGCGGGAAATTATGAAGAAGCGAGGTTGGCAGGTCTTTGATTATGATATTGAAGGGGAAACACAGGAAGAGGTGGCGCGCGAGTTGGCGGAGCAAGATGTGGTGTTTGTGCAGGGAGGGAATAATTATTACTTGCTCCAGAAGATGCAGGAATGCCATTTTGATGAAGTGGTGAAAAAAGTTTTGGCGAAGGGGGTGCCTTATGTTGGTGAGAGCGCTGGATCGATTGTATGTGGCAAGGATTTGACCATGCAACGCTATATGAGCGGGGATTCGTGGGAAAAGGCGCCGGAGTTGACGAATTTTCAGGGGTTGGGGCTGGTGAACTTTTTGGTGAAGCCGCATTGGAATCGGCAGGACGCAAAGCGGGAGAAATTTGCGCGATTCTTGCATGAGTGCCCAGAAGATTTTTTTAGTATTGACCAACCGATTATTTGTTTGAATGACAATCAGTTGGTTTATGTGGAAGACGACAAGTTTCAGATTTGGGAGGGGTAGTCGGCGGCTAGGTTGGGGTTGGAGACAAGTTGGCGGAGCGACGAGCGGTGGTTCGGTGTTTTTGGTTTGACTTTTTTCTTTCGACTATCGTCGCAGAAAAGCCTGCGTATTCTCTAAAAAGCAAAGCAAGCTTAGCTTTTTGCTCGGATGCTTGACTTTTTGAGTAAAGTATGCTAGAATGGGAGATGAGGGGTCTCTGACCCTTGGTTTCTGACGGAACGTTGTCAAAAATAGACTAAAGGTTGACAAGTAGATTAAAAAGGAGGTTATCTAAAATGTTGGACATGAATGAAAAATGGTATGTAGTAGGGGGAGGAATGTCATGTATGACGATTGCGGACTGGGCGAGAGAGAATGACCTGGCTATTGACAACAGTACGACAATAGAGATTGGTGACACCAATCTCTATCAGCTTGATGTGACGAAGGGTGATGATCTGAGTGTTGTGCATGTGAAGTTCGGGAAGACCCCAGATAAGCTGATGAACGGTCAACGGGAGATCGGTACGGTGCGACATGATTTTTTCTTGCATTGCATGGTGATTACGCCGAAGATTCGGGACCGATAGGCGAGTGGTAAAAGTGATTGATTTGGCGGAGCGTTTGGCGGGCTGATTATGTCAGTTTTGACGTTTTAGATAATTATCTAAAGGGTAGACTTCGGTCTACCCTTCGCTGTGTTTAGGGGATGTTCTTGGAGATTTTTTGGTTTTTGGGGTAATGATGGTATGATAAAGATATGACAGAGAAGATTGTGGGGCGAGCGGAATTGAAATTGGCTGAAGCGGTGGAGGCGTTTCGGTTTGATTTGCGGGGGAAGACGGTGCTCGATATTGGGTCGTCGACGGGTGGTTTTACGGAGCTGGCGCTGAGGTGTGGAGCGAAGAAGGTGATCGCGATCGAGAAGGGGACGAGGCAGATGAAGGCGCCGCTGAGATTTGATCCGCGGGTGGAGCTGCATGAGAAAACGGACTTTTTGGCGCTGGAAGATGAGCTTCTTGAAGTCGAGGTGGTGGTGGCGGATGTGAGTTTTGTGAGTTTGAGGAAGATTTTGACGCAGGCGAAGAAGATTGTGCCGAGGGAGGCGGATTATTTGGTGATGTTGAAACCGCAATTTGAGGCGTTTTCTGACCAGCTGGTGAATGGGGTGGTGAAAAATGAGCGGATGCGGCGGGAGATTATGCGGGAGTTTGAGACTTGGCTGGGGCGGAGTGGATTTCGGGTGGTGCAGAAGCGGGATAATGAGACGGTGGGGAAGGTGGGGAAGAATCGGGAGAGGTTTTATTGGTTGACGTTTTTTTGATTCTGGTTTCATGAAGATAATATTGTAAGGGAGGTTTGTCTTTAGTTCTATCTTCCTGTATCATTTTGAGCCGAACCGTTCAGGTTTTCTGTGGGCCCGCTCCGGGCCGCTTTGGCCAAGTCTTTAGGCCCACAGAAAGCCTGAACGGTTCGGCTCTAGTGATGGCGGAAAGGTAAAAACTAAGAGTAGACTTCGTTACTATATAAATCTTTCAGCAAAAAGCAGAATAGAAAAACCATAATATCTTGTCGTTGGTTCTTGAATCAATATGTTCTATTTTTGTCATATAACAAAAATAGAACATATCTAGACATCTCATAATATCCTATATATCTAACTTGTGGCGGGAGTTTGAACAGGATTTTTGGGGTTTTGCGACGAGCGGGCGGTAATGGAAGCTATTGGCTATCGACTGCAAGTCCCCGTATGTTTTATGCGTACTTTCTGGATTTTGGCGATAAAATAGAAGTTTCGCGAGATAGCGATCGGTATAATGGCTTTACGGTTCGGGATTAATTTTTGGTGGATGGACCGCAAAGCCATACCAACGATCGACGTTGTACGACGGGAAGACGCTAGCGCTATTGATAACGAGGTAGTACGCAGAGAGCTCTGACGGGTAGGTAGGGATAGCCCAGTAGTAGCCATTGCTGCCCGCGTCCCTCAAAGAGCCAGTAGTCATATACACGTTCCCGCCACGAGTTAGATATATAGGAATATTAGAAGATGTATTAATCTCATTTTTTAGACCCAAACCGTAAAGCCGCTCCAACGATTGCTGCTGCTCGACGGGTAGACGCTAGAGCTATCGAAATGGAGATTGTACGCATAGAGCTCTGAGGGGTCGGTAGTGCTAGCCCAGTAGAAGCCAACGATGCCCGCGTACCTCAAAGAGCCAGTAGACATATCCACGTCCCCGCCACGAGTTAGATATATAGGAGAATCGTATATGTTTATATAACCCAAGTATATTTAAAAACCAACCAAAAAGCTTTTACTAACCCCAAAATCTCCAAATTTAACAGAGACAATTCTTGTTTGAACTTGTAACGCTGTTACAAGTTCAACGTTCAAAGTTCCATTTCCAACTTCAATCATCTCAGAATATTCTATATATACTAACTCGTGGCGGGAATGTTGCTCTTGAGACTGGTGCTTTGTGGGGCGCAGGTGATTATGGTTATTTGTGGACCGCGAGCGCTAATACATTTCTCTATGCTTATTCTTTTGCCTTTGATAATTCAATTGCTTATGCATCGCATTATAGTAATCGGTGGTTTGGCTTTACGGTCTGGGGCTCGTGGAAGATTGAAAATAGTTATTGTCAAACGAGATGTTTATGTTTATAATGGAAATATGAGTTTAATCCATGGAGTGGGCGATTTCTTCGCATTAGATATTGGGACAACCGCGATTCGGTTAATTCAGCTGGCTGGGGATGCGCAGCATGGTTGGGTTTTGCAAAAGTTTGCGTATGTGCCGATGGACCGTAAGACGCTAGAAGACAGTTCGGCGGCTGGACGGCGACATCTGGGTGAGATTATTCTTGGCGCAATGCAACAAGCTGGAATCACGACGAAAAATGTGGCAGTTGGAATGCCGGCGGGGAAGACCTTCACGACGGTGATTAAGGTAGAAAATCAGGCGGAAAAGGACGTTCTGAATGGGGTGAAATATCAGCTGGATAAATATATTCCGATGGCGATTGATGATGCGACGGTGGATTTTGTGTCGCTGGGGGTTTGCCCGATTGATGCGACGAAGGTGGAAGTTTTGATTTCTTCGACGGCGGCGGATTTTGCGGAAGAGCGGATGGAAATGATTGAATCGTTCGACCTTAATGTGGTGGCGCAGGAGCCAGAATCGATTGCGATGGCGCGGGCTTTGATGCCGGTGGGAGCGACGGATGCGCGGTTGATTATTGATCTCGGCGAACATTCGACTGACCTCGTGATGATGTATAAGGGTGCGCCGCGTTTGGTGCGGTCGGTGCCGGGTGGTTTTTCGGTGTTTGTGAAGACAGTTTCGTCGTCGTTGAATGTGAAAGAAGAGCAGGCGCGACAGTTTATCCTGAAATTTGGTCTAGCGCAGGATAAGGTTGAGGGACAAGTTTTCCGGGCGCTCGATTCGACGCTGGAGAGCTTCACGTCAGAATTGAATAAGTCGATTAGCTTTTTCCGTTCGGAATATATGAATACGCCGGTCGGTGGGACGGTTTTGTCGGGTTTTGCGGGAATGATTCCATTTATTGCGGAGTATATTGAGGCGAAAACAAATGTGACGACGACGCAAGGGAATCCTTGGCAGCTGGTGAAAGTTTCGCCGGAGCAACAACGCGTTTTGCAACCAGTGGCGAGCGAATTTGCGGTAGCGATTGGGCTGGCAGAAAGGAGTAATGACTAATGAAAGATTGGTGGCAAAAAATTAAGGATGCGGTAACGGGGAAGAACAAGAGCAACGAACCGCAGCTTGTCACGACGGTCAATACGGCCTATGAGATCAACTTGGTACCAGAAGTGAAAGCCGAGATGATTAAATCGCTAAAAATGCGGAATATGGTTCTGTTTATTTGTATTGTGGTTTCGGCGGCAGCAGTTGGGCTAGTGGCAATCTTGTTCAGTATCAAGAGTGGTCAAGATATCGCAATGGCGACGCAGGACAAGAAACTTGAGACTTTGTCGGCGAAATTGTTAGGTTATGAAGAGCTGGATGATTTGGTCGCGATTCAAGGACAGCTTTCGGCCTTGTCGAATATTGCGGAGAATAAGAAAATTTTGTCGCGGACTTTTGGGGCGCTGGGGGTGATGTTGCCGGAGGGAGAAGATTCGGTGCAACTTTCGCAGTTGAGAGTGAATCTTGAGAATAATACGCTTTTGATGGAAGGTCAGGCGGATGCGCGGAAGGCGCCGTTGATTGACTATCGAGTGCTCGAATCGTTCAAGAAGGGCGTGGCGTTGACAAAATATGATTATGGGCGCTATGTTGATGTGGACGGCAATGAGATCCCGACTTGGTGTATTGCGGAAACTGACAATGGGATGGCTTTGAAGGAAGGTGAAAGCTATTATGCTTGGTGGGATTTGACGAAGGATGGTTGCGCGGCGACACTGAAAGGTTCTAGCAAGGCAGATACGACGACTTTGCACTATGGTGAGGATGCGACGACTGAATCAGAAGAGCGACCAGTGCAGGAAGTAGAAGGAGAGAATACCGACGAGAGCAATGCTGATGGGGGGGATGAGGGAAATCCTGAAGAGGGCAACCCGGATGAGAACATGGAGACGAATGGCGAAGAGAATAATGGTGAGCCAAAGATGGAAAACGTGGTGACACGAGTGAAGATTTGGCGCACGCCACAATATGAGAAGTGGTATAAGAGTGGAAAAATGGAGCTTCAAGGGGAGATTCGCGGGGTAGAACATTTCGTGAGTGAGTGTACGACCTATTCGGGTGTGGCGGTTGGATCGACGGCGAAGTGGACCTCTAATAATGATTGTATGTTAGCGCCGGATGGGCTTTCGGTAACAACATCAAGTAACGCACGCAACGAAAGTGGTAATCTAGTTTTGAAGTTTACTGCGACGACGGTGGTTGATCCGAGCTTCTATCTTTTCCGTAACAAACATATGATTGCGATTGGCCCGATGGGGCAGAACGTGACTGATTCATATGTCCAGATCCAAGGGATGTTCACACAAGAGGCAACGGAGTGTGACGAAAATGATGCGGATTGTCTAAACAATACGACAAACACAGGAGGAAACTCAAATGAATAAGGATGACACAAAAGCGAGTGGTAAGCGCTTAAAGATTTCCAAGGCGCAGCAGTATACGATGTTGGAAGTTTTGGGGGCGAGCTTGATTCTCGGGACTTGTATGGTGATTTCGTTGTTTTTGTTCAAGTATATTAAGTTCAACACTGAGATTATTACGCAAAAAGGTACAGCGATTAATGAATATGATCAGACTTTGCGTAATGTCGGGATTTGTAAGGATGCGGACAAGAATGGGCGCTTGAACGGTAAGGAGCTGGATAATTGTAACCCGGGTGAGTTGTCGCTGAATGATGTGCAGGGAAGTTTGCGCTATAACGTGATTGATACGATGGCGCAGAACGAAGATCTCGAAACGGTGGCGCGGAAACGCGAGGAAGATTGTTACGATGCGGATGGGAAGAAGATTGATTTCTATGAATTGTATGAAAAGTCGGATGACGATCTCGAGAAGCAACAATATCTCCAGTTGACGAAGATTTGTTCAGCGCTGAGGGTGATTCCGGATGCTTTACCAGCGCAAAGAAACGCGGAAGCTTTGATGGCGAGTGTGAACCAGATTTTTATCCTGTCGAACTGGGAGCCGGAAACTTTGTCGCCAAGAGAGGATGCAGTGATGTCGCCGATTAAAGGGGTAGGCGTGATTCCGACGACGCTAAGGATTGAAGGTTCGGATGGAGTAACGATGACGACTTTGAATAATCTGGAACATTCGATTCGTGATTTTGACGTAACTTCGGCAGTGTTTGAATGGACGAATACGGGGATTAGTATGCAGGCTTCAGCGAATGCGTATTATCTCAATCAAGCTAGTGAGCTGGAGACGACGCGAACGGTTTATGCTTCGAAGAAAGCAAAGGAGACAAAATGAAACAATCAGATATTTTCACACTAGTTTTGATTGCGGGGATTGGGACCTTGGCGGCTTTCTTGGCTTGTAATGCGATTATGGGGGATCCGAACAAAGCTTCGGTGAAGTTTAAGGCGTTGACTGGTGTGATTGAGAGTAGTCTGGCAGAGCCGGACCCAGAAGTTTTCAATAGTTATGCGATTAATCCGACGGTGGAAGTTTATGTGGGGGATTGTGAGGATATTGATCGGAACGGAATCTTGGATGCGGCGGAATTGATTGTATGCGGCAAGCTGGCGCCGGAAGAAGAGCCGACGGATGAAGCGGCTGAGGAGCAAGAAATAGAAAAGGAGTAAAAGTGGCGCTGCTGACGAAGGATGGACTAGATCGGGTAGTTGGGCTCTTGATTGATGAGGGTCTGGTTGATGCTGTCGCAGTGGCGAGCGTGCAAGAAGAGGTGGCGCAGACTAAGCAACCGCTCATGGCGATGCTTTCAGCGAAAAAGATTGTGAATGATAGCATGGTGGTGCACGCGACGGCGGTTTTGACCGGTGTGCCATATGTGAATCTTCTGCACGTGGAAATGGGGCAAGATGTCTTGTCGTTACTGTCGTTTGATGTAGCAGAGCGGTCGATGGCTGTGCCGCTGGGTGAGCAAAACGGTCAGCTAGTAGTGGCGATGCTGGATGTCGGGAACGTCCAGGCCGTGGACTATCTGTCGACTTTGACGGGGAAACAAGTGCGAGCGGTGATGTCGTCGAGCGATGGTATTCAGGCGATTTTGAAACAATATCGCGGGGACTTTTCGAGTGTTAAACAGGCAGTACGGACGACGAATCGCGAAGTTGAGCAGCGGCGAGAAAATAGTGACGTAAAGACAATCACGCAGGATTCGCCGATTTCGAAAGCATTGACCTCGATTTTGGATTTTGCGGTGAAATCGAAAGCATCAGACATTCATATTGAGCCGCTGGAAAATAGTTTGATTATCCGATGTCGGATTGACGGTGTGCTTCGGAAAGTGATGGATTTGCCGCGGGCGATTGAACCGGCGTTAGTATCGCGAATCAAGATTTTGGCGAACTTGAAGATTGACGAACATCGTATTCCGCAGGACGGTCAGTTTGCGGTGGCAGTGGGGGATCGTGAGGTCGACTTGCGTATTGCGATTAGTCCGGTGGTGTGGGGGGAGCAGGTGGTGATTCGTTTGCTGGATAAGAGCGGATCGAGTATGGAAATTGAGGATATGGGGATGACCGGGCGAGCGCTAAGGACGGTGATGGCGGGGATTGCGCGACCGAATGGAATGATTTTGACTTCAGGTCCAACTGGTTCAGGTAAAAGTACGACGCTCTATGCGTTGATTAAGAAGATTAAGAGTGAAAAAATTAACATTGTGACGCTGGAAGATCCGGTGGAATATAAGATGGACGGAGTGAACCAGATTCAGGTGAATGTGGATGCGGGGTTGACTTTTGCGTCAGGGCTCAGGTCGATTTTGCGTCAAGACCCGGACGTGGTGATGGTGGGGGAGATTCGTGATGCGGAGACGGCAAACTTGGCGGTGCAGGCGAGTTTGACGGGACATTTGGTGTTTTCGACCTTGCATACGAACTCGGCGGCGGGGATTTTGCCGCGTCTTCTCGATATGGGGATTGAGCCGTTTTTGCTGGCGTCGACGCTAAACACGGTGATTGGCCAGCGTTTGGTGCGACGAGTGGCACCAAAACGAGCGGCAGTGCCGAGCAATGAGATGCAGACGCAAGAAATTAATGATTTTGTGGGGGATTTGTTGCCGAAAAATAGCGCGGAAGCTGAGTCGGTGAGCGAGGATCTCGGTTATCCGAATTTGCCGGTAGCGGGGCAGGAGAGTTATAATCTCGTGCGAGGAGTAGATGATCAGGAGACGCCGGGTGGTTATCTCGGGCGAACGGGGCTTTATGAAGCGATTGATGTGGATGAGGATATCCAGAAACTAATCGTGTCGCGAGCAACCTCGAATGAAATTATGCGGACGGCGAAGGAGAAGGGGACGATCACCTTGCGGCAGGACGGGATTTTGAAGGCGCTTTCGGGGATAACAACGATTGAGGAAGTAAATCGGGTGGCGAGTGATTTGGCCTAAATAGTCGGAGTGTAAAATAGTAAAATAGAAAGGCTTATGGTAGAATAAAACTATGGATACGAGCGGGAAACAAGAGAATACTGAGAATAAGGCAGCAGTGATGGCTGAGCCGGTGGTCGCTACGCCGAAGATGTCTGAAGGACAAGGAAGTGGCGCGCCAGCGAATGCGGCTGTGGTGAATGCGAATGAAATGCCAAGCGCGAGTGTGGGTGCGGTTGCTGGTAATGCGCCGGTAGCAGCGCCGATGATGCCAGTGGCGGGGGAAGTAGGGATTGAAGTTCTGCTCGAGGAATGCGTGAAGAATAACGCTTCAGATTTGCATCTCCAGGTAGGTTTGCCGCCGGTGTTGAGAGTGGAGGGGTATCTAAGGCAGTTGACGACTTATCCGGTTTTGACGAATGATATGGTGCAGAAATTGGTTTTTTCGACTCTAGACGAGGATCAGCAGCGGATTTTGATTAAGGATAAGGAATTTGACTATTCGTTTGCCTTTGGCGACTTAGCACGTTTTCGTGTGAACGCTTTTCACGAAAAAGGCAACATGGCGGCGGCGTTTCGTTTGATTCCGAATGTAATTAAGACCATCCAAGAGTTGGGTATGCCGGGCGTAGTAGAAGGTTTTGCGGACCATCCGAATGGTTTAGTGCTAGTGACTGGCCCAACTGGTTCAGGCAAGACGACGACCTTGGCGGCGTTGATTGATAAGATTAATGCCGAGCGGGCGGTGCACATTATTACGATTGAAGACCCGATTGAATTCACGCACCAGTCGAAGCGAGCTGTGGTGGCGCAGCGCGAAGTGCATTATGATACTTATAGTTTTGCGGCGGCGCTGCGGTCGATCCTGCGTGAAGACCCGGATGTAGTGCTGATTGGTGAGATGCGCGACCTCGAGACGATTCAGGCGGCGATTACGGTGGCGGAGACTGGGCACTTGGTGTTTGCGACTTTACATACGAACTCGGCGGCGCAAAGTATTGACCGTATGATTGACGTTTTTCCGGCACATCAGCAGCCACAGATTCGTTCGCAGTTGGCGAATATGCTGGTGGGGATTTGTTCGCAGCGGTTGATGCCGGCGCTTGACGGAAAACGTGTGGCGGCGGCGGAAATTTTGGTCGCGAACTCAGCAGTGCGAAGTATTATCCGGGAAGGAAAGACGCATCAGCTCGACATGACGATTCAGACTGGAGCGGACCAAGGTATGCAGACAATGGACCGAGAGCTCGCGAAGTTAGTGAAATCTGGCGTGGTGAGTTTTGACGTGGCGCGACAATACGCAGTAGACGTGACGGAATTTGAACGATTGGCACGAGGATAAAAAATGAAGCGATATAATTATAAAGCTAAGGACAAAGCGACCGGGAAAATTGTTTCTGGAAACGTGCAGGCAGAAAGTGAGCGCGCGGCAGGGAAGATTTTGATTGACCAAGGCTATACGCCGCAAAAAATTAGCGAGGAAGTAAACGACGGGATTTTTAGTAAACTACAAAATCGGATTACTTCGAAACAAAGAATTGTTTTCACACGGCAGTTTGCGACTTTAATCGGGGCGGGTCTGCCGCTGTCGACAAGTCTTCGGATGATGGCGGAACAAACGGAAGAAAAGCCGATGAAAGCATTAATTGAAGATGTTTTGGCGCAGGTGGAAGGTGGTAAGACTTTGCACGATGCCTTCGCGCGTTATCCGGAAGTGTTTAACAAGGTTTATCTAGCTTTGATTGCGGCGGGTGAAGCTTCGGGTACGCTAGATGAGGCTTTGAAACGGTTGGCCGATCAGCAAGAAAAAGATGCTAACATGATTTCGAAGATTCGCGGCGCGATGACTTATCCGGCGATTGTTCTCGTCGTGATTGTGGCGGTGGTGATGTTTATGATGATTGCTGTGGTGCCGCAAGTGGAGAGTTTGTATCGTGATATGAATGAGCCGTTGCCGTTTTTGACGCTTTTGATGGTGGGGGTGTCGAACTTTATCGCGCATTTTTGGTGGCTGATTTTGATTTTGTTGGGGATTGCGGTATGGTTCTTTGTGCAATTTCGACGTACGGATGTGGGGATCAAGTGGATTGCGCAGTTTAAGCTGAAAGTGCCATTTTTCAAAGGATTGTTTCTCAGGCTTTATAATGCACGTTTTGCGCGGACGGCGCAGATGTTGCTTTCGACCGGTGTGCCGATGCTTGAAGCGATGAATATTGCGGCGGAGTCGATGAACAACGTGGTGGTCGAAGAACAGATCAAAGAAGCGGCGGTGCTAGTGCGAAGTGGGAAGACTTTGAGCTCGTCACTGAAAAATCGGGAATATATCTTGCCACTTTTGCCGCAAATGGCGGCGACGGGTGAGGAATCTGGACAGCTGGATGATATGCTTGGAAAGGCAGCGAAGGTTTATGAAGATGAGCTTGATGAACGAATTGCAGCGATTTCGACGGCGATTGAACCGGTCTTGATGGTAGTGCTGGCGATTGTGGCGGGCGGTATGGTGATGGCTATTCTGTTCCCGATTTACAATTTGGTGGGTAGTATCGGCATGTAGAAGGGATGGACTCGTGCGCATTTTGGTTGGTAATTTGGTTGGCACGAGAAAATGCTTGTGGTATAATGTAAAATAATTATATTAAAGAAAGGAAATAAAAGTGGCAAGTTCACGAATGAAGAAAAAAAGTACTGACTTGGGTGGTTTTACGATTATCGAAGTTGTGCTCGTGCTCGCGATCGCAGGTTTGATTTTCTTAATGGTGTTTATTGCGTTGCCAGCTTTGCAGCGTGCGCAGCGTGATACGCAGCGACGTGATGATATGGCGCGAGTGTCCGAAGCGATTACGCAGTATCAGACGAACAATAATGGGAAGTTGCCAGCGACAAACGGTTCTCCTCTAGAGGCGGTAGATGAATCGAACGATGAGGGTTTAAAGATGGGTAGTTGGTGCTCATCCGCAAATGCGAGTAACACTCCTACGCAGTGTTTTGTGAAGAATTATATGAACGCGGTTGATGCTGAGGAAAATACTTTTGCTGATCCAGATGGTTGGCGCTACGGTCTCACATTTGAGTCGCTTACGAGTAATGGTACGACCAAGACGCTGGATAATGAGGACTTTAAGAACCATATGATTTATGTCGTTGAACATGCGAAGTGTGATGGTGAGATGGCAATTTATTCGAGCAACGCACGTGATTATGCAATTCTCTACAAACTTGAAGGGAGTGGTACCTACTGCCAAGATAACCAATAGCTAGATAACAGCTGATAGGATAGGCTCGTACTTATAGGGTATGGGCCTATTTTGTGACTGGGTGAGTTGTGATATAATAGGTTTATGCTAAAAACATTATTATGGGATACTGACACGGCGATTCTTGTCTTGATTTTAGTTTTGATGACAATTCTCGGGGCGGTTTTTGGGTCGTTTGCATGTTGTCAAGCCTGGCGATGGCGTTATCATGCGTTGGGGAAGAAGGAGCTTGGGCAATGGTCGGTTTGTATGCATTGTCGTAAGCGGATTAAATGGTATGATAATATTCCGATTATATCTTGGTTGGTGTTGAGGGGGAAGTGTCGTTATTGCCATAAAAAAATCGGGATAGCGGATTTTCTCTCGGAAATTGGTATGGCGGTAGCGTTTTTCATGTTGTCTTGGGCATATCTTGTGCCGATTTTGAACAACTGGTCGCAACTTGTGGCGGCACATCCGACTTTATTGGTTGTGAAATTGGCGACTTTTATTATTACTTTGATAATGCTGGTGGTTTTGGTGGTTTTGGCGGTGTATGATGCGAAGTGGGGGGAACTGCCGGTAGTGCTTTTGGCGCTTTCGATTATTTTTGGGATGATGGTTTTCGTTTTGAAAATTTTTGAAGTGTCGTTGTCGGATAATCCAGATGTGATTGGGGCGATTATAAATGCGGGGATTGGGGTGTTGATTCTGGCGGGGAGTTGTTTAGTAATATATAAAGCGTCGCATGAGAAGTTGATGGGGGCGGGGGATTGGCTACTGGCGCTAGCACTAGCTCTGGCGTTAGCGGATTGGTGGTTGGCGCTCTGGACGATTTTCTTGGCGAATTTGCTCGGGGACGTGATTGCTTTGCCGAGTGCACTGAAAAAGAAGGGGCATGTGGTGCATTTCGGGCCGTTTTTGGTGGCGGCGTTTGTGATTGTGTTGGTGTTGGGGAATTGTTTGCCGTTGTTGCTTGTTAGCTTTAGGATTTAGGGTTTCCATTTCTGGTTTGACGAAGAGAATGTCGTAATGAAGTCTACACGGTAGTCTTGATTGTTGGTCGTTGGTTTTCCGTTTTGTCTTTTGTGCTGGACACGGCGTCGTTTCAGCCCATCTTCGCTAACGCTCAGATTCTTGGGCGTCGCCTCAGAAGAATGAGCAAGCTCATTCTTCCCTCGGACTCCTTCAAGATTCGTCACGGGTGAAAGGCTCCTCTTCCTCCTCTTCGCTACGCTCAGATTCTCGGGCGTCGTCTCGGAAGAAAGAGTAAACTCTTTCTTCTCTCGACTCCTGGAGATTCGTGACGTCCGGAATGGTCCAGCATCCAAAAGCAAATAACGAAAAATCAATAACACAGACAGTCAAAGTTTTGCCGTAGACTTCATTACATTATAATTCTTCGCAAAACAGGATCGGAAAACCAGAAGCAAACAATCAAGGTGCAATGTAGACTTCATCGCGCTATAATTCTTCGTCAAACCAGAAGCAAAATCCCTGAAATCAGTGGTTGGGTTGGACCGTAGAGCCAAGCCAGCGGAAGTAGTTATCTGATGGTACAATATTGCTAGTATTAAGAGCAATCACATATGCATAGGGTAATGATTGGAAAACAGTTCTGCTCCAACTTAGCCCATAAATAGCAGCACGTCTTAAAGAACCATCAGTCATATCTATGAACCCGCCACAAGTTAGATATATGGAAGATTGGGTTATGTTTTCTTGTTTGGAGTTTGGAGGAATTGGCCTTTAGTTTTGAACTTGTAATGGCATTACAAGTTCAAACGAGAGTTGTCTCTGTTAAATTGTAAAGATTTTAGCTTAGTAAGGTATTTTGCTATATAGTTTTGATTTGTGTTTGAGTAGTTTTTGGATATGTTTTTTGTCTACATCAAACATCTACTAATTCTCCTATATATCTAACTCGTGGCGGGAATCTGAATATGAATATCGGTTCTTTGAGGGACGCGGGCGCCAATGGCTACTACTGGGGAGTCAGCGCCTACCCGTCAAGGTCTTATGCGTACTACCTCAATTTTAATAGCGTTAACGTCTACCCGTCGGACAGCGACGCCGGTCGTTGGTACGGCTTTACGGTCCGATACGAAGCTAGAAAAGCTGTTTTTAATAGAGAAAAAATGAAGTTGAACTTGTAACAGCGTTATAAGTTCAATGAGTGAAAAGGTGTTTTTCTGGACCGTAAAGCCACTCCAACGAGCGTTAGTACGCGATGGGGCGAGCGTACTCCTACTCATATCGATAGCATAAGTCTCGTACTTTAATACGGGCGCCGTAATTGACCACAAGAAGCTATCGGTATTGCCATATCTCAAAGCCCCAGCTTGCTCGTCAATTGTCCCGCCACGAGTTAGATATATAGGAGATAAGGTGAAGTTATTATTAGTCGGAGCTGGTTTCGGTGTGGAAACGGTCGTGGACTTCTTTGAGGTGGGGGTCGGTGACATGGGTGTAAATTTGGGTAGTGGAGATGTCGGAATGGCCGAGCATAGCCTGGACCGATCGCAAATCGGCGCCATTCATGAGGAGGTCGGTGGCGAAACTATGGCGCAGGGTGTGGGGCGAAACATGCTTCGTGATGCCGGCGAGTTTGGCGTATTTTTGGACAATACGTTCAATCGAACGGGCGGTGAGGCGGCGAAAATTGCCGGAGACGTCGGGTGAGGTTTGGTTTTTGCTGTTATTGAGAAAAAGCGGGACAAGGGAATCAGTGCGGGCGGCGAGATATTCGCTGACGCGATCGGCGGCGGCTTCGGAAATGAAAATTGGTCGGTCTTTGTTGCCTTTACCACGAATCATAAATTCGCGACGTTCGAGATTGATTGAATCACGGTTGAGCTTGACGATTTCGGAAACTCGTAGTCCGCCAGAAAATAAAAGTTCGATAATTGCACGGTCGCGGAGACCAGTTTCGGTCGTTAAGTCAATCTCATTCAATAAGCGTTCAACCTCGTCGTAATGGAGGAAGGTAACTTGTTTGCGGGTGATTTTTGGCAGTTCGACTAGTGTAGGATCGAGAGATTTGATATTACGTTTGGCGAGGTATTTAAGAAAACCGCGTAGAGCGATGAGGTGATAGGCTTGGGTAATGGCTTCGAGACCAGCACCGTGTTCGTCGGTAACGCGGTTGAGGCGGAGGCGAAATTTGCGCAGTAGCTCGGCGTCGATGTCGCTGGGCTTGAGGTCGTCGTTTTTGCCGGAAAGTTCGCCGGCCAGGTTGAGAAATCGAATGAGATAACGCTCGTAATTCTCGGCGGTTTTGATTGAACGGCCTTTTTCGATTTCGAGATGTTCGATATAATCGCCAATTAGTTCGGAAATATACATGAATATATTATAGCATGAGGATTATAGGGAAGGGAACTTGGGAAAATTGTTCTTTCGATGGGCGTGTGCTGGATGTTTTAGAAACACTGTGCTAGGATAATGGTAGTTGGCTTGGTAGCTCAATGGATAGAGCAGCTCCGTCCTAAGGAGAAGGTTGTGGGTTCGACTCCCACCCGAGTCACCAGATTTTGAGTCAAAAAGGGCTAATTTGGAAGTTCTATCGTCGTTCACTCGTCGGTTAGACGCGTTTCGCCAGATAGAATCTAAGTTAGCTCATTTTTGTTCTCAAAATCATATATTGTAGGAGTGACTTTTTCTCTGAACAATTTGTTCTTCAATCCTCAAACTCTTTCTTTTGTAGTGGTTTTATTATTCTTTTGTTGATTTCGTGCTCAGTTCCCAAGATACGTCTTTCAGATCGCGATAGGCTGTGTGATTTCATTTTTAATTCTGTGAGCTTCGCTGTGCAGATCAAGTCTGCTACTTGCAGCATTTTATAATCTTTTTATGTTGCCTTCTTAAATTCTGCATTATTGAATAAAGTCGTGAATACTGCTATTAATACTCGCATCACCCCAACTTGGCCATTGTCATAATAGACTTTTAGTTTATCAAACGATAAGAAATATGAGTAATCTTATTTTATGAAACTTGAGAACTGATGTGCAAGTTGCGCGACTAATTCTGTTTCGTCTCTGGTATGCTTCTTATTTACTATAAATGTTTTATGGGTAAAGTCTACTTTTGATGAAAAGGCTAGCATGCGGCGTAATACGTTGACTCTTTCTAGCGGTGATAGATTTTTATAACCCGCTTCTCTCCGGATTAGCGGTCCAAGATGAACGAAATCAAACTGCAAATTTGTTTCCGCTAACCGTCTGTTTAGATAATTGTTTTGTCCAGAAATATTACTATGCTGATCGTGAAATACTGCGCCAATAATGTAGTATATATGGCTGTGGATTTAAGCCGAATTGGATTTTGTTTATGCTTGCTGGAGGAGTTTTGGAGTGGTAGACTGATTGATAGCGAGGAGGATTTCTTGGTTTTGGCACCGTTGCGCATTTTCATTCCGCTTATGGTAAAACAAGGCTATTATACGTTAATATAAAGCAAAAGTATTTTGTTCAACAAGGGAATATTAGAGATTCCTGCGTTTTTGTTGGGGACTAAGGCAACCAGTGGTCAACCATTGGATCGTGAGGATAGCTTCTATAGACTACTGCTAGCGTATGGGTATCCGAAGACTGGTGGCTACGAGATCAACGGAGGTAATGGGTACACTCCTATCCTTAAAGGGCCAAATCAAAACATCTCCGAATCTCCTATATATCTAACTCGTGGCGGGTACGTGAATATAACTACTGGCTCTTTGAGGGGCGCGGGCTACGGTGGCTACTACTGGGCTAGCACTGCCTACCCATCAGAGCTCTATGCGTACAACCTCCATTTCAATAGCACTAACGTCTTCCCGTCGCACTACGACCATCGTTGGGTCGGCTTTACGGTCCGGTGCCTAGCAAAGTAGTTAACAAATAAAATACACTGTGGGT